>DATDGY010000291.1:0-118005 GCA_036521855.1 Candidatus Angelobacter sp.
TGCACCAAGACCCGCGTCCTGGCCGGCATGACGCATTCGCCGCGGCAGCAAGTCATCCGCGTGGACCGCGAGCCGGAAACGCCCCTGGACTCTCCCGACCTGCGCGATCTGGTTTATCAGACCCGCGGTTACGTGCGCGCCTCAGACGCGCTGCTCCTCTCCGACTACGGCTACGGCGCGGCGACGCCGGAGATCTTTGAAAGCATCCGCACCCGGGCCTCGCTCGATGGCATTCCGGTAACGCTGGATTCGCGCTATCGCGCCCTGGCCTACAACGGTGTGACCGCGGCCACGCCCAACGAGTCGGAACTGGAAGAGGCGCTACGCACCCGGATCGGCAATGACAACGAGCGGCTTCTGACCGCAGGCCGGGCGGTGATGCAGAAAATGAAGCTCGAATCCCTGCTGATCACGCGCGGCCGCGACGGCATGGTGATTTTCTCCCGCGATCACAAACCGATCTTCATTCCCATCTACGGCTCGGATGAAGTCGCGGACGTCACTGGCGCCGGCGACACTGTGATCGCTACCTACACCGCCGCGCTGGCTGCTGGCGCCGACGCGGAATCGGCCGCCCGGCTCGCCAACTACGCCGGAGGCATCGTAGTCATGAAGCGCGGCACCGCCACGGTGACGCGCGCGGAACTGCTCAAGGCCGTAACGGAGGGCTGATCTGGCGCAGTCGAAGCAAAAGGGCAAGATTCTGGCGCTTCCCCAGCTCGCCGAACTGGTGCGGCAGTGGCGCGCGGGCGGCGACAAGATCATCCTGGCCAACGGCGGTTTTGACCTGCTCCATGTGGGCCACGTCCGCTACTTGCGCGCGGCCAAGGAACTTGGCGGGCGGCTAGTGGTGGCCGTAAACTCCGATGCCGGCATGCGCGCTCTGAAAGGCGCAGAACGTCCGCGCGTCCCGGATCACGAACGCGCCGAACTGGTGGCCGCTCTCGAAGGCGTGGACGCGGTTACCATCTTCGACGAGCTTGACGTCCGCAACCTGGTCCGCGTCTTGCGTCCCGATGTTCATGCCAAGGGCACGGATTACACCGCCGAGAGCGTTCCCGAGCGCGATGAGGTGATCGCCTGTGGCGGCCGCGTGGAGATTGTGGGCGATCCCAAAGACCACTCCACCACCGAGTTGCTGAGAAGGACGGAATGGCAAAAATCCTGATCGCCCGGCTGGGCGCCATGGGCGACATCCTCCACGCTTTGCCCGCAGTCACCGCGATACGCGCTGCCCTGCCCGACTCTACCCTGGGCTGGTTGGTTGAGGACCGGTGGACGGAGTTGCTCACCGCACGTGGCCCCAAGTCCAGTCCGGAAACGCTTAGCCCGCAGAAGCCGGTCGTGAACCTGATCCATACGGTGGACACCAAGGGCTGGCGCCAGCGCATCTTCCGTCATGGAACGCTCCAGGAGATGCGGGGGGCGCGGCGGCGAGTCCGCGATGTTCACTACGACTTGGTTTTGGATTTTCAGGGCGCCATCAAGTCCGCAGTGCTGGCGCGCGGGAGCGGAGCCAAAGAGATTGCCGGATTTCGTGATCCCCGCGAACCGGCGTCCCGATTTCTCTACTCGCGGAAATTTCCTCGCGCCGGGGAGCATGTGATGGAGCAGAACCATAGTCTGGCTGCGCAGGCTTTGAGGGAATTTCTCGACGGCAAGGAGCTGAAACTTCTCGCCCCGCACCTGCCTTGCGATCCCGTCGCAGAAGCGTGGGCGCAGTCTGAGATCGCGCGTCTGGGCATTGCCAGCTTCGCGCTGTTGAACCCCGGCGCCGGCTGGGGCGGTAAACAGTGGCCTGCGGAACGATTTGGCGCGGTGGCCCAGGCGTTGGCCAAACACAACATCAAGTCGCTGGTCAACGCGCCCCCGGGCGAGGAGGCTTTGGCGCAGACGGTGGTCGCGGCCGGCGGCGGCCACGCGTTTGCCGTCAGGGGCAGCCTCGGCCAACTCATCTCTTTGACGCGACGCGCCCGCATCTTTGTCGGCGGCGATACCGGCCCCATGCACCTGGCGGCGGCACTGGGTGTACCCACCGTCGCACTGTTCGGGCCTACCGATCCGGCGCGCACCGGCCCGTTCAGCGACAAGGCCATCGCGCTAAGGCATCCCGAAAGCGAAACCACCTTCTCGCATCACCGCAAGCCGGACGCGGGCCTGATGCAGATCGGCGCCGAAGAGGTCATCGCCGCCGCGCGCCATCTGCTGGGAGGCGGTCATGCCTAGCTGGTCGCGGATTGCCACTCGGATGCGCGTGCCGCTAAGCTTTGTCCTGGCCGCAGCGTTCTTGTGGTTCGCCCGCCCGGCGTGGCTGTGGATCGCGGCGGGCGGTGTCTTCATCGTCGCCGGACTCGCTGTCCGCGCCGCCGCCTCCGGACACATCCGCAAGAACCGGGAATTGACCACCACCGGGCCGTACGCCTATACGCGCAATCCGCTGTATCTGGGCTCGATTCTCATCGCCGTGGGCTTCGCCGTGGCCGCCCGCAATCTGTGGATCGCGCTGGCCGCCGTGGCCATGTTCATTCTCATTTACCTGCCGGTGATCCGGGCGGAAGAGGAATACCTGCGTTCTGCCTTCCCCGGTTACGATCAGTACGCGCGCCATGTGCCGCGTTTTCTGCCACGCCTGACTCCCTATCGTTCCGACGTCGATGGCGTTGATGGTGGCGGCTATTCCCATAAGCTTTACCTGAAGCACCGCGAATACAATGCCGCCCTGGGTTCGGTCCTGATGATGGGCGCGCTGATCCTGAAACTAGTGCTGGTGCGCCGTTGAGGCGTCCAAACAAGGCGATGATGCCAGTCTTAGCGTGCTGTTTGTGCGCAGCCGGGGCCTGGCAGCGTCCGCAATCGGCATCCATTCCGGCCCCGACTCCCCCTTCTCCCATCACTGCCGCTGCCGCGATCGCCAAGCCGCGGCTTGGGTATCAATTTCCACTGGGAGAGACCTACACCTACGGCGGGGTGTGGCGCGTCTTCAACGCCGGCACGGCAACGTTGCGCATGGAACCGGCCGGCGCGGAAAACCGCGTGGTGGGCCTGGCCAGCGCCACCAGCGCCGCCGCCGTTCTGTTTCACGTACACGACCGCTACGAGTCATTCTTCGATCCCGCGAGCTTTTGCTCACACAGTACCTCCCGCGCTGTTGAGGAAGGCTTTCGCCGGGTGCAGACCGACATCACCTTTGACTACGCGCGCGGCAAGGCGCTGCGGGAACAGAAGAACCTGAAGAAGAAAGACACGCGGCGCGAAGAGCACGCTATTCCCGCCTGCGTGACGGACGTAGTCACTGGAATTTACTACGTGGCGTCACTGCCGCTCGAAACCGGTCATACCTATAGCTTTCCCCTAAGCGATGGCGGCGACACCATCACCGTGAATGTCCGCGCCGAAGCTCGCGAGCAGATCAAGACGCCGGCCGGGGTCTTCAACACGATACGCGTGCAGCCGGAAGCCGCCTCCGGCTTTCTGAAGAACAAAGGCAACTTTTGGATCTGGTATTCCGACGATGCCGCCCGCGTTCCCGTGCAAGCCCGCGTCCGTCTCGCTTGGGGCACGCTGACTTTCATCTTGCAGCGCATCGACAAGAAATAGGCCGGCCGCCGAAGGAAACAGATCTTGATATACTTTCGGCTGCTATTCGGAGCTCCAAGAAGATGGCTGTCAAGAGATCAAAGAGGTTGATGTTGGCTCTATTCCTGTTGTTTGCGCTAGCTGCGCTGAACGCGCCGGCGCAGGACGCGCAGAGCCCAACCCAAGGAACAACGCCGGGCGGGCACGAGATCCAGGTGTCTGCGAAGAAATATGCGTTTTCGCCTGATGCCATCCACGTGAAGAAGGGGGAACACGTCCGGCTGATCATCACCGCCACCGACCACGATCACGGAATCAAGCTGGAGGCCTTCCACGTCGAGCAAAAACTCAAGAAAGGGGTTCCCACCACGGTGGAATTCACCGCTGATAAGAGTGGGACGTTTCCTTTCAAGTGTTCGGTTTTCTGCGGCCTCGGCCACGGCGGCATGAAGGGAACGCTGATCGTGGAAGAATAAGAATAATGACGCCTGCCGGACGGTAATCCGTGATACGTTGCTTATCCGACAGCCTCGTCGATAGCCGGCTTTTTTCATCGCAAAGTGCACGTCTATGATGCGATCGGCAATCAAATGTGGAATGTTGCTGGCCCTGTGCGGGGGACTGGTCTGTGCGCAAAGCCCTTCCCGCACTATCCAGGGGACGGTGCGCGATCAGCTTGGCTACGTGGTCGCCGGCGCGCACATCACCGTGCAAGGCGCGGCGTATGAGCATGCCGCGACCACCACGGCCGACGGTTCGTTCCGGGTGGAAGGTGCGCCGCGTGAGAAGCTGACTCTGTCGGTGGAAGCCAAGGGCTTTGCGCCTTTCACGGCTGCATTACCGGAAGACAACAAACAGATTGAAGTAGTGCTGGTCCCTGCCTCGGTCTCTCAGGAAGTCAACGTGACCGCCAATCGTGTAGGCACCAGCCGGGGCGAAACCGCGGAGAGCATACAAGTGTTCTCGCGCCAGGATTTCGAAACCGCCGCGACTGAGGCTGTTGACGAAGCTCTGCGCGAGGTCCCCGGGTTTACCCTGTTTCGGCGCTCCGACAGCCGGACCGCCAATCCCACGTCCCAGGGATCATCGCTGCGCGGCGTCGGCGGCAGCGGGGCCAGCCGGGCCATCACGCTCTATGACGACATTCCCTTGAACGATCCCTTTGGCAGCTGGGTGTATTGGGGCCGCATCCCGCGCGAGGAAATAAGTGCGGTCGAGCTGCTGCGCGGCGGCGGCTCCAGCCTGTACGGAAGCGGCGCCCTGAGCGGCGTGGTCAATATTGTTCCGGAACGAGCGGTACGCAACCTGTTTTCTGCAGAGCTGTCCGCCGGCTCGGAGAGCACTCCCGATGTTTCCCTGGCAGGCGACTGGTTGCTCAAATCATGGAGCCTGAACCTGGGCGGCGAGGCCTTCCGCAGCAACGGATACATCCTAGTCCCGCCGGATCTGCGCGGCTCCGTGGATACTCCCGCCAACTCCGAGCATGGGACCGGGGAGCTCACCGCCCGGCGCAAATTCCAAGCTGGAGATTTGTTCGTTGCCAGCAACTTCTACGATGAGGACCGCAATAACGGCACGCCGCTGCAAACCAATGACACGCAGCTTTGGCAGATCAGCAGCGGTCTCAATCTGTTGACGCGGCTGGCCGGCATCGAGTTGCGCGGCTGGGGCTCGGGACAAAGCTACAACCAGACTTTCTCTTCGGTTGCCGCCGACCGCAACAGTGAGGCGCTGACCCGCGCACAGCACGTCCCCGCACAACAAACCGGCGGCAGCCTGGTCCTGTCCCGCCAGCTGGGCGACCGCAACCTGCTGGTCGCCGGCGCCGACGCGCGTTACGTGCGCGGCTTCAGCAATGAGACTGCCTTTGCCGCCTCCCTGGCCACCTCGCTGGTTGATTCCGGCGGGCGGCAACTGACATCCGGGATTTATCTGCAGGATTCCATCCGGCTGCATTCTCGCCTGCTGCTCACCGTCGGCGGCCGATACGACAATTGGGACAACTATCAGGCCCATACCAGCACTACGCCGCTGCTTCCCACGGTCAAGCGGAGCTTCACCGCGTTCACCGATGAAAGCGACCACGCCTTCAGTCCCCGGGCCGCGTTGCTGTACCGGGCCAGCGATAAGGTCACGCTGACTGCTTCGGCTTACCGGTCGTTCCGCGCGCCCACGCTCAACGAACTGTACCGGTCGTTCCGCCTGGGCAACGTTCTCACTCAGGCCAACGCGGCTCTCCAGGCGGAGCGGCTCTCGGGCGCGGAAGCCGGCGCCAACTTTTTCTTGAAGAACACGCGCATCCATACCGGTTTCTTCTGGATGGAGGTTTCCGACCCGGTAGCCAACGTCACGCTGAGCACCACGCCGGCGCTCATTACCGAGCAACGCCAGAACCTGGGCCGCACTCGCTCCCGGGGCGTGGAAGCGGACGCCACTTGGCGTTTTCGTCACTTCGACTTCGTCGCCGGCTACCAGTTTGTTGACGCCGTGGTTACCAGCTTCATCGCCAATCCGGCACTGGTGGGGCTGGAGGTGCCGCAGGTGGCGCCTCATCAATTCACTTTCGAGACGCGTTATGCGATGCCCCGCGGCTGGACCCTGGCCGCGCAGGCGCGCGCCTCCAGCAGCCAGTTCGACGACGACCTGAACCAGTTCCCGCTCGATTCCTTCTTCCAGCTCGATAGTTCCGTCTCCAAGCGGCTGGGCCATGGCGTGGACGTATTCGCTGCCGTCGAAAACATGTTCGATTCGCGAATCCAGATCGCCAGGACGCCCTCGCTTAACGTCGGGCCGCCGATCTTCGCCCGCGCCGGGGTCAAGTTTCACTGGGAGTAGTGCGCATGGGAAGCCCAGGGGTAGGGTTGGCGGAATAGCGCAAGCAAGCAACGCTGTAAAAGCACTCACGCCTTGGATCTAAGGCCGAAATCTTTCCTTGGCCACTAGCTCCAGGCGCGGTTTGTAAATGAGGTCAAAGGCCAGCTCTTTTCCCGGGAACATGGCCAGGGCGGCCTTTCTGCAATCGCCGATCATGGCGGTGGCTCTCTCCGGCGTCAGGTTAGGATCCTGGCTCAAGACGGAAGAGACCATCGCCACCATGATCTGCAGGCGGCGCAGACGGCGTCGTTCCTCTGCCTTTTCTTCGGGTGCGGTCTGCGGCGAACGGGAAATAAGCTGCTCCTGGGGGATGGTTAAGACCGAAAATTACGGGTTGCTGCCTTGGGCGTTTGTTATCTTCTAATCTTATCTCGATGGCACGGCGGAATGTTACTCTTGTGGCTTGCCCGCCGTCCCATGGCGGAGGAGGAGAGAGCATGAGCGGAGACAACACGGCCGATCCCGAGCTGGTCACGGTGTTTGATACGCAGGATGAGCCGGAAGCGATGGTCGTACATGCTTTGCTCACCTCGGCGGGGATCGAGTCCCTCATCGCCACCCTGCAGGCCCCGCAGGACATCCTCCCGGGTGTGGGCGGAATCGTGCTGCGCGTCAATCCGGCCCAGGCCGATGAGGCTCGTCGCGTGATCGAAGAGTACAGAAACGCGCCCGCCCCCGAAGAAGACGGGGAAACACCAGACGGCGAAGAATACAAATGATCCACGAAAATCAATCCCGGGTCGTTTTCCGAGGTGCCAGTGCTTGCGCTCGTCCGTTGGGTCAAGCGTACCCTTCTTTTCCCAACCCAGATTTCTGCTGATCCGGGTGCTTGTCGCCAACTCAAGCTTGTCGGGGTGGTCAGCAACGATCCCGGAGCGGCGGCATTTGTTGATCCTGTGCCGAAATATGAATAGCTTCGTTATTTCCGAAAGCAGAGAGAGACATATCAATGGCTAAGTGCGGCCATTTTCAGCTTGTGCCTATCTTTTCTTAAGTGCATCTATGAGTTCCAAAATTTTGTATTCGTTTCGGCCCAAAGATACAAAAAACCAGATAGTTCTCAAATACCTTCTAGCCATTTCTAGACTCCTTTCCCGCTAAGCTCTTGAAATATCAATGTGCTTCTACCCGTGGAGTCGATGTGGCTGCGTAAAGAGCAAGTTTGGCAGAGAGAATGCTGGCTCTAAAATGAACGAGCGTCCAATGGAATGAATGCTTGTTCGTCCCTTTATAAGACCGCTATCGGCCCCGCCGATGACTGGTGGAGAAGGAGGGCACACATTTCAGATAGCTGAAACCGTGTGAAGCACGTCCATCAAAGGAAACAATACCTTCGAAGGCAATCGTGCTCCCATCCACGAGTTGAGTTTTTGTATCCCGCCATCTTTGAGAGTTTCTTACAAGTTTCTTACTTTATCGGGAGGAAGACACGATGAAAGGACTCACCAGGTTCTGTTTCTTGAGTGGATTGCTTGTGGCTGGGTTAGGGTTCCTGTCTGCCTACGCGCAGGTTGATTATTCAACTGCCACGCTGAGAGGAAGCGTGTACGACCCGCAAGGGGCGGTCATTGGCAGAGCAAGCGTCACGGCAACCAATCCCAGTACGGGCTTCACGAAAACAGTGAAATCCAACTCCGACGGCAGCTATGTGATACCGGTGCTGCAGCCGGGCGTTTATGAGATCACCGTGGAGGCGCAAGGATTTCAGAAAGAAGTGGCCAAGACCTTTACCTTGACGGTGGGTACGACTTCCATTTATGACGCTCACCTGAAGGTAGGCTCAACCTCGGAGATCGTCGAGGTCACCGGAGATAGTGCGCCGGTGATTCAGGTCACGCAGACGCAGCAAGCCGACTACATCAACCAGATCGCGGAGCAGAACATCCCCAGCGTCGGCCGTGATTACTCTACGACCATTCAGTTATTGCCGGGAATGACCAATGCCGAGGCCATTCACAGCTCCGGCGCACAGCGCAATATCGGGGCGTTTGCGGTGAACAATTTCACCACCGCGGGCGGAAATGGGCGCGGTGGACTGGTCACGATTGACGGCGGCGAGAACGACTACGGGTCCGGTATTTCCCGGACAACACACATCTCTCCTGATGCTATCCAGGAACTCCAGGTCAACCGCAATTCGTTTAACGCGGAGTTTGGATTCACCCTGGCGGAGCATGTCAATGTCGTCACCAAGTCTGGCGGCAATCAACTGCATGGCAACGTGTTTGGACTATTCCGCGACCAGGTAACCGACGCCAAGCCGTTCTTCCAGTTCGGAAACAACGACGCCATGGATCAGGATTACCACATCGGGGGCAGCCTCGGCGGCGCCCTGGTCAAAGACAAGGTCTTCTTCTTCCTCAACACGGAAGCCTACCGGACGACTTTTGAGAGCCTCAAGACTTTCAATACGCCGTTCGTTACGGGGCCATCTGGCGCTCAGCAGGCGTATATAAATCAGGTGGCGTCGGTCAACCCTGGCGCCGCGGCCGGTTTGACCGCCTTCTTGACTCCGGCCAACAATCCCTTCGTGCAGAAGTTGATTGCCGGCCAAAGCGGCTTCGTTCCCGGCGACCAAAAATGGGTTGACAGCGTGGCTCGCCTGGACTGGCAGCCCAATGAGAGCAACACCGTTACGCTCCGGTTCCTCCAGGAACGCGAGGACGCTCCTCTCGACTTGGGTGGAGGCGCCGGGGGTTACGGCGCCGGCGTGGGACCCACGATATCGGCGAGCTATGCTACTAACGACACCATTCGCGACTACGAGGTGCTGACCACCTGGAGCCATATCTTCAGTCCCTCGCTGCTCAATAGTCTGCGAGTGCAAATCGTACCGGAGAACGTCGTCGACCTTAGCTGGAACAACGGCCACGGCGGACCGACCACGCCCTTTGACGCCTTTACCGATGGGTTCGGCACCTTTGGACCCCTTCTGGGCTCAGAGTTCATGGCCCACCAGCGGCGCTACCAGTTTGAAGATAGCGTCACCTGGAGCATGGGGAAGCATACTTTCAAATTCGGTGAGTCCTATCGCCCGGTAAAATACACCTACTTTGACAATCTGTACGCACACTCGCAGATTGCCTATGTGCCCGGGATTCTCCCTATCCTCACACCCGGCGTTTTGCCGCCCGCCTTGGCAGCGCAGGCGGTGGCAGCCGCTGGATTGCCTGGGCCGGCTACAAATCTCACGTCCCTGCAATCCTTTGGGGTCGGACTGCCGACCCAATTTCGGACCTCTACCGGCAACAATGTTCTGATATCCAATTGGGCGCACTATGGCGGCGTCTATTTCCAAGATTCCTGGAAGATGACGTCCCGGTTGACCGTGGATGCTGGGGTTCGCTTCGACGTGGATGAAGAGGCCTTCCCCAACCAGAATCCTAACTACTACGCTTCGCCTCGCTTGGGCTTCGCCTACGACGTGTTTGGCGACCACAAGACTCTTGTCCGGGCCGGCGGTGGCATATTCGTGGCGCCGGCGCAGTTCCAGGATTCCTACTACTCCAACCTCTACAACCCTACCGGGGCGACAGGGTTCGCCCAAGCGGTGGAAACCATCGGCACGCCGGGATACGCTGCCTTGCTGGGGGCCCTGTTCGTGCAAGGGAACTTGCCGGTGCTGAAACCGGTCACGGCTGCAGATTACGCTCTCGCGGGCATACCCATCGCGCAAGGCCAAGCCAATGGCATCGGGATTATCAATCCTGCCGGCGGCTACAAGAACAACTACGGCATTCAGGCCAGCTTGAGCATTCAACGGGAGCTGACCAAGAACATGTCCCTCGAAGTGGGCTACAACGTGCAACACACGATCCACTTGCAGGATCCGCTGGAGGTGGGTTTTGTCAACAGTGGCGTAACCAATCCGCTCCTCGGCCCCATTCTAACGCCCAATCCGGCGAACAACCCGCTGATCGGGGGGCAGCCTAAGTTTGAGACCCTGACCGAGTACTGCGCCTGCGGTGGAGCAATCTATCACGCGGGGACGATCTCCCTCACCCGGCGCTTCGCCGACCACCTGCAGTTCCAGAGCAACTACACCTGGAGCAAAGCTATTGATGACGTGTTGGATTTCTCATCGTTCAATAGCTCGTACTATCCGACCAGTCCGGGCAAAGACCGGGCGCTTTCTCCCTTTAACATTTCCCACATATTTACCACGAGCGCGGTTTATACCACCCCGTTCCATAGCGACTCGGGAAGCTTTTTCACGAGGGCGCTGGCGGACATCAGCCTGTCGCCGATCCTGAGTATCCGCTCGGGTACTCCATTCGAGTTGTTCGACAGTCCCGCCGTTGGCGCAGCCGGCAATGGTCTGACCCAGGAGGCGCTCAACCAGGCGCGGCCGTTCAACGCCCCGCGTGACAGCGGTATTCTTCCCTGGAACTCTCGCTGGGACATGAGGTTCAGCAAGGACATTCGTCTGTCCAAAGACCACGAGGCCATGCGGCTGGGACTCAGCGTGACCGCGGCCAACCTGCTCAATCACACCAACTTTACGGGCGTGAACGGTATTTTCCCGGAAGGCACCGCAGCCACAGCATTAGCTACCCCGTTTCCCAACGGTGGCAACCTGCTGAATGGCCCTTTCAACGTCCGAGGCGTAAAAACCCTTGACTTCCAGCCCGGCTTCGTTCCGGGGTCTGTTCCGCTCTCCTTCAACTCCGCAGACATTGCGCGGCAGATCCAGTTTGGCGTGCGGCTGAGCTTCTAAAACAACACTCCCCATCTCCGGACCAGCCGGAGATGGGGACGTTACTCAGAGCTTCGATAAGGACGAAAGCATGTGCTCCCGAGCGCGGGGTGAATGGTGCTGCGCGTCAATCCAGCCGAGGCCGACGAGGCCCGCCGCGTCATTGAAGATTACCGAAACGCACCGACGCCGGAAGACGGAATGGCCGACGATGACGATGACAAATGAATCTGTTTCGGCTCCTAACGGCTGCTCTTAGAACCCACCCACCTTTGCTTCCACCTTCTTGCCGTCGAGCAGAAACGTCACCAGGCCCATGGTGTCAGTTCGGTAGGTAAGCACATGGGCCTCTTGCAAGCGCTCTAAGACCACGGGGCGCGGATGGCCAAACGAATTCCGCCATCCCACCGAGATCACGGCGAATTTTGGCTGCACTGCCGACAGCAGTTCCGGAGTGGTGGAAGTAGCGCTGCCGTGGTGGGCGATCTTCAAGAGGTCGGCGTGGGGGAACTCGCCGGCCACGAATCTTTCCATCTTCTTTTCGATATCGCCGGCCAGCAGAGCGCGGGTTTCGCCGAAGGAAAGCAACAGCGCCAGCGAATCGTCGTTCATGGGCCGGGCCTTGGGATGCCAGTCCGGCGGTGGCGAGAGCACGCGGACGTGCGTCCCGCCCCAGTCGAATTCGTCTCCGGTGGTATGCCGGCGGACGGAGACGCTGTTGGCTGCGGCCGCGGCATAGAGCCGGTCCAGTTCGGGCGTTTCCGGATTGATCCCTACCCACAGTTCGCGCGGACGAAAGTTCTGCAAAGCGCGTGTCAGCCCGCCGATGTGGTCGCCGTGAGCGTGGGTGAGGACCACCACGTCCAGGCGCTCCAGCCCGCGTGACCAGAGGTACGGTGAAACCACGTCTTCGCCGAAATCGAATTCGCCGCGCGTGGGGCCGATGTTGCCGCCGCCATCCACCAGCATGGCGCGTCCCTCGGGGGAGATAACCAGCAGCGAATCGCCCTGGCCCACGTCGATGGCGGTGATCTCCAGCTTGCCGGGCGTGGTCCGCGGCGGAGCGGTGAAGAACGCCGCCGCGGCCGCCGAGACGAACAATATCGCCACGCCCGCCCAGGCCGCGCTGCGCCTTCGGCGCACAGCGAACAATGCCAGCACGATGCCGGCGGCGGCGGCCAGCGAGAGCGCCCACCCTGCGTCGGGCACGCGCCACTGGGCAACGTGCAAGTGCGAGAGCCAGCCCAGGCAGGCGAGCGTCCAATGCAAGGCCGCCGCGGCAATCCATGCCGCGAGGCGAGCCAGCCGGAGGGAGAGATAGCTGAGAGCGATGGCTGCGACTCCCGCGTTCAGCATGACTCCCGCCAGCGGCAGCGCCAGCACATTGCCGGGCAACCCGATCACGGCGGCGCGATGAAAGTACGCCCGCATGGGCAGCACTAGCACGGCCTGGGTGATGGAGGAGACCACGATCAACTCGTACGCTGCCAGGACCAAGCCGGCCAGACCGGTGACCAGCCATCGCGCCGGCCGCTGGCCCACGAATTGGGCGATCCTGCCCGCTACCAGGCGCAGGTCCAGGCGAAGTTGCGCCAAGCGCGGTTCCAGGCTGAGATCATAAGTCGTGGAATCAAAATGACGGAGCGCGCGACGGAAGGGCGCAGACGTCCGTTCCAGCAGCGGCAGGCTGATGCCGGCGATGGCCAGCAAGGCGAGAAACGTGAGTTGGAATCCGGCTTCAAACAGCGCGCCGGGTGAAATCGCCAGAACCACCACCGCAGCGAAGCCGGTAGCGTTCAGAGCCGGCCGGTCGCGATAGAGCAGGCGGGCGGCGAGAAACACGGTGAGCATGAGCACGGCCCGCTGGATGGGCACGCCCATGCCGGCGACGTAAGCGTAAAAGGCGGAGAGGGCGATTGTCACCAGCGCTGCCGCCCACTCCGGCGCACGCAGCCTTCGCGCCAGCCAGTAGACCGCCAGCGCCAGCAAGGCCACGTTCATTCCGGAGACGACCAGCAAGTGGTACACGCCGGTCGCTTGAAACTCTTCGCGAACGTTGCGCATCAGCAGCGAGTCATCGCCCAAGACCATGGCGGCAAAGAGCGCGGCGTCTTCGCGACCCCATAGACCGGTCGCGGGATTGCTCATGTGCTCGAGAATGCTGCGGCGGATGTGGCTTCTCCAGAAGCCCAGACGGCTTCCCGATTTTCCAGGCAAGACCTCCATCGCGTCTACATTGACCGAGGCCAGCGTAGCGATGCCCAGTCCGCGCAGATATCCCTCGTAGTCGAAGGCCCCCGGATTGCGGAAGTTGCGAGGCAATCGCAGCCGTGCGCCGAAACGCACACAATCACCGTAAGCGAGCTGAGGAAAGGCCGCAGACACCTCAACGGGATCGACTTCCGATACATCGCCCTTGGAAAACGCCGTGGCGCGGACGCCCACCGGCAGCGTGAACGTACGATCGCCCAGACGAATGATGTCTGTTTCGAGATCGAAGCGTTCCCGCATGCCGTTTCCCGGCAGCAGGGCGCCGTCGCTGGTGACGTGGCCTTCGATCTCCACCGGTTCGCCGCTCAAGAACTCCGCCGGGGGAGCTACGATGCGTGGACGCAGCGCGGCCTCATTCACGCTCGCCAACGCGCCCACGCAAAGCAAAGCCAGGATCGCCGAGATCTGGGCCAGGCGCAAGCGATGGGCCGCGACCGCTGCCACCGCGCATGCCACCAGCAACGCGGTGCCCGCGACCCACAACAGCGGCGGACGATGCAGGTGTCCGGCCAGCCAGATGCCGCCGGCAAAGGCCGCGGCGGCCACGGCCAAGGGCGCTCGCAGCGCGGGGCCGATCGGCATGTTGCTGCCCGTCATTCTTTCCCTACCAAGCCGCAACATGATCTCACGTTATTACGCGGCAAGAAGCGCTTTTCTTCTTGAGACGATTGATGACTAAGGGAACCTGTTGGGGCACCTTATCAGAAGTTGCTTGCGCCAGAACGCCTTATAATAGGCCCATGAAGAAGGTGGTCCATGCCGCTTGCCCGCATGATTGCCCTGACGCATGCGGAGTGCTTATCACAGTGGAGGACGGACGGGCCACGCGCATCCAGGGCGATCCCGCGCATCCGGTGACCCGCGGATTTTTGTGCGCCAAAGTCGCGAAGTATCTCGATCGCGTTTATTCGCCGGACCGCGTGCTCTACCCCATGCGGCGGGTCGGGCCGAAAGGACAGGGCGGGCGCGATGGCGGAGATTTTGTCCGCATCTCCTGGGACGAAGCGCTTAACGAAATTGCGCGCCGCTTCCAGCAGATTTCCGCGGAGTTCGGCCCCGAGGCCATTCTTCCCTATTCTTACGGCGGAACGCTGGGTCATCTGAACAATGCCGGGATGTGCCACCGCTTCTTTCACCGCCTGGGCGCTTCACAACTGAACCGCACCATCTGCGCCACCGCCGGCGGCGACGCGCTGCTTACGGTAACCGGACGCAAGCTGGGAACCGAGCCCGAACAGTTCCGCGATTCCAAGTACATCATCGCCTGGGGCGCGAACATCCACGGAACCAATGTGCACCTGTGGCCGTTCATCGCTGAGGCGCGCCGCAACGGCGCCAAGTTGGTCGTCATCGATCCGTACAAGACGCGCACGGCGCGCTGCGCCGACTGGTACCTGCCCATCCATCCCGGGACCGACGTGGCCCTGGCTCTGGGCATGATGCACGTGATCATCAATGAGAATCTTTACGATGCCGATTACGTGGCCCAATATACGCTGGGATTCGACCAGCTTCGGGCGCGGGTCCAGGAGTATCCGCCGGAACGGGTGGCCCAATGGACGGGCATTGCCGCAGATGATATTCGCAAGCTGGCTCGCGAGTATGCCACCGTGCGTCCGGCGGCGATTCGCGTGAATTATGGCGTACAGCGAGCGCAGAACGGAGGCATGGCGGTACGCGCCATCGCCATGCTGCCCTGCATCACCGGGTCATGGAAGGAGATGGGCGGCGGCCTGCAGCTCTCCACCAGCGGATCGTTTTACCTGGATGATGAGGCGAACGAGCGTCCCGATCTCATGCTGAAAAGCCCTCTGGGCCGGGCCGCGCGCGTGGTCAACATGTCCGAACTGGGCAAGGCGCTGAACCATCTCAGCGGCCCGCCGGTCAAAGCCATCTTCGTTTACAACTCCAATCCCGCCAGCGTCGCTCCCAATAACAATGACGTGCTGAGGGGCTTCCTGCGTCCGGATCTTTTCACCGTCGTGCACGAGCAGTTCTTCACTGACACCACGCGCTACGCCGATCTGCTGCTTCCGGCCACGACTTTTTTTGAGCACAAAGAGCTGCAAAAGGCTTACGGTCATTATTTCTTGCAGATCTCCGATCAGGCCATTGCTCCGCTGGGCGAAGCCATATCCAATACCGGCCTGTTTCGCGAACTTGCCCGGCGCATGGGCTTTACCGAGGAGTGCTTCGGCGAGACCGTCGACGAGATGATCGACGCGGCGTTGGCCAAGCCCCACCCGCGCGGCTGGCGCGACGGGATTACCCGGGAACGTCTGGAGAAAGAAGGCCACGTGCGCTTGAACTTGGGCGACGGGCCCTTCCTTCCTTTTGCCCGAGGCGGGTTCTTTACCGCCAGCGGCAAAGCGGAGTTGTACAGTGAGAACTTGGCCGCCGCCGGGCTCGATCCGGTGGCCTCATTCACTCCGCCGCAGGAGTCGCGGCACACCCAGGCGGCGCGGAAGTTTCCTCTGGAGTTGCTCTCGCGCAAGGCCGATAACTACCTGAATACCAGCTTCTGCAACATCCCCTCTCTCCAGGAAATGGAGTCGCCGGAACTTTTGGAGATCCATGCCGCGGACGCTGCGGCCCGCGGCATCCAGGAAGGCGATTGGGTGCGCGTCTTCAATAACCGCGGCGAGGTTCGGCTGCGCGCTCATGTAAACGGCGCGGTGCAGCCGGGACTGGTGGCTTCACGCTTGAACTGGGGAAGCCTGGCCCCCGACGGCAAGAGTATCAACGTGCTGACTTCGGAGACCCTGACCGACATTGGCGCCGGCGCTACGTTTTATTCGTGCCTGGTGGACATCGAACTCGCTGAAAAAAACTAAAAAACCTTGCAAGTTTTCCGCTCTGGCCCGTTCTCCTCGCAGGGAGGGGCCTGCCCAAAAGTGGCCATCTCCTTGGGTGGGAGAACAACCGGGGGCAGGCTTCCGAAGAAGGAACGGCTGGCGGTCGGTTGCGGTTGAGTTGCGTCCGGTTAGGACTCGCGGCAGCCGCGCTGGATACAGATGGCTTCCTTGGGGAAAAACTCGGGCAGAACTCAGCCGTTTAGGCAGGAGCGGCTGGGGCGAAACCCGTAAAACCGGACCGGGCCGGGCATCCCAAGTAGCGCTTCAGCAGTAACTCCCGTATAATCTGAGTTTTCCAACTTGCTCTGAAGGTGCTCATATTTTGTTGTCCTTTAAGGAAACCAGTCAGAAGTGCGTCCGCCGCAACCGGGGGTGGACGCCGTTTGTCTGCCTTTTTGGCTTTTTGCTATTCGGGCTGGGTCCCCAGGCCACTGCCGTTCCCCAAGCCGGCCAGACACCCGCAAACCAGACACCTGGCGCTCAGACACCCGCAACCCAGACGCCCAGTGCCCAGACACCCGCCAGCCCGCCAACCACCGACCAGGCCCCTCAGACCATAGAGGCCATTGAGCTTGAAGGAAACCGCCGCATACCCAGAGACACCATCATGTCCCGGGTCTATACCCGCGTGGGGGATGTGTACGACGAAGCCGCCCTGCAGCGCGATCTGCGTTCCGTGTGGAACACCGGATATTTCGATGACGTACGCATCGAGCGCGAACAAACCGCCAAAGGCTGGACCATCCATATTTACGTCCGGGAAAAGCCGACCATCCGTACCATCGAATATCACGGTCTGAATTCGGTTTCGGTGAGCGACGTGCTGGACCGCTACAAGAAGCTAAAAGTACCTCTAACCGTCGATTCTCCGTACGACCCCACCAAGGTCACCAAGGCGCGGGTGGTCCTGCAGCAACTGCTGGCCGAACACGGACGCCAGTTTGCAACCATCGCGGTGCAGGTGCAGCCGATCCCGCCGTCGTCGGTGGCCGTGACTTTCAACATCAAGGAAGGACCCAAGGTCAAAGTCGGCAAGATCATCTTCCAGGGCAACAAGCACGTGTCCAACCGGCACCTGCTGGAGGCCATGAAGAACCTGCATCCGATAGGCATTCCCAATTCCATCTTCCTGGAAAGCCTGTTCGCCAAGACCTTTGACGCCTCCAAGCTGGAAGAGGATTCGGAACGGGTGCGCGACGCTCTCCAGCACTACGGCTACTTCAAGGCCAACGTGGATAACCCCAAGACCAATCTCCGCACCATCCAGGGCGGCTTCCACGTTCCCCTGTTCGAAAAGCGTCCCGCCAAGGTCATGGACATCACGGTGCCCATTGAAGAAGGCGAGAGATACCGGCTGAAGGGCATCACCTTCAAGAACAACCAGGCCATCAAAGATACCTCCAAACTGCGCCTGGCATTCCCCATCAAAGACGGAGACATCTTCGACACCCACCTCTTGGAGAAGGGCATTCAGAACCTGCGCAAGGCGTACGGCACCATTGGTTACATTAACTTCTCCGATGTCCCCAGCTTCGATATTGACGACGCCAAGAAGCTGATCACGGTCAACATCGAAGTGGACGAGGGCAAGCCTTACTTTGTCCGCCGCATTGAGTTCCAGGGAAATACCACGACCCGCGATAAGGTGATCCGGCGCCAGTTGCTGGTGCAGGAAGGCCAGGTCTACAACCAGCAGCTCTGGGACTTGAGCGTACTGCGGCTGAATCAGCTCC
The DNA here is from genome assembly GCA_036521855.1 of Candidatus Angelobacter sp. Taxonomy (GTDB): domain Bacteria; phylum Acidobacteriota; class Terriglobia; order Terriglobales; family Acidobacteriaceae; genus Angelobacter. The sequence goes on from DATDGY010000291.1 coordinate 18,006, forward strand.
AGTACTTTGACGCGCTCAAGCCGGAAGAGGACACCGAACGCAAGCTGAACGAGCAGGAAGGTACGGTTGACCTCACCGTCAAGGTCAGAGAGAAGGGCAAGAACAGCATCGGTCTTACCGGCGGCGTCAGCGGCCTTGAAGGCTCATTCATCGGTCTGAACTATCAGACCAACAACTTCCTGGGCCTGGGGGAGACGCTGGAGGTCCAGGCCAACGTAGGCAGCATCTCGCGCGTTTTGCTGTTCGGATTCACCGAGCCGTACGTGTTTGACCGGCCGCTGGCGGTTGGCTTCACGGTTTACAACCGGAAGTACGATTTCAACCAGGCCCGGCAAGCTGCCATCGCCGCGGGACAACCGGTCAACCTGCCCACCGCCGTCCTTAACCAGCTCTTGAATTACAACCAAACCAGCACCGGGGTTACCGGGTCGATGAATTACACGTTGCCTCGCTCCTTCAAACGCTTGGGCTTGACCTATACCCTGGACCGAACCAGCATCACCACGTTCACTCCGGCTTCCACCAATTTGTTTGAGACGCTGCAATTCCGCAGCATCTCCGGCCCCGACGCGCTGAGCGGGATCATCACCAGTTCGCTCTCGCCTTCCTTCAGCTTCAGCACGCTGAACCCGAATCCTCTCCGTCCGCACAGCGGGCATAGCTTTTTCGCGTCCGCGGAGGTAGCCGGCCTGGGCGGCAACGTCGATTTCTATCGCCCGCTGGTTTCGTTCACCCAATTCATTCCCATCCCCAAGCAAGGCGGCAACACGCTGGGCATGCGCTTCCAGGCCTCCTTCATCAATGGATTCAACGGCAACAGCGCTCCTCCCTACCAGCGCTTCTACATGGGCGGTGAGACCGATCTGCGTGGCTTCGATACCCGGACGGTTTCTCCGTACGTGTTCGTGCCCACGGTCATGGAGTTCCCGCTCCGCAACCCCGATAACAGCTTCGTGCCCATTGATCCCACCAACCCAAGGCGTGGCAACGTGATGGTGCCCATCCCTGTGAACAACATCACCTTGCCCGGCGGCGACACCTCGCTTTTCAGCAATTTCGAATATCGCATCAAGATTGTCGGCCCGGTGGTCCTGGCTCCGTTCATGGACCTGGGCATGGATTTTGTCAGCTTGGATTCGCAGCTCAAGGTCGCCCCGAGTTCGGTGACGCAGCTCAACAGCACCGTCTTCGGCTGCCCCAGCATCGTCAACTTCCAGTGTGCGGGCGGTAACTTGCTGCCTTTCAGCAGCGCTTTGCCGGTAGTGCCGGGCACTAACTTTGTGCCGCGCATGTCCACCGGTCTTGAGCTGCAAGTGTTGCTGCCGATCGTGCAGCAGCCCTTCCGGATTTACTACGCGTACAATCCGCTCACTTTGAACACGATCGTTACCTCGCCCAGCCCGATCGTGCGCAGCATGTTTCCGCCCGGCGGCGCGGGCGATTTCAGTTTCCAGCAGGCAATTAACCAGTTCGGGCCGAATTTCCATCTGCAGGAGCCGAAACACACGTTCCGTTTCACCATCAGCACCACGTTCTAAGGAGAAGCCCTTGTTTGACGCTGCCGGAGGCCAGACCTATAATCGAAGCATTCGTCCCCTCTGCCGATTTCAAGCATTTCCAGTGCGTCTCCGGCCTGAAGATAAGGTGCGACGAAATTACTTCAAGCGAGAGTTCAAGGAGCTTACGATCCCATGTTAGGTAATGCAAAGATTCTGGTGCTGTTCCTCGGCTTGGGCCTGGCGGGTTCCCCCGCGGGCTGGGCCCAGGCGCCTGCGCCCAGCCCGGCCAGCGGACCGGCCCCGGTCAAGATCGGCTACGTCGCCATCCAAGCGGCCCTCGCCAACACCAACGAGGGCAAGAAGGAGCTGGACGCGTTGCAGCAGAAGTTTTCGCCGCGGCAGGCCGAGCTGAAAAACCAGGGTGATGAAATCGAGGCGCTGAAGAAGCAGCTCCAGACGCAGGGTGGCAAGCTTTCCGACGAAGCGCGCGCCACCCTGGTCAAAAACATTGAGACCAAGCAAAAGACGCTGCAGCGCAACGGCGAAGACTTTCAGAACGAAGTGCAGCAGGTCGAGGTGGAGTTGCTCAACCGCCTGGGCGAAAAGATGCAGAAAGTGCTGGACACCTATGCCAAGGCCAACGGGTATGCGGTGATCCTGGATGTATCCAACCCGCAGACGACGCCGGTGCTCTACGGCAGCCCCACCATCAACATCACCAAGGACCTGATTGACGCGTACAACGCTCAATCGCCGGTGCCGGCTCCGGCGGCCAAGCCGGCCGGAAACGGCGCTGCCAACCAGCCGCCTGCCGCTCCCTCGCCGAAACAGCGTTGAGCGCAGGTTGCCGGCGCGTTGCGGTTGCAGTGAGCAAGTATGTTTGCAGGATGAATCTGGAAAGAACTTAAGGAGCGCGTGATCCATGTCCGGTAATCAAAAAATCCAAATCGTGGTCCTCAGCCTGGCGCTGAGCGCCATGTTGTCCAGTCCGGCCGCGGCGCAGGGCGCAAATCCGGCGCCGTCTGCCACCAAAATCGGCATCGTCAACATACAGGATGCCATCGTCGCCACCAATGAAGGCAAGAAAGAATTCGACGTGTTGCAGACGAAGTTCCTGCCCAAGAAAACCGAGTTGGACAACCAAAATTCCGAAGTCGAAAACCTGAAGAAGCAGTACGACGCACAAAAAGACAAGCTGAGCCCCGAGGCGGGCGCCAGCCAGGTCAAGACGATCGAAGCCAAACAGAAACTTCTGCAGCGCAACTACGAAGATGCCCAGACCGAATTCCAGCAAGCCGAGTCGGAAGTGGTGAACCGCATCGGCAGCAAGCTGCTTACGGTGCTCGAGGCCTACGCCAAGAACAACGGGTACTCCATGGTTCTGGACGTTTCCAATCCGCAGACGCCCGTGCTCTGGTTCGATCAAGGAACCAACATCACCAAGCAATTGGTGGATGCATATAACGTGACCAACCCGGCGACTGCCCCGCCGGCCAGGAGCAATGCGGCCCCGGCAACCCAGCGTCCCGCGGCAACGCATCCGGCAACTCCCGCTGCGACACCGAAAAAGCCGCAATAGTTCCAGGTCTTTCACGCGGCCGCCCTTCGCGGCGGCCGATTTATTTTCCAGTGATTCTCTCTCTTGCGGAACATTACCCCGGTTGTGCGGTGTCAAACCCTTCAACACGGAGGGAAATATGTTCCGGGAAAATCTGCTTGAATCCGCACCCTCGGGCCGCAAGCGCAAACGCTGGCCCATCGCCTTGGCCTTCAGCGCGGAGATGGTTGTAGGCGCGCTGCTCGTGGCATTGCCGCTGCTTTCCACCGGCGTGATTTCGGTGTCAGCGCACGCGCCCCTGGTGGCAACGCTGGGACGTCCTGATTTGCCCCGCGAGTCGCATCCGCCGGCAAGTGGGGGAGTCAGCGTTCCTCACCCATTGATTGTACCCATCACGACTGCTTGCTTAGGTGGTTGTTTGCTCAACCCTCATCCTGCCGGCACATCGGACGCGCCGAATCCCGGCCCTCCCGACGTTGGTCAGCCAAATGGCATTCCTGATTTGCCCTTCGGCGGTCCCGCCGCGCCTCCGGAGTTGCAGCAGTCCAAATCGAAACCACCTGTGTTGATCTCACATCTCGCTGAAGCGCAATTGCTCACCAAAGTCGATCCGGTTTATCCTCACATGGCAATTGTGACGGGCACTCAGGGAGAAGTTCGGCTGCACGCGATCATCGCTAAAGACGGAAGCATCGAAAGCCTCAACGTCATCAGCGGCCATCCCATGCTGGTAAGGGCTGCCGCTGACGCTGTACGCCAGTGGCGGTACCGCCCTTACTACTTGAATGGCCAGGCGGTTGAAGTGGAGACGTTCATCACCGTAAATTTCAAGAAAACAAACGAGTAAGGGGTTCCCCTTGGGCAGCTATCCTGTGGAAAATTCTGTGAATTTCTTACAGACGCTGGTCAGATAAGAGTCTTCTTACGCATTCAGAAGCCAAACTGCCCAACTATTGAGGCACTACGTAACAAACTGATTATAAACAGGTTATGTGTCCTGCGGCGAACGAGCCGCAGATTGCACCAGAAACGGGGAAAGCAAGTTCTTGCAAAACAAGGATTTGCACATTTGCGGCTAGCAACTTTTTTGAAAGCTAAGCATCACGCGCCTTCGCCGACTTTGAGCACGGCCAAAAACGCCTCTTGCGGGATGTCAACTTTGCCGATGCGTTTCATCCGTTTCTTGCCTTCCTTTTGCTTTTCCAGGAGCTTGCGCTTGCGGGTGATGTCGCCTCCGTAGCACTTGGCCAGGACGTTTTTGCGCATGGCGGCCACGGTTTCGCGGGCGATGATTTTGGCGCCGATCGAAGCCTGGATGGCCACTTCAAACATCTGCCGCGGGATCAACTCTCTCATCTTCGACACCAGCGCCCGCCCGCGATCGTAAGCGAAGTCGCGGTGCACGATGATGGAGAGCGCGTCCACCGGATCGCCCGCCACCAGGATGTCCAACTTCACCATGGGCGATTCCCAGTGTCCGGAAAAGTGGTAGTCCAGCGACGCATAGCCGCGGGAGATGGTCTTGAGCCGGTCGTAGAAGTCGAGCACGATCTCATTGAGCGGCAGCTCGTAGGTCAGCATGACGCGCGACGCGCTGACATACTCAAAGTTCTTCTGCTTGCCGCGTTTTTCTTCCACCAGCTTGAGGATGCCGCCGACGTATTCCTCGTTGGTCAGGATGGTGGCCATGATCACCGGCTCTTCAATTTTGGCGATCTCGCTCTGCGCCGGCCAGCGCGAAGGATTGTCCACCTCGATGACTTCGCCTCCGGTCTTGGTGATGCGGTAACGCACGCCCGGCGCAGTGGTAATCAGCTCCAGCCCGAACTCGCGCTCCAGCCGTTCCTGGATGATCTCCATGTGCAGCAGGCCGAGAAACCCGCAGCGGAAACCGAATCCCAAGGCCGCCGAGCTTTCCGGCTCGAAGAAGAACGAAGAGTCATTGAGGCGCAGTTTGTCCAGCGCCTCGCGCAGTGCGGTATGTTCGTGCGCGTCCACGGTGTATAGGCCGGCGAAGACCATGGGCTTGATGTCTTCAAAGCCGGGCAGCGGCTCGATGGCGGGACGGGCATCGTCGGTGATGGTGTCGCCGATCTTGGTGTCAGACACCGTCTTGTTGTTGGCGATCATAAAGCCGACTTCGCCCGCCACCAGTTCGTCTACTTCCACCGGCTTGGGCGTGAGAACACCCAGGGTTTCGACTTCGAGAGTCTTTCCGTTCCACCACAGGCGGACTTTCATTCCCTTGCGCAGCGTGCCCTGAAAAAGTCTGGTCAGGACAATCACGCCGCGGTAGGAATCGAACCAGGAATCGAAGATCAACGCTTGCAGCGCGTTCTCGGGATTACCCTTGGGTGGAGGTAGCCGCTTCACGATCGCTTCCAGCACTTCGGGAACACCCTGGCCGGTCTTGGCGCTCACCAGCAAAGCGTCCTTGCAATCCAGGCCCACGGTCTGCTCGATCATCTCTTTCACTCGGGGAACCTCGGCGCTGGGCAGGTCGATCTTGTTGATGACGGGAATGATCTCCAGGTGGTTATTGATCGCCAGGTAAGCATTGGCGAGAGTCTGGGCCTCCACACCCTGCGAGGCGTCCACCACCAGCAGCGCGCCCTCGCAGGAGGCCAACGATCGCGAGACTTCGTAGGAAAAATCCACATGCCCGGGCGTGTCAATCAGGTTGAGCTGGTATTCCTGGCCGTCGTGCGCTGTATACTTCATGCGCACGGCATGGGCCTTGATGGTGATGCCCCGCTCCCGCTCCAGGTCCATCGCGTCCAGCACCTGCTCCTGCATCTCCCGCTGGGAGAGCGCTCCGGTCAGCTCCAGCAGACGGTCGGAGAGTGTGCTCTTCCCATGGTCGATATGGGCGATGATGGCAAAATTGCGAATGTGAGTGCGGTCCATCGGGATGGGCTTAGTCTTCTATTCTAGCATCGCCAACAAAGCGGACGTTGCGGCGGGACACCCGCTCTTGCGCGCGACTCAACTCCGCGATTATCCTCAATTGCTTCGCAAGGTAAGCTCCACACGCGATCCATGCAGCCACAACGACGACACGGTTATGCGCTGATTCTCTGTGCTCTCCTCGTCAGCGTGGGGCCGGTCGCTTCTGATCAACTCCCGACCGCAGTTCAAAATGCATCCGGGGTGCGCCTGCTCGTGGTCGAGGAGAACACACAACCGGCAGTGCGCATCGTTTTGCCAGGTCATCCGGATAGCGATCGGGCAATCGAAGTCCTCTTTCCTGAGCATGTGACGGCAAAACAGACGGGTGCGGCCGACGGAGAGCATTTCTACGTCTTTCGGCCCGGGCGGCTCGGCGAGCGACCGGCTTGGCGGCGGGTGGGACAAGCGATCGAGTACGAGAAAGAGTTCGGCGGCATCCACATGTTGGCCCGCGCTACCCTGGAAGACGACGGTGTACGTTTTCACTACGAGTTCGCGAACCACTCTAAGACGTCCTACGACATGATCTACGCGGTCACTGATCCCAGGCTTACTTCGATCTTTCATGACGAGCGGCTGGAACGCACCTATGTCCATCACAAGAACGGGTTTGACCTGCTGGCCTCGGAAACGCCTGCCCGGCTCACCATGCCTCTCGATCAATGGCTGCCGAGCCGTTATTTGGCGTCATTTACCTGGCCGGTGCCGGCCAAGCTCGTCGAGAAGCGCGATGACGGCATTACCTACTACAACAAGTCCCGGCCGGTGGACCAGCCGGTGATCGCAACCCTCTCCACTGGGCGCGACTGGGTGGTCGCGAGCTTCACGCACCAGACCGGCAACGTGTGGAGCAATCCTCAACTGACCTGCCAGCACGTGGATCCGCAAACTTCCCTGGCGCCGGGACAGCAAGCAACTCTGGAGGTAAAGATTCTTGTGCTCAAGACATCATTAGACCAGCTGCTTACGACTGTAATCCAACAGCGCAACACCCTGCGGTAGGCGCTCAAAAAAATTGCATGCAACAGATCGTTGATTTCATTCTCGAGCTCGAAAAGCTTAAGCGAGTCACGCGGAAAGTCCGCCCGCTGGGACTGGATCGGTACGAGAACTCCGCGGAGCATAGCTGGCAATTGGCAATGCTGGCTCTATCACTGGCGCCTTACGCCGGGCCCTCGATTGACATGAATCGCGTCACTCGCATGCTTCTAGTTCATGACGTCGGTGAGATCGATACCGGGGATACCATGGTCTTCACCGAAGGCGGTTGGGAAGAACGCAAAGCGGCCGAACTGGCCGCAGTTACGAGAATCTTTGGGATTCTTCCGGACAATCAAGGCGGACGCTTTCTCGAGCTTTGGCGGGAGTTCGAGTGCGGTGAAACCGCGGAAGCGCTTTTCGCCCATGCCGTGGACCGGGCTATGCCGGTGCTGCTGAACCTGAATAACAATGGCCAAAGCTGGCGCGAAAACGACATCAGTTACGAACGCGTAGTCCGCCGCGTGGCGCCTCCGATCAAGGCGGGCTGCCCAGCTCTTTGGAACTATCTAGAAGGCCGTCTCGAAGAGGCTCGAGGGCGCGGGTTTTTCGGAGCCTAAGTGACGTAAGCGAGCCGCCTGCGCGAGGCCCAGCCTAGCCATATTCTCCTTGGTAATCGGAACACAGCCAACTTTGGAAAAGCTCTATGCCTGACTTTGGCGATAGTAGCGCCAGCCAAACCAGGCCATGGTCCCGAGCATTCCGCACCAAGCGATCAGGCGCACGGTATTCCCGATCTGAATGGCGTGAGGCAAGAGGCCCAGACTGGTGAAGATTCGTACCCAGTCATGCTGTGCTTCCTCGGGCGCCGCTCCCACCGTGACCAGAGGCAGCTGGAGGAAAAGAGCGTCGATCATGTAGGTGGCCACTCCGGTCAGGCTGTGAAAGAAGCCGAAAGCGCAGAAGGCCGCGCCGGCGAGGTCCCCGCGGACGACAAAGGCCGCGGCCAGAAGCGCGGGAACCAGCAACTGCAGAATCGTGCCGCCCCAGAGTTCAAGGGTTTCGCCGAACCAGCGAAAGAGCAGATGTCCGCCCTCATGGACTACAAGATGAACGTTATCGAGCAACGTAGGCTGCGAAAAGTGGGCAGCCAGATAGATCAGAAGAAGCCCATAGAAGCACATCCAGCAGACAAAGACGGTGCGGGAAACGGGTTTCCACTCGATGTCCGGCAGGCGCATGGTCAGCCAATGCATACCACGAATGTCCGCGGGTCGAGCTGCATTTCTTCGGCCGGATGTTGTCAAGCAGGAGACTCTCGAAAAGAAGTCACTCGAGCGCGGCAGCGAATAACCCTATGCGCGAACCTCTTCACCAGCGGCCACGGTCGGTTCGGACTGGGCCGGCTTGCGGAGAGCGTCAGCGAAGGCCGAAGACGATGAGGAGAAGTAGCGGCGGTAGGAGTAGAAGACCGCAAACATGAGCGGCAGAATGCTGACCGGCACCTGCCATCCCAGGCGCTGGGCGAGTGTGAGGACCAGGCCGGCGACTCCGGCGCTGGCCAGGAAATAGGGGAAAGTAAGCTGGAAGATACTGAGCCAGGTGCGGGCCAGATTCTTCCCTTCAGCAAGGCACATCACGATCGCCACGGGGACGGTGTTGACCAGCAAGAACCCGGCGGCTGCAATGGCCAGGCGTAAGGAGGATGAAGGAATATAGGCGGCAAGCGCCGCACATCCGTAGATCCAGCGCGTGGTTCCAACCGCCAACGCCATGGTATTGAAGTTGAAAAGCGCCTGGACCCAATTGAACTGCTGCTTGCTCCGAGGCAGGCACTGCACCAGGTTGGAAAGGCAACCCACGATCAAACCCTCAACCAGGCTCATATCGGCGATGGCCACCAGAACGAAAGGCAGGTTGACCGACATTGTGCCGGTGACGCCCGGCAGCTTTACCTTCAATCTCGCGGCCAGGCAAGCCACCAGCAGGAATGCGATGAAACGTGCAGCGTTGATCGCATCAGCGTGCAGGATGGCGTTCCCGAGAACGGCAAGGCCCAGGACGACGACCAGCCCTATGAAAGCTCGTGCTGTAAAGGAAAGGTTCATGTTCTAGTTCTCGCCGTTTTCTCCGAAGGAAAAAGTATTGTCGCCGGCAAGAAGGCCTCCCCAGGTGACGGACTGACCCCACAGGACGCTGCTTGCGGTCAAGTTGTTTCCGCCCCAAACCACGGAGTTCCCCCAAACCACCGAATTGGCACCGACAGCGTTGACACCCCAAACCACGGAGTTTCCCCAGACCACGGAGTTTCCCCAGCACACGCTGGTACCAGTAAGCGGCTGCCCGTTGACCAAGGTGGCCGTTCCGGAGGTGCCGTCGTAGACCGCGATCGGCGAAGCAGCTGAACCGGTCGCTACATCGGTGTTGCCCAAAACGGCGTTGACATCAAGATATCCGGCGCCGATGGTAAAGACGTCATACTGCGCCAAGTACTGGTGCCCCCACGAGTCATAGGCCGTGGTGGTCGTGGGATACCCCTTCCACGCGGTCTTCATCATGCGCGCTTTCACCGTGTCCGGCGTGAGCGTGGGATCCTGCTGAATCATCAACGCAGCCGCGCCGGCCACCACAGGTGTTGCCATGCTGGTGCCGCTCAGTTGCAAGTACTGTCCGCCCGCGCCTGTCGTGCAGTTTCCAAGGGCGTCGCATACCGGCAGCGGGACAATGTTCTGTTCCGGATAGTTCGTGACCAGGTAACTTCCTGGAGATTGCAGGGATGTCGTGCGGTTGCCCGGCGCCACCAGGTCCGGCTTGACCACGTGGTCGACCAATGTGGGGCCTTTAGAGCTGTAGCTGGCGATGTTGTCGTCGAGCCGTGTCGGGGTATCAGCGGTCTTGGTTGCGCCCACGGTAATCACCGAGGGGTCGCTGCCCGGCGCTCCAATCGTGCCGTAGCCGTTGGTTCCCATGCTGTTGTCGCGGCCGTCGTTGCCCGCCGCCACCACCACCACGATGCCCGCCTGCCACGCCGCTTCCACTGCCTGGCAAAGAGGATCTTGGGCGTAGGACTCGTACACCGGCCGTCCCAGTGAAAGATTGATCACGCGAATGTTGTAGGTGCTCTGGAGCTGGATCGCGCGTCCAATGGCGGCGATCACCTGGCTGTCAGATCCAGCGCCGTTGCCGTCAAGGACGCGCAGGTTGATGATGTTGGCATTCGGAGCCACTCCCATGTATTGCTGCCCGTAGCCGCTCAGCGAGTCCTGGCCGTTGCCGGCGATAATGCCGGCTACGTGGGTGCCGTGGCCATAAGCGTCATTGGTGCTGGGGTCGCCGGGCACAAAGCTCTCGGCGTACACGATGCGCGACGCGCTGTTGTCCGCAGTCTGCAGATCATCGTGGCTGTACACGCCGCTGTCGATCACCGCAACCCCAACCCCGGTTCCATCCAGCGCGTATTGCTGCCGCGCCACATCGGCCATCACCGCCGGAATTTTCTCGTCATCGAACGCCACCTTATTGACGCGGTCGGGACTTACGTAGGCAACAAACGGGTGCTTTTCCAGCCAATCGAGCATGCTCACGGGAATGCGGTAAGCGGCGCCTCGAATGTGGTAAAGCGAAAACTTGAGCCTGCCTCCGTGAGCTGCCATCTCGTCGAAGTGGTACATCTGAGGTGTGGCCTTGAACTGGATGATCACGTCCACGGTGCCGTCAGGATTCTGAGGAAAGTTCGCAAGGTCCGCAGCTATCTTGCGGTGGCCACCGTGGTTATCCTTACCGCGTCCGTCGGCGGAGGCCGTCATTGTGCCCAGCAAAAGTACGGCTGCCGCGAATAACCCACGCGCAAACAACGTCCAGCGACGGGGGGCATTTGTTTTCGTGCTGAGTGTTAATTTGTTGAGTGTCATTCTCATACTCCCTGACGGACTTGTTTCAAGTTCGTCTGACCGAAGCCGGCTCTCAAGAACCCCATACCGCTGAAGCAATTCCGCTCATCGCATTCTTCAAGAGGTGCGAGCTAAGCAGGATTCCAGCGGCTACGGCCAAAGCGACGATCAGGCTCACTGCCTTTGATCTGATAGACATAGTGGTTTCCACCTCATTACTTTTGTAAGCAATCGCTCAACCAGAGTTCATTTTCGAATTAAACTATTGACAACAAAAGGCTTATTCCTGTGAGGATCGCCTGCGGCTGGGGACAGTTTGTCCATCTCAAGAATTGGCAATTTAACTTAACTCATTTGAATTCAGCCGCTTGCAGCGAAGTCGGTGCCGGTGACATTTCGGCGCAGGCTGGACAGAACGGAGCTGCGCAGGTTAGGAGAACAAGAACGCTGTGCCGTTGGGGGTTAGACACGTTCCACGTTCCGCGCAAAAAACAGCTCAATTCGGTTTGGCTATCCTGATGGGTCTTCGAATACCGGGGGCGGGCGCCTCAGGCCTGGCTAGTGAATCACCACAATCGATTCGGTCCGGGCCGGCCGACTGGCGGCTCGGACGGGCGTCGGAATGGAAGGCACGGCAGCCACGAGTTTCCGGGTGAAGGGGTGCGCCGGATTCAAGAAGATAGCCTGGGGAGTGTTGCATTCAACGATATCACCGGCATCGAGTAGCGCGATGCGATGGCAGAGGGTATAGACCGAAGGCAGATCGTGGGAGATGAACAAGATGCTCATGCCCAGTTTGCGATTCAGGTCGGCGAACAGGGCCAGGATGTCAGACTGGGTAACCGCGTCAAGCGCTGAAGTGGGTTCGTCGGCAATGAGCAGGAGCGGCCGGTGCAAAATGGCCATGGCAATGAGCACCCGCTGGGCCTGGCCTACGCTGATTTGCGACGGATAGCGGCGGAGAAAGTCTTCCGTCGCCGGCAGGCTAACGTCGCGCAACGCGCGCAGCGCCGCCGGGATGGCTTCTTTGCGGGGGCCGTGGCTGTGCAATTTCCATGCTTCCGCAAGCTGCGTCCCAATGCGAAGCGCCGGGTTCAGGGACGACATGGCACTCTGCGGCACCAAGGCGATCTCTTTCCCGCGCAACTTGAGCCAGTCTCCTTCTTTCAGAGTCAGCAAGTCGCGGCCGTTCCAGAGGATGGATCCGGTGGCCTTCCCGCCTTTGATCCTCAGCAATCCCAGAATGGCCAGAGCCAGCGAGCTCTTGCCGCAGCCGCTGTGCCCCACCAGGCCGAGGACCTCGCCGGCCTTCACGTCCAGGCGCAAGCCATGCAGCACGGGCGGCTTGTCCCCGTAGGTGACGGTGAGATGAACCGATAGCACGTCCATAACTTTCTTCAGTGGGCCAGCGCCAGCTCTTCTATATTCCAGTAGGCTTGCGGCGGCAGGATGCTGGGCTGGGCATTTTTCACGCTGGGGCTGATGGCCACCAGCGTGTCCTTGTTGACAAGAAAGATGAACGGCTCGTGCTCCCAGGCGATCCTTTGCACTTTGTCCCAGTACTCCTTCCGCTTGCGCTCATCCAGGGCCGAGGCTTGTCCGCGCATCATCTTGTCGATCTCGGCCTCCCACGCGGTGGCCGGCGACTTCTGTTTCGGGTTCCACGCATGCTCGTCTCCGGAACTCAGCCAGACCGTCATCACCGAGTTAGGATCCAGGTCTCCGTTGACGAATCCCAGAAGACAGGCTTCGTAATCGTGCGTCTGGTTGATCCGCTCCAAAAGCGAGTTGAAGTCCAGCGGGACCACGTTGACTTTGATTCCGATCTTCTTCAGGTCCTCCTGGATCATCGCGGCCATGCTTTCCCGCGTCCGGCTGCCGGCGTTGGTAATGATGGAAAACTCGACGGCATTGCCGGTCTTATCGCGCAACGTTCCGTTGTCGAGCCGGAATCCTTCCTGCTGCAACCGGCGCAAGGCGCTGCCTGTGTCATACGGGTGCGGCTTCAGCTCCGAGTTGAACCAGAATTTGTTGCTGGCCGGAACAATGCCAATAGCCGCGGTGGCATGGCCGTGATAGACAATACGCGCCAGATCGTTGCGATTGATGGCCTCGGACACCGCGCGCCGGAAAGCCGTGGAGCTGAACCATGCCTGTTTGTAGGCGGGAATGGGAGCCCCGGGCACCTGGTTAAACCAGATTTGCTCGGTATCGGTCGAGGTCCCGGCGTCGCGCACCAGCGCGGCATTCTCCTCGGACAGTTTCTCGAAGACCGCCGGCGAGACGGTGTTGATCAGGTGAATCTCTCCACGACGGTAGCGCAAGGCCTCGATGTCGGGATTCTGCTCGATATCTAGCCGCACTGCGTCAACGTAAGGAAGCGGCCGTCCGCTTGCATCTTTCTTCCAGTAGCCAGGATTGCGTTTGAGCAGAATGTAAGAGCCTGGTTTATGCTCCGCCACATAGAACGGGCCCAGCGCCGCCATCTCCTTCAAAGGAGATTTGGAAGAGACGATCGCGACGGTATCAAACAGGTTGGCCAGGTTCGCCACCGGCGCGGGGAAGTTGATTTCAATCGCGGTGGGTGAGATTACGCGAGTGCTGACCGCGCCCTCGCCGGAGCGGAAAGCATCTCCCGTGCTCGAGTGCAGGGCCGGATCCATGAGCTGCTGCATGGTGTAAGCCACGTCGTCGGCGCTGAAGGGAGTGCCGTCGGAATAGCGCAAGCCATCCCGCAGCTTGAAGGAGATGCGCTTGCCGCTTTCGGATACCTTCCATTCCGTAGCCAACTCGGGCTGGGCCTTTTGCGTAATGCGATTGACGCGCACCAGGACTCCGCCCGTAAGGTAGCGCACGGCGCCCGAGGCATCATCGTCGGCCGCGAGCGGATTGAATGTCTTGGGCTCCGAGCGCAGGCAAAAGCGAAGCTCGCCGCCGCTCTGGGCCGCCGCCGGCAAGCCGCTGAGGACCAGTGCCACACACCATACCGCCAGACGCTTCATATACGCACCTCTTGTTTCCTGAGCAGCACCTGGAAGGAAGTAACTATCAATACAAGTACAAGAATCGGCACAAATCGCCAAGGTTCCGGACGTAACATGACCATATTCTGCATTTCCCGCAGCAGGCTGCCCAGCGAGGGCAACGGCTCGGAAACTCCTAGGCCGAGCGCGCCCAGATTGGCTTCCGCGATGATGAAGACCGGAATGGAGATCCAGAACTGAGCCAGGAGCGTGCCGCGAAGATTGGGCAGCAGGTGCAGGCGCACGAGTTTGAACCCGGCGAACCCGGCCGCGCGCGCGTTCCACACGAAGTCGGACCGCATCAGGTTCTTAGCGCCGGCGCAGACCACGCGGGCTGAGGCCGCCCATCCTAGCAATCCCAAGAGCAGGAAGGTGACGGCTGCAGACGCTTCCGGAGAAATGTTCAGGGGCAGCGCGGCTCGCACCGTGATGAGAAGGAAGAGCCAGGGCACGGACAAGAAAAAATCCGCGAGGAACATGCAGCTACGCTCGGTCCAGCCGCCAAAGCAACCTGCGACTCCGCCCAACAACGCGGCCAGAGAAGTTGTCAGCAGCGCGGCTAGCGGCGCCAGCGCTAAAGAGACCCGCATTCCATACAGCAGACGGGCCAGGCGGTCACGGCCCAGTTCGTCTGTGCCCAGAGGGTGATGCGCCGAAGGGGCCGCAGCCGGCTCGTCGCGAAACTGCTGTTCATAACCTGCAGGCGCAATCCAGCGAGCGCCGAACGCAGCTACACCCGTGGCCAGCAGCAGGACAACGGCAGCGATCCGCAAAGCCTTCATGCGGGACTCCGCGTAAAGGCTCGCAAGGCGGCGTCAGAAAGTGTAGTGGCGCACACGGTCAGGAAAGTCACGACCAGAGTCAGGTTCACCAGCAACGTGAGATCACGGGCCTCAGCGGCCTGCCAAGCCAGTTGTCCGATTCCTGGCACATCTGAGATTACTTCGATCGGCAACAGAACGCCGATAGCAACGCTCACGGAAACGCCCAGCAAAGCGATCCACTGCGGTACCGATACCGGCGCCACATGCCAGGCGAGAAGGCGCCAGCGACCGGCCCCTTTGGCGCGAGCCATCAGCACGTGCGGCGATTCGTAACCCTCGCGCAGCAAATTGCTCGAGTAGCGATAAATCTTGGGGAACAGCAGCAGCGCGGCAGCCGCGAACGCGGGCAGACGCAGAAGAACCAGGACCAGCGCCAGCGCCGCCGCCGGAGTGGAGATGAAAACTACGCTGAGACCTTCGCTCGCCGTGGCGAAGAACCGCGAGGTCAAAGTAACAGAAACTACGGCCAGCGCCAGCCCCAGTAGCCAGGCCAGGAGCAACGCCAGTCCGAGGTTACGGGCGGTGACCGGAAGACGGTCTCGCAACAGCTCGCGCACCGGCTGGTTCAAAGATAAAGACCTTCCCAGGTCGCCAACCATCAGGGAACCCAGATAGCGAACGTAAAAGCGTGGAACATTTGACTCCGCCAGGCGCGCTTGGCGGATTGCCTGAAGGCTCTGCGCCGAGAGTCCGGTATTCAGCTCTTGTTGGTCAGAAGAAAACCCGGGCGCGTAGCGAATGAGCAAGGCCCCAGCCAGGCTGGCCAGCAACATGATTACCAGCAGTCGTGTCGCCCGCAGGATGAACCACCGGCGCATCCTTTATGTCACCATCTTGCCGGGCAGCGCCGGGCCGGTCGTAGTGAAGCGATTGAGCGGCCGAAGGCTGCGGTGTTCCTGTTTCTGCAGGTACATGCGACGGTCCGCTTCCGCCAGCAGCTTCTCCGCGTCAGCGCCATCCTGCGGATAAATCGCGCAACCGACGCTCAAAGAAAGCCAGTCCTCGCCGGTAATTTCGCGCCCGGCGTCGCGGGCGAGTTCGCTGAGGCAGATGCCGCGAGCGTCGGCCGCGGAGACGCTCAGGCCTGGCGCCACGATGACAAACTCGTCGCCGCCCATGCGGGCGATGTAGTCGTATTCCCGGCAGGAACCCTGCAGCGTCTTGGCGAACTGTTTCAGCAGCCGGTTGCCTTCGATATGGCCAAAGCAATCGTTGATTCTCTTGAAGCCATCGAGATCGCAGACCATCACAGTGAGCGCCGAGTCAAGGCGTTTGCAGCGCGCCAGTTCGCGGTCCAGATGCAGGAACAGAGACCGGGCGTTGGGCAGTTCCGTGAGATAGTCGGTGGTAGCCGAGTTCTCGGCGGCGCGGAAAGCCAGCGCGTTCTCGAGCGAAAGCGCGACCTTGGAGCTGATGGCCGCCAGAATTCGCAGATGGTCTGAAGTATAGGTATCCGGCTCGGAGTGATAAAGAGTAAGCACGCCCACCACGCCCTGCAATCCTTCCAGGGGCACGGAGATGGCGGAGCGCAACAACGTAAACCGGCCCGGATCGTTGACATAACCGGTTTCGACCGCCGGATCGCCGTTCACAATCGGCTTGCGATTGTGCGCCACCCACCCGGAGAGGCCCGCTCCCAACGGGATGCGCAGCGAGGCAAAGAAGCGGAAGTTGTCGCCGCTGACGAATTCAGGCACCAGTTGCGCGTCGCGCAAAATGTAGGCGGCAATGGCATCATACGGAACCAGCCGTTTGAGCCGAACGCTGAGCACCGATAGCGTTTCGCTGAGGCTGAGCGAGTTTCCCAGATCATGGCTCAGCTCGAACAGCGTCTGGGCTTCCTGCCGCGCCGCTGCGATAGAAACAAGAAATGTCTTCTGGTGGCCTGGCTCAGAGTCGTGACGCGTTTCAAAACCGGTGGCGGGCGCGCTGCCACGCTCGACTTTCAGATCGGTCGAAAGCTTGTGCCGGTCTACCTTGCCGGACTGTGCACGCACCATTGCTTCGAGTTGCTGGTAGTGCTGCTGGAGGGTGGCTACCACCCGGGGATCGTAGGCCTTTCCGGCCTGCGCGGCCACGCGCCGCATAGATTCATCCAGTGGCACAGCTTTGCGGTAGGCGCGATCCGAAGCCAGGGCGTCCAGGCAGTCGACCGCAGAAAGAATCCTCGCCCCAATGGGGATGTCTTCTTCCTTCAGCCCGTCGGGATAGCCGGTGCCGTCCCAGCGCTCATGATGCGAGCGCACAATCGGAACCACGGGATAAGGAAACTGCACACGTTCCAATATTTCGGCCCCGACGATGGGGTGGATCTTCATCTTTTCAAATTCTTCCGGCGTGAGCTTGGCCGGTTTGGAGATGATGTGCTCCGGCACAGCCAGCTTGCCGATGTCGTGAAGCAGGGCCGCAGCGCGGAGAGCTTCAAGCTGATCGTCCGGCAGCTCGAGTATTTTGCCGACTTCTACGGCATAGATCCGCACCCGCTCCAGATGATCGTGCGTGTTCTGGTCCTTGGCCTCAATCGCCAGGGCCAGGGCTTCGATCGTGCGCAGGTGTAACGCGGCTACGTCGGCCACGTGATGTTTTTCAGTTTCGAGCTTGCTCAGGTACAGCCTGTAAGAGCGGTAGATCACGAACATGGCGGGCAACGCCAGTAGAGTGGGCTGCCAGCCGACTTTCTGGCTGATCCAGCCGACCATCCCGGCCACCGCGGCGCCAACCAGGTAGTAAGGAAAAGACCAGAAATAACAGTCCGCCCATATCTTCCTGACGCTCTTGTTCTCGGTGAGGGAAATGATCGTCGCCACCGGCAGCGTATTCAGCAGGAAGTAAACGCAAGCGGAAAGCACGAGCAGAAGGGAAAAACTATGATGAAAGAGCGATCTTAAAGGCCCATGATAAGTGAGGTAAGCGAGAGAGATGGCAACCGCGGAGCTGGAGACGTTGAATACCACCTGCTCCAACTTGGGCCAGCGGTGGCCGCTGATAAAACATTGCGCCAAAATCGCGCAGCACCCCAAGGCCAGGGTCTCGCTGAAGTTCAGCTCCGCGATGCTAATCAGAATGAATAGAAAATTGACTGACATGGTGCCCGTAACTTCGGGCAGCCCAACCTTCAGTCGCGAAGCAAGGATCGCCGTCAACAGGTAGGCGACGAACTTCGGCGGGTCGTCGATTTTCCAGTTCCACGCGCCATAAATGACGGTGGCCAGACCCAGAAGGCCGACCGATATCAAAAACAGTCGAGCCGGTCTCGACATAGGTTCCAATGCCTCCCTATTGGTAGAGAGTTACCGCAACTGGCGGTCCATTTTGGGAGCACTGGACCAGGATGGCTAAGTAGCTTTTTTTCATGCATTTCTGGTCAGATATCGGTTGGAAAGGAGCCGGCTTGGAGGCGCGTCTTGTGACAAGTTGTCACTCTCGAGCGCCAGCTTGGCTGTGCCCGTGACCCCGGATTCCGAAGCGGCTGAGGTGCAGCCTGGGAGGAGAGATAGGCGCCGGAAGCGCTCACGCGCCTCCGGCATTGAAGTGTATTGTGGGTCAGGCCGCTTTCTTTACGTCGCGCGGCAGGCGTTCGAGTTCGACCTGCTGGCGTCGCACCTTATCCCGCACGGTTTCAACGTGATCCGATCCCTCGCGGCGGATAACAACCTCTTCCGCCACGCGGGCCGTTTTGCTGACTACGGCCTGCTCTGCTGTCTCCGTGATCTCGATGGTTTTGTCTGCCCAATCGACGTCCCGGATCAGAGAGGGGTCGGAGACGGCTCGGCGCACCATCTCCGCGTGCTCCTCGTGCAAGGTGACTTGTGATTCCACCGGCTTCTCGATGACGAAGCGGCGGATACGGGCTCGGCCGGTCTCCACCTGGCGCTTGCCTACGTCGAGCTGCTCTTCGGCGAGTCGCAGCACCTCCTCCTTGGCCACGGACTTCGTGGCTAGAGGAGGCGGCGTGACACTGGCCCTGGTGGCCGGCGGCGTTGCCACCCCCAGGCTGGCAGCCCGCTCGTTCACGTCCACGGGATTGTGCACGTCCAGGATCTTCATAGCCCGAGTGACGTCGGTTTCCGGCAGCCGCAACGTCAAGACCGCGCCTCCGGCCTCGATGGTGCGGCCATAGACCGCGCTTTCGTGGTCCCCAACGTTACGGCCGAAGAGCCGGCGCCACAATCCCGCCTCGTGGACCTCGGCATCAGTGAGAGAGTCGCGATTCAGTAAGCTGATATCGCCGGAGGGAAACCCCGAAGACTCGAGCGCACGTACAGCCTCCTTTGCTTTTCCCGCCTTGTCATAAACGGCGACAATTTTTTCGTAAGCCATCATTTCTCCTTCCTAGCGGTTTGCTGTTCGACTCCGGCCGCCGGTTCGGCGGCCGCCGGTTCTTGCGCAGGAAAACGCATGATCGCTGCTTCTTGCCTGCGCAACGTTACGCGCTCCTGATGCCGTTCGGTTTCTCGCACGCGCCGCACCCGAATCTCTTCCTTCAGGACCAGGCGCCGCTGGACCACCAGCTCTTCCTCCACCACGGGAACGATGATCGTGTCTCCTTCTTCGCGGATGGCCGGAGGGTGTTCCAACGGCTTGCCGATCGGCGTTCGTTCAATCTCCACGCGCTCGTGCGCGAGGAGTTCTTCCACCAACTCTTCCTGCCGGCGAGTAACCGTGGAAACCAGCGCGCGGCCGGTTATGATCCGCCGCTTGGCCACCGCGAACTCTTCAGCATGGAGAGGGACAATGACCTGCTTCTCATCATCGCGCATGTTTCTTTCGGCGGTCATCGGCGCTCACTCCGTTGGCGACTCGAGTCGCATTCTAGTCACGCGGCCCGTCGTCGACAGGCAGCTAAGAAAAATGCACAGATGAAAATCGATTGTCTTTCTAACATCTTGCGGGTTCGGCCTCTTCACGACAATCCGAAAATTACCGGTGCCTGAGGGGGCGGGAAAAGTACGGGACTTGCTGCCAGCCATGAACAAAGCGCCTGGTAGCTAAGGTCAAAAGGAGACGCGCGCCAAGAACGATTGGGACCAGCCACACCGGCGAACGAGTCCGGCAGGTCTTCACCACGCGGCTGCCATCTACCAGCGAGTCTCGCAAGAGCACTGCTGGTCTGCTCTCGTGGAAAAACGGAGCCAGGGACGGGCAACAGCCTCGTCGCTCGCGCGCATCTCCACCTGAAAGAGGTCCATCCCATCAGTAGAGCCCCAAGGAGGTCCCATGGCTGTCTCTCAGTATCTACGACCCGGAAGTCTGCTCGACGCCGTGAAGAGCCAGTTCACGCCTGACGTGCTTCGCAGCGCGAGCTCCTTGGTTGGAGAGTCCGAATCTTCAACCCGGCAAACCTTGAGCGGAGCGGTGCCCAGTGTGCTCAGCGGGCTGACCGGCATGGTTGGTTCGCGCGAAGGGGCCAGCGGCTTGGCCAATTTGATCCGCGAGGGAGGCTATGGTGCGGCTGCCGAAAATGTGCGTTCGCTCTTCGGTGGCGGCAGCGCCACCAACAACATGATCGGCGCCGGACAGCAGCTGCTGAGCAAGATTTTTGGGAACAAGGGTTCCGCCGTGAACGATTTGGTGGCCAAGTCGGGCGGAGTAAGTTCCTCGTCGGCCGCAAAATTGATGTCTCTTGCCGCGCCGCTCGTCTTGGGCGTGTTGGGCAAGCGCGCCGCGGCCCAGGGGCTGGACGCCTCCGGCCTGGCCAACACTCTGCTCAGCGAGAAGTCAGACATTGCCGCGGCCGCTCCCCCAGGTTTGTCGCAGCTTCTGGGCGGCGGGCCGACGATTGTCTCCAAGACCACCGAGGGTGTCACAGACCGAGTTGCCGAGCCCGTTCACCTGGAACGTGTGAGCACGGGCGAGGCGCCAATGGAAAGAGAGCCCGCGCGTCCGACGCGCTGGCTGCCGCTTGTGGTGGCGGCCCTGGCGGCTCTGGCACTGTTGCTGTTCCTGCGCGGCCGGACAGCGCGGCCCAACGTGGACACCCTGGCTGCGCAGGCCACCAACGCAGCCCACGATGCGCTGGCGAAGGTCGAATTGCCCGGCGGGACCAACATCTCCGTCCCACGGGGATCGATCAACTACAATCTCGCCGCTTTCTTGGCGGACAAATCGGCTACCGACGTGCCCAAGACGTTCGTCTTCGACCATCTGAACTTCGATAGCGCCACCACCAATCTGACTCCGCAATCGGTGGCCACGGTGAACGATTTGGCGTCGGTCCTTAAGGCCTATCCGAACGCACAGGTGCAGTTGGTAGGACATACCGACAACACCGGCTCACCCCAGGCGAATCAGACTCTATCTTTGGACCGCGCTAGCGCAGTCAAAGGAATGCTGGTCAGCCAGGGCGTTGGGGCGGACCGGATCGCGACCGCGGGTTATGGTCAGGACCGTCCGGTGGCTCCGAACGATACCGAGGCCGGCCGGGCGCAGAACCGCCGTCTGGAACTGAATGTGACCAGCAAATAGAAGCATAGAAACAAGGGCGGCGCCAACGCGGCCGCTGGGGATTGATTCGTTGGAGATGATCGGCCGGCGACCCGTGATCGATCACGCGCCGCGGTAAGCCACTTTGACACTGCGCGCAGGCTGTTGGCCGTGCTACTATCCGCGTTTGGACCGAGATGCAACTCAAGTACTTGACTGAAAATGATTGGGCGCTGTTGCGCTCCATTGCACGACGCCGGGCCTTTAAGCCGCGCGAGATCATCATCTCCATCAATTCCCAGCCAAACGCAATATTGATCCTGACCAGCGGCACGGCAGCTGTGGAGGTGATGCGCGGCGAAGCCATTGCCAAGCTCAAGGCCGGCGATATTTGCGGCGAGATGGCATTCCTCGAAAGCAGCGCCGCCAGCGCTTCGGTGATCGCGGAAACTGAAACCGAAGCCGATTTCCTCGACCTCGGTGAGATCGAAAGAATTTTCGCTCTCTATCCCCACTTGCAGGCGCGTTTCTACCGGTCCCTGGCGCTTCTGCTCTCGCAACGCCTGCGTTCCACCTCATCCCGCCTGGCCAAGGTCGCAGCCGAAACCTGAATTGAGCGTGGATCAAATCAGGTTTCAGTTTTCACCTCAGTGGTGTCCGAGCACGGGATGAGGCACGTACGCCGATTCCAGTTCTGAGACTTCCTCTTGCGTCAGCTTCAAACTGAGCGCAGCCACGGCATCAGTGAGATGATGGGGTTTGGTGGCCCCGACAATCGGCGCGGTCACGCCTGGCTTCTGCAGCAGCCAGGCCAGCGCCAGCTGCGCCGGTGGCACCCCGCGGTTCTTCGCCGCTTGCTCCACGCAATCGACCACGCGGTCATCAGCTTCTTGCGTGTAGAGCTTGTGCGCGTAGTCATCGGCTTTGGAGCGCTCGGTTCCCGATTTGCGGTTTCCCGCCAGCAGTCCGCGCGCCAGCGGACTCCAGGGCAGCAGCCCGATTCCTTCAGCCCGGCACAGCGGATTCATCTCGCGCTCTTCCTCGCGGTACACCAGGTTGTAGTGGTTCTGCATGGTTACGAATCGCGCCAGGCCCAGGCGGTCCGCAGCCGCGAGCATCTGCGCGAACTGCCAGGCAAACATGGACGACGCGCCGATGTACAGCGCCTTGCCCGCTTTGACCACTTCGTCAAGCGCGGCGAGGGTCTCTTCGACGGGCGTCTCGTAGTCAAAGCGATGAATTTGGTACAGGTCCACATAATCAACGCCCAATCGGCGAAGGCTATCGTCGATAGCACGCAAGATGTGCTTGCGCGAAAGCCCTTTCTGGTTGGGATCGTCGCCCAGCGGCCAGAAGACCTTGGTGGCGATCACGAGCTTGTCTCGAGATGGCCCGAAATCTTTGAGCGCCCGGCCCAAGACTTCCTCGCTCACGCCCAGGGAGTACATGTCGGCGGTGTCAAAGAAGTTGATGCCCAGCTCCAGTGCCTGCTTGATGAAGGGACGGCCCTCGGCCTCGTCCATGACCCATGCACGCCATTTCCGTGAGCCATAAGTCATGCAGCCCAGGCAAATGCGGGAAACTTTCACACCGGCAGAACCAAGATTTGTGTATTCCATGCGGACCTTTCTTGGAGATTCAACTTTTTACCACAACCAAAGGGATTGCGGGAATCTCGCCCGAAATCGTTGGCGCAACCTCTAGCCCAAACTGCTCTCGGTGTTTTCTCCGCGGCTCCGCGGTGAAACGGTCTAGTGGGATTGGCTGACGCCAAGCCCTGTGCGCTTGCGCGCCTCCAACTGCCGATAGTAGGCGGCCGCGTTGTCAGCAAACGTGGCTTCATATTTGGGAAACTGGCGAAGGCCTTTGTATTTGCCCATATCCAGGTTTTGCTTCACCTGCGTCAGCGAGAAGCGTTGGCCGTACATGCGCGCCACCTGGTCGCGCAAATCGGCCAGGTAATCGCGGAACAAGCGGACTTGGTCTTTTGTCGCCAACTCAAAATGACCGGGAACCACGTGTTCCAGCGGCAGAGTGAGTATCTGGTCCAGTGCAGCAATCCAGTTTTCCATGTCACCATCGTCCATCGCCGGGCAAGAGTTGTTGAGAAAGAGATCGCCGGTAGCGATGGCATGCTGGTCAGGGAAGTAGACAACCAGATCGCCGCGTGTGTGCGCCGGGCCGGGATAGCAGATGCGAACTTCATGGCCGCCCACATAAAGGGTCAGATCGTCGTTACGTGCCGCGCCGATGGCCACGACCGGCGAATACTCATTGGCGAGTCCTCGGCCAGCTTTAGCGGCCTGCGTTTGCAGACCGCGTACCACCTGCTCGTGCGTGAATTCCGTGCTGATGATCGCGGCCTCCGGTCCCACCACGCTGTTGCCGCCGCGATGATCGGAATGGTAGTGGGTGTTGACGATCCAGCGCACCGGCAGCGGCGAAATCTTCCGGATTTCGTCCAGCAGCTTGCGGCCTTCCTGCGCGTTCAACCCGGTATCCACCACCAAGATGCCCTTGTCGCCGACCAAGAACGTCGAGTTGGCGCTGGCATCGTTGGTGGAGATGTAGGCGTAGAGGTCGGGACCGATCTTCTGGACCGAAGCCGAGGCGCAAGCCATTGCCAGCAGGGCAAACGCGAGTCTCTGGAAACCGGCGCGCAGCATGGGATGGATATGTTAACAAACTGCCAGGTTTCATCGGTAGGCGATGATGAACATCCGGCGATAGGGAAACAGCGTCTTGCCCTGATCATTGGCGGGATACGCCTGCTCGAACCGTTCCAGGCAGCGCTGCTCGAACAACCGGCGTTGCTCGTCGCTGGGCAAAGGCTCGGTGAAGCGGCGCATCGCGGTGCTGCGGACCCAGTCCAGAATGGCCCGGGGACCGTCCATGATCTGAAGATATTCGGTCTGCCAGATGTTCAGCCGGCTGGCGATTGTGCGCAGCGTGTCGTAATAAAAGGGCAAGGGTTGTACGCTATACGTCTCCGAAGTCCCGGCCAGCGTCCGCGCCCATGGCGCCTGAGGATCGTTGGCAATATCCGTCATCACGGTGTGCGCGGGCAAGTGATAGCTGTTCGGCATTTGCACCGCCAGCGCCCCGCCGGGCGCAAGGTAGCCCACGAGCCGGGGAAACAGCGTGGCATGATCGGCGATCCAGTGCAGGCAGGCGTTGGAGAAGATCAGGTCGAAACTCAAGTTCGGCGACCACTGTTCCACACTGGATTCAATCCATTTCCAGTCAGGATGGCCGGCCCGCGCCTGGCTCAGCATGTCCGGCGAACTGTCGAGGCCGGTGAACGCGCCTTGCGGCCAGCGACGATGGAGTTGTTCGGTGCTGTTGCCGGTACCGCAGCCCAGATCGATGATCCGCCGCGGATTCTCGAGGTCGATCTGCGCGATCAGGTCGGTCGCGGGGCGAGCGCGCTGGCCCGAAAATTTCAGATAGAGATTGGCGTCCCAGCCGGGCATATGTCTGGAGATTCTAAACTGATACGGTCTTGGCCCTATGCGCCTCGATAGCCGCTAGCATGGCCTCGTCCTCAGCGAACTTGAACCAGGTAAGCCCACGCTCCTGGGCAATCTTCTCTTCAGCGCGGCCCAGCAATTCGAGATCGGCCTTGTCGATCACGCGCACGCCTTTGCGTTCGAGATGTTCGCGAATCTTCTGCGCCGACGCGCCCTCGGCCGCGGCCTGGACGCCCTCCAGATACTTGAGAACGTGCGCAGCGCCAACCTCGCCATCGTGGCGGGCGATGCCCACCAGGCCCTCGCTGGCCTTGCGCGCCCAGCCCACCGCGTACATGCCTTCCAGGATCTTGCCGCTCTGGGGATCGAACAGTTCATAGACGGCGGCGCGCTTGGGATCTTCGCCGGGCGCTGGATTCGTGACGTAAGCATCGCGGTGATAAGGCAGGCCGAGGGCGGGATCGGCCACGTCGCCGATGGCAAAGATCATAGTGTCCACGTCCAAGTCCACGGTCTTGTCGGTGGCCTTGCAGGCGATGCTGCCGTCGCGTTCCTGAAGAACGTTCTCCACCACGGTGAGCCGGTCAATGCGGCCACTCGCATCACCGTGGATGGCGTGCGGCGAGCACAAGAATCGGAAGCGCAAGCGCGCGCCGGCAACATCCTGCGGCGGCTTGGCCAAGACCGGAAACGTATCCTCGGCCAGCTTGCTGACGTCCTGGCCGACCGAAGCCAGTTGCCCGTGGATACGGCGCAGTTCGGCATCAAAAGCCGCGCGGTCCAGGAAGTTTTCTACGTAGGCAAATTCTTTCTTGTCAAACTTGGCTTCAAACGGGCCGCGCCGGGCCACCACGATGACTTCTTCGGTCGTCTTCTTAGGATCGTCCACCAGAAGCCAGTGGGCGATATCCACCATTACGTTGCCCATCCCGATGACGGCCACTCGCTTGCCCACAGAGAAATCCTGCGTGGTATAGGGCGGCAACAGGTTGTAGTTGTAAACAAAATCCTTGGCTGGATACACACCGCGCGCGGTTTCGCCGGGCAGGCCCAGCTTCTTGGTCCCCTGCGCGCCGACGGCGAATACAATGGCCGCCGGCGAAAATTGCCTCAACTCGTCCACGGAAAACGGAGACTCCGTGCTGATCGGGACGTGGCCGAAATAATGCACGTTGGGCAGGCTCAATACCTTGGCGAACTGTTTGCGCAACCCGAACTTCATCTTGTCTTTGGTGGGATAAATGCCGTACTCGGCCAGGCCGCCGGGTTTGATGTCACGATTGAAAATGATGACTTCATGGCCGCTCTGGGCGATTTTCTGCGCGGCGAACATTCCTGCCGGCCCCGCGCCGATCACGAATACAGTCTTCACACGGTCCTCCGCCTGCCCCAACATTGACTGTGATCACCGCAAAGAGTGCGAAGCGACACAAGCACGCGGACGCGTCCACACTATATTCTCAATGCTTGTGATTTTCCCCGCGGGATGCTTGGGTTCCATTGCGGCCAATTTTACTGTCTTTTATTATCGCCTATCGGCCGCAGCGTGTCTGCGATGAAATTCGGGCATGCGCGCACACCGTTGCTAAGCCGATTTGGCTTCGATCTGGGCGCCCAGAAGATGCAGGCTGGGGTCACGCGCGATGGCCTTCAGCAACTCGCGAGTAACGCGATCGTCGATTTCTGCGGCGTTGCCCAACTCTACCGGATAACGAATCACCACCTCCAGGCCGGAAGAGGTCAGACGCAGACGGCTCGCCGGAGCCAGCGCGATCATCTGCGTGGAACGCAGAGACCGCTCCATGTTGCGGCGCTGCATCTCCATTCGGTCGCGATATTCGGAGTACACCTTGTTCACCGCATCCAGAAGGCGTTTCTCTACCTCGCCATAATCGCTCTCCGGGCTGAGGGTCAACGTGATTTCGTGCCAGAGAAAACTTGTTCCCGGAATCGGCTTGAAGAGTCCGGCGCCGGCCTGGAAGACCACCGAATTGGGGAACGCGACCACCCGGCCGGTGGGACGCGGACTGGTTCCTCCGGTCACTTCCATCAGGTGCAAGCGCACTACGCCGATGTCTACCACGTCTCCGGTGATCCCGGCCACCTGGACGCGGTCGCCCACGCGCAACCCGTATTTGCCGATCAAGAAAAAATATCCGGCGACGGCCAGGATGACATTCTGCAGGGCGACGACGATGCCGGCGGTAAGAAGCCCGGCAAAAGTAGTGATGGCGCCGAGCTCGCTGGCAAAAGCCATGGCGACGATGATCGCGATCAGAGACCACACCACGATGCGGCGAATCAGCAGGAACTGGCTGCGGCGGCGGCCGTCCGTAATGTATCGATAGATGGCGCGCCGCCACAGCTCGGAGACTCCGAGCACCACGCCCAGGATCACGCCGAGTCCGGCCAGGCGCAGCAACAGCCCTTTGAGTTCAGCCTTGTATTGGCCGTCCACGGCGTTGCGCCAGTTGTTCACGCTGTGCCGGTACAGGTCGAGCAGAATGGACATTTTGGCCAGCGGCACCAGCGAGGCGGAGAGCTGCTTGTACTCGGCGGTGAGCGAATCCACATCTTTTTTTTGCTGCGCCAGCTCGGCGATGTCCGTGGAGTCGGGCTGCGCGGCGAGTTGATCGCCCTTTTGCGTGAGCTCCCGCATCTTCGCCACCAGGGGAGCACGCACGGCCTTGAGTGACGCGGAGAGGGAATCTGTCTGACCAACGTTGTCGTCCAGCGCGCCGAGCTTGCGGCGCAGCGTGAACAACTCAGAAATCAGGGCGAGTACGCCCGGCGCGACCGCCTGACGGGGAGGCAGGGCCACAGGAGCCGGTTCGCCGGAAGCCGAGCCGCCGCTGGAAGCCGAAGCGGCGCCGCTTGCCGGTTCTTTGGAGGGTTCCGCGGCTGCCGGCACCGTTCGCGCCAACTCTTCAACCTGTGCCTGCAGGCCTCCCCCCGCTAACTTGCTCGTCGTGCTCGCACTGGAGACCTGAAGCATGCTGCGCAGGGCGTCACGCCGCGCCTGGACCAGCTCCACTTCGCTTTCCGTCTCGGCAACCGTGGCTTCCAACGTGCGCCGTTTCTTCCCGGTGGCGGAGGCCAACTTTTGCCGTATCCCAGCCAGCTCCTGCTGCGACTGCTTCAACTGCAGGTCGGTCTTTGAGGCCAGCTCTGCGAGGCGCTGATACTGCGTTGACGCCGAGGCTGCCGCGTTCGGAGGCTCAACATTTCCCTGGCTCGCCAGCGCTTGCGCCCGCGTGCGCGCGAACTCGAACGCGAACCGCGCCACTTGGTCGGCATTGCGGCGGTTGTCGTTCAGGAAGAGCACGTCACTGGGCTCGCTGACGAGCTGTTGCTGCGCCGCCAATTGCCGGTACCAGACCACCGTCTGGTTCAAGAACTGGATGATTTCGTCCCCAGGGGCAGGCGTGGGTGAAGCGGGCGGAGGCTCGCTCGCGGCCCGCGAGAGCAGCGAGGCCGTCGTCGACAGGAGGAGAGCTAGCGCGAGAGAAACGGCGAGTCGTAGCCAGGCGCTCCGGCGCTTCATGGTTGTTGTGAATTGAAGCACGCGATAAAAGTCTTCTCACCAGCGACGGGTGGCGCGGCTGACGGTAGAAGCGAGTCGTATGCTTTTAGAGTCCGGGAAAGCCCTAAAGGTTGTTTGTGCTCTGACTTTTCGCGTAAGAAGCAGCAGCACGCCGCGCACGCAGAATCGATCACGCGACGAAAGGAAGCGGCGCTCACACAAATAAAAATGGGTGTTCGCGGCGAACACCCGTTACAACTATTTTCCCTTGATAAAAGCGCGGAGACTTGGCTCCGCTAAGAACTACTTTTTCTTTTTTTTCTTGGCAGCCTTTTTCTTTGTCGCCATCGAGTGCCTCCTTGAGAGTTTTACTTCCTCGGGCCCATATCGACCCTGCATGGGTCACATTCATGATATTGAGGGAGGCGTTATATGTTGTCAATGGAAAAATGCAAAGCAGAAGGTTAACATGACGGAAGGAGACGAGCATGTACATGCACGAAAAACTCGGTACGGTGCGCGCGATCGGATATGCGATTGCCATTATCGCTATGATCGTGGTCGCCTTGTGGAGATTGATGCCGCACCATCACTGATGGACGCAGCCGGAACTCGCCGCCTTTTGTGAGCAGCAACACCTCAACCATGGAAAGCTACGCAGCGCCGAACCGAACTCGCCCGGAGGTTGTTGTGGCAAAGGCCGTCGAGATTTGGCACGTATGGTTCCCCCTGTGTGTCGCCATCGTCATGGCCCTGATCGACGGCGGTTGGTACACTGCGGTGCTGGCTGTTGTATGCGCGGCCGGCGGCTTGATCGCTCTCGTCCTTCGTTTGCGTCGCCCGCAAGAAGATCTTCGAATCCTCTCGATCGCTACATCTGCGTCTCAATCCACTCCAAACATTGCTTCTGCACTTCGGGATCGGAACCGAAAGCTTCAACCCAACGCACGTCCGGCTCGCGGCGAAACCAGGTGATCTGTCGCTTGGCATAATTCCTGTGACTCTGTTGAGCGGCGGCAATGGCCTCGTCCAGCGTGAGTTGACCATCCAGATGCTGCGCGGCCTGTTTGTATCCCAACGAACCCAGCAGCCGCAGGCCAAGTCCATAGCGCTCGCGCAGGGCGCGGGTCTCCTCGATCAACCCCGCTGAAAACATTTCCCGTGCGCGTTGGTTGAGGCGCTGATAAAGAACCTCGCGATCAGGACTGAGTCCCACGCGAAGGATGCGGAAGCCGCGCAGAGGATCGCGGCCGCGGCGCCACATCTCGGTCATCGGCTTTCGCGAGCTCAGCGAGACTTCCAGAGCACGGATGACTTTGGGAACATCGTTGGCGTGGATCTCCCGGGCGGCCGCCGGATCGAGACGCCCCAGCAGCTGGTGCAAGTATTCCGGGCCGCGTTCCCCTGCCCGCTCGCGCAGGCGCGTCCGCAGCTCTTCTGAACGCGGCGGTCCCGGGAACAATCCCTCCAGCAGAGCGCGCAGGTACAACCCGGTGCCTCCCGCGACGATGGGGAGATGCTGACGCGATCGGATCTCGTCGATTGCCTTCCTGGCCAGGCGGGAGTAATCGCCGGCGGTAACTTGCTCGGTGGGAGCCGCAACATCGATCAGGTGGTGGGGCACGCGTTGCCGCTCTTCCGGGGACGGCTTGGCTGTCCCGATCTCCAGCTCGCGATAAACGGCAACAGAATCACAGCTCACGATCTCGCCGCGCTTCTGCTCCGCCAGATGCAGCGCGAGAGAGGTCTTCCCGCTGCCCGTGGGGCCGAGAACCACGACCAGAAGCGGATCTCTCATCTTCCGCTCCAGGCGCGCCGCAGCAGCTCGAACAACAGGACCAGCAAAGCGATCAAGGCCAGGCCGAGCGCCTGTTGTCGTCGGGCGTCCATGGCATCACATTGTAATGAGTAAAGAGTAACGAAGCGCGGCGCAGATTGAGCAATGCTATGCGGGCTTGTAAACTTTGAACTGCATTCCGGCGGCGACATGCGCCGAAACCAGAACCATGCCACCATCCCTGAGGTACAGATTCGGCCACTTCGAGGCTGACGTCAATGCGGCTGAGTTATACCGCAACGGCATGCGGCTTCGGCTGCAGATGCAGCCGTTCCAGGTATTGGTGGCTCTGCTGGAGCGTCCCCGCGAAGTTGTCACGCGCGAGGAACTCCGCCTACGCTTGTGGCCCCAGGATACCTTCGTGGATTTTGACCACGGCTTGAACACCGCCATGGCCAAGTTGCGCGACGTACTCGGAGATTCGGCGGGCAATCCGCGTTACATCGAAACCATCGCCAAGCGTGGTTACAGGTTTCTCGGCGAAGTCCGGACGGCGCAGGAGCCAGCTGCAGTCCTGGCGGCCAAGCCGCCTGCAGTCGCACCAAGCACAGCACCTCTTGCCGCCGAAGCCGCTGCCCTTGCCGCCGGTCCCGGAGAGGACGCGCCCGCGGTCACGCAAGCGGAGACGCACTTACCGCAAGCCAGCCGGGGCACGTCGCGACTGCTCTTCCTTCTGGCGCAGGTCATGTACCTCGTCTTCTATTTTTCCGCCCTATACGACTGGAAACAACTGGATCGCGCGGCGTTCGCCATCTGGCCCCGCGCCGGGCAGACGGTCTTTGTGATTTACCTGGTGACGGCGCTGGTCGGTGTAGCCGTGCGCCTGTACCTGATCACGGCCACCGCCTTCGACTACCACCTGCTGGGCGAGAAGTACCGCATCCTGTTCCCCGGTTTGTTCGTGCTGGACATGATCTGGGCCCTGGCCCCATGTCTGCTGGCGGACCGCATGGGTTGGGGACTGGCCTTGGGCGCATGTGCTGCGCTCATTTACATGCCTTTTGCACAGAGAGTGTTGATGCAGATGATCCAGCGCCGGTCGTGAAGCGGTGGCGCGTTACTCGAAGTCGTTCTTATCCGGGTTGTAGTAGAAGGCGGCGCGGATTTTGAGAAACGGGCCCGTGAATTCGACGGGAAGACGGGGTAGCGGCACAGCGTTGAGTAGCGCGCCATAAGCAGCACGGTCAAGCGCGTTATCGCCGGAACTGGAAACGACGGTCAACCCCTGGATGCTGCCGTCTTTCATGATGGCGAACTCAATCACCACCCGGCCTTTCTTCATCATCGGGGGCAGCGCTACTTCCGGGATAAGCGGGAACCAGTGGTCTTCCACGGTGACGTGCAGGCGCTTCATGTACGGACCGAAGTCCACGCCCAGGGTGTCGCTCAAGATATCCATCGCGCCGCGCGCGTCGACCTTGGGACGGAAACCGGAACCTCTGTCCCCGCCCCTGGCCGGAACCGGTATGCTGTGGGGACTGTTAGCGGCCGCTTGTATGGCCTGGCTGACGGAAGAACTCGGTGATTGCAACGCAAACGGATTCTGCTTGGGCCGTGGCGCTTCAAGTTTGGCAGTCTCCGTGGTCTGTGGCGCAGGCGGCGCCTGCGCTCCCTGCTGCGGCGGGGCTGGAGAGGCTTGCATGGCCTGTTGTTGCGGCTGGGGCGGCGGCGAGGGCGGCTTCGGCGGCCCGGGATTGCCTGGGTTCAGCAGCTTGCGCAGCGTTTCCTTGTCCGGCAATTTGGTTTGCGCGGTGCGGTCCTGGTCAGACACGATGTTGGCCTTTTGCGGCTTGACCTTAAGCTGGTCCTCAGGCAATACGATCATGGTGGGGTTGTTATCGTGCGCGGGGACGATAAGCAGCGAGGACGGCAACCACTTGGGCATGAAAATCAGAGCCAAGATGATGGCTCCATGGACTGCCAGGGAAATCCAGGCGGCTTCACGCCGGCGATAGCGGGAAACCTCATCTTTCAGGTCGCTGACGAGCAGATGTAACTCGCCATCCGTGACCGGCGGCTGCGTCTCCACCTCTCGAGATTGGTCTTCCATCACCGGAATAAGACACCACCAACAAGGCAAGAAGTTGCTGTCAATATTCTCTCACCTAGAATGGCCGCCGTGGGCTCAACTTGCACGTACTACAGCTCGAAGAATGGCAAAAATCGCCTTAAATCTCAAGCACCAGGGAAGGGTCAAGTCTTTTCTTTACAGTTTTTTACAAGGTGCTTACAAGGTGAGCAGGCCGGCACGACGGCTGTGTTCATGGATGGACGCGAGAATGCTCAGTCCCGCCGCCAGAGCGGCGCGGCCATCCTCTAAGGAAACGATCGGCCGGCTGCGCGTGCGGACGGCTTCCAGGAAGGCTTTGAGTTCGGCGTGCAACGGCTCTTCAGCTTGCACCGGTGGACGGTTCACGGTGACTCCGGGGATGGGCGATCCCGAGGGCTCGGCCGCCATGGCCAGCAAGTGGTCGAGCGAGAATCTTTCTTCGGCGGTGACGCGAAACTGCAGCACCTCCTGACGACCGTAATCCACTGAGATGTATTCTCGCGGCTGGAAAAAGCGCAGCTTGCGCACGCGCTCGGTGCTGATGCGGCTGGCTGTCAGGTTGGCGACGCAGCCGGAGGCAAACTCCATGCGCACGTTGGCGATGTCAACCTTGGAAGTCACCACCGGCAGGCCCACGGCGCGCACTTCGGTAATGGGCGACTTCACCAGGGACAGGACTACGTCAATGTCGTGCACCATCAGGTCCAGTACCACGTCCACATCCAGACTGCGGGGCGTGAACACGCTCAGGCGGTGCACTTCGAAG
Organism: Candidatus Angelobacter sp.; assembly: GCA_036521855.1. GTDB lineage: Bacteria > Acidobacteriota > Terriglobia > Terriglobales > Acidobacteriaceae > Angelobacter. The sequence continues at coordinate 50,796 of DATDGY010000291.1, forward strand.
AACATGGGCCGGGTAATCAAGGGCGCTGTGGCGCGCACCGCGGGATTGAAGCGTTCCAGGTGTCCCACTTGAACTATGCGCCGGCAGGCGGCGGCCAAGCGGACGAGTTGGTCGGCTTCATCGAGCGTTGGCGTAAGGGGCTTCTCGATCAGCACGTCAATGCCCGCGGCCATCAACGCCTCGGCCACGCTCAGGTGGTGCACCGTGGGCACGGCCACGGAAGCGGCAGCCACGCGTCCAAAAAGATGTTCAACACTGGCTAAGGCCTCACAGCCAAACTGCGCGGCCACAGCTTGGGCCTGCGCCAGGTTGGCGTCCACGACGGCAACCAGCTCCACCCCCTGGCCCTGCTGTTGTAGCTCGTGATAGACGCGGGCGTGGTTCTTGCCAAATGAACCTACACCGACGACCCCTACCCGGATTGCACTTTCGTCAGCCAAGCTGTGATTTTCTCAGAGAGAGCGCCTGCGAGCAAAGGCTATGATTTCAAGGAATCGAACGGATCGCCGTCATCGCGCGTGATCGGGTGAACGCCGCGAGCCGCGATCAAAGAAGGAGGCAACCATGAACCGCGCATTTGGATTCATCATGCTGATCATCGTGGTCGGGGCGGGGGCCTACATTTATATGCGGCAGAGCCAGAGCGTGATGACCGCCGGCACCTCCACGCCCACAGCCACCGTGGACCTGATCGGCGTCAAGAATGACCTGCTGGCCATCGCCCAGGCCGAGCGCAGCCACGCGGCGTTGCAAGGCCACTTTGTCTCCATCGACGAGCTGCGCTCCCAGGGAGACCTCACCATGCTCCGCAATAACCGCGGCCCATACACCTACTCCGCCGACGTAAGCGACAGCGACTTCCGCATCGTGGCTATTTATTCCGGCGCCGATCCCGGCATGCCCAAGACCATCAGCATCGGCCAGTCCATGCAGATCAGCCAGGAATGAAAGGCGACAGGGTGTCGATCCCGCACGAACCGTAGAGCGAATTTTCCGCCCGGTGCAGCAATGGCGGCGACCTATGCTCTACCGCGGCGACTGCCGGCGAAAAAAGCACAGGAAGAGCTGACCGGGCATTGAGCACACTTCGGCTTGGTGCGTTTGCAGAGCTCCTGGCCGTGGCGTTTTAGCAGCAAATAGGCGCGGATGCGAGCGTCCAACTTCTCAGGAACTTCCTCAGCTATGGCGTGTTGCGCTTCCTTGTAGGTCACGCCATAGTTCTCGCGCTCCAGTCCGCGTTGTATGCGCACCAGGACGTGCGGACAGTTCGAGGGCACGGCCGCCACCGGCGCAATTCCGGCAAAAAGCAGAATGCGGTCAGCGCCGGGATCGGCGATATTGGAAAATCTCTTGAGGGTCGTGCGCGCCTGGGCGATGGGTCCGGCTAGCGCCGCGCGCAGGTCACCGCCATACTCATCTTTCACACGCGCCGCGATTTCCTTGAGACGCATCGCACGAAGTTCCGGGACCATGCCGCCCGGCTTTAGGGCGCTGGCAAGATTGTCGGGCGACGCGGCTAGAAGTTGCTCCGGGCTTGTGCCGATGTCCCGGTTCAGCTTCACCCAGCCTTTGGCGCAGGCGGCGTCACTCGCAGGATATCCACAGTGCCACCACACCAGAAAGAGGTATGGATCAGTAGGCCAGCCCGGCTCCTGCGGGCCGTAAAAGGATTCCAGGCTGCTAAGAAGTTCGGGAACACGCGCGGCCGGTTTGCCCATGCGGGACAAAATGATAGGGGGCCGATGCCAAAAGGACAAGCTCGCAGCTTCGCAACGCGAAAAGGCCCTGGAGTTTGCTCCAGAGCCTTTCAGATTGCGGCTGTGAACAGGGCTTAGGCTTCGCCGGCTTCTTTCTCCACCGTTACCTTCACTTTGCTGGTGACATCGCGGTGCAGCTTGATCGCGACCTCGAACTCGCCCAGGTTCTTGAGCGGCTCGGCAAGCTGGATTTTGCGGCGGTCGATGTTGAAGCCCTTGCGCTCCAGGGCCTCGGCGATATCGGATGAGGTAACCGAACCAAACAAGTGGTCCTTCTCTCCGGCCTTGCGCTGGAAAGCCAGGGCCACGCCGTCCAGTTGCTTGGAGAGAGCTTCGGAATCGGCCTTCTCCACGGCGGAGCGCCGGATGGCCGACTGCTTCATCTGTTCGATCACGGCCTTGTTGGCCTGGGTAGCTTCGACCGCGAGTTTGCGCGGCAGCAGGTAGTTGCGGCCGTAGCCCTCCGCGACTCTGACGACCTCGCCGCGATGGCCCAGCTTGGGAACATCTTCTTTGAGAATAACTTCCATTTCAGATCTCCGGAATTTGATTAAAGTACCGTCTGCCTTGAAGGCACGCAGCCCGCGGGCGAGCTGCTAGACGCTGATACCCGGTCAAACCGCTCTCGCGGTTTTACCGAGCCGCGAACGGCAGCAGGGCGATGTTGCGGGCCCGCTTGATGGCCGCGGTCAAACGGCGCTGATGCGGCGTGCAAACGCCGGTCAAGCGGCGGGGCACGATTTTTCCCCGCTCGGCCACGAACTGGCCCAGCAGCCGCACGTCTTTGTAGTTGATGTCGTCAATCTTCTCGACGCAGAACTTGCACAGCTTTTTGCGGCGAAAGAATTTGCGGCCGCCATCGCGGGCCCCTGGGCCTCCCTGGCCCCGGTCGGGCCGGTCTGGACGGTCAGACCGTCCTTGCGGGCGCGGCGCCGGGGTGGAAACTGCTTGATTTACTTCGTCAGCCATAACTCTCCTTCAAGGTGCGAATCTCTTGGGTTACGCGTTCACCGCGGGACTCTCGTCCGCCGCGGCCGCAGCCTCAGCCGGAGGCCGCCGCGAACGCGATGCGCGAATCTTGCGGACCTTTTCCAGACGCTGCTGCTCTTCGTCGGTGCGCACGGTGATGTACTTGATCACCGGCTCGGCGACGCGCAGGCGGCGCTCCAGTTCGTGGATGGCCTTGCCTTCCGCGGCCAGCGTGAACAGCACGTACTGCCCTTCCTGGAATTTCTTTACGTCGTAGGCCAGCCGGCGCCGGCCCATCTTTTCCGCGTTCTTCACGGTGGCTCCGGCGCCGGTGGCGTGGCTCTGCAGCGTAGCCACCAGCTTGTCCAGATCTTCTTCGGTCAAATCCGGCCGTACGATAAACATCACTTCATAAGCGCGTTGCATTTGATTTCTTCTCCATGCGAACCAGTACTTAGTATTTAGTAGTTGGTATTTAGCGGCCTATACCAAACTACGAAAATACCAAGGACCAATTGCTAATTACTAACTACTAGGTACTAAATACTAAGCACTAACTACTCAGTACTATTCTTCCGATTAAACCGGCTCATGGCCGCTTTCGCGCCCTCGTTCAGGATCACGTTCACGGCTTGCGCGGCCAGGTCGAGCATTTCATCCACCGCCTTCAATTGCGACTTACGGAACTGCGAGAGGATGTAACTCGCGCCGCCTTTCCCCGGAGGGTCCGGCGCAATTCCCAGCCGGATGCGCGCAATCTCCTCGGTCTGCAAGGCGTTGATGATCGATTGCATTCCGTTATGTCCGGCGGACGAGCCGCGCTCGCGGATACGAATCATACCCAGGGGAAGGTCCAGTTCGTCATAGATCACGATCAGGTCCTTCTGCGGGTCCACGCTACCGCCGCTTTTCTCCACCAGCTCCCGGACGGACATGCCGCTCATGTTCATGAAAGTCTCGGGCTTGGCCAGCAGGATTTCTTCATTCCCGATCCTGGCCCGCGCTGTCTGCGCCTTCGACCTCCGGTTATCCACCGTAACGCCGCAGTGTTCGGCGATGCGGTCCACCGCGAGAAAGCCGATGTTGTGCGGCGTGAACTGATACTCGATACCGGGATTGCCCAGCCCGACAATCAGTTTCACAGGCGCTACTTCTTGGCCTCGGCTTTCTTGGGTTCCTTGGTCTCCTTGGCTTCCTCCGCACCTTCCTCTTCCGAAACTTCCTGCTTGCCCTTCTTGATGACTTCGGGCTCAGCCGGGACCGCAGCAGCAGCTTCCGCCACCGCTTCCGGAGTGGGCGCCACTTCTTCCTCCTTCACTGAAGTGATATGGGCCACGGTCTGGCCGGCGTCGGTGAGGAACTTGAGCTTGCCGCCGGACTGCAGGTCGGAGACCCGCAGGACCGTGCCGAAGATCAACGCGGTCACGTCGGCATCGATGTGGCTGGGAATGTCACCGGGCAGGCACTCCACTTCCACCTCGCGCAGAACCTGGTCGAGAATGCCGCCCTGCGTCTTTACACCCTCGGCTTCGCCAACCAAGTGGATCGGCACCTTGACCCGGATCTTTTCGTCCATGGCGATGCGTTTCAGGTCAATATGCAGCAGCTTGCCGTGCATGGGGTCATACTGCCAGTCTACGATCATGACGCGGGCTTTCTCGCTGCCTGCTTGCACTTCGAAAATCGTGTTGTGGCCGGATTCCGAGTGCAGAATGCGAGTAATCTGCTTGGGATCCAGACTGACCGCGACGGTCTCTTTCTTGGCGCCGTAAAGCACGCCAGGAACACGGCCGCTGGCGCGCAGCCGCCGCGCTTCGTTCTTGCCGCGCGAACTGTCCGGCCGGGTTTGGGCTTCAACAACTTCCTGTGAAATCATGGGCTTGTTTTCCTTAGTTCCTTCTTTGCCTCCGCCGCGCTATGCAAACAGCGTGCTGACGGAAGTTTCTTCGTGAATCGACTGGATTGTGCGGCCCAGCAGGCCGGCAATCGACAGAACTTTGATCTTCGGCTCGGCCTGGGCCTTGCCGGTCAGCGGAATGGTGTCGGTAACGACCACCGCTTCCAGTTTGGACTTCGAAATCCGCTCGATCGCCTCACCCGAAAATACGGGGTGGGAAGCGCAGGCATAAACCTTGATGGCGCCGGCGTTCACCAACGCATCGGCGGTCTTGACCAGCGTTCCCGCAGTATCGATGAGGTCGTCGATGATCAGACAGGTGCGCTCCCGGACGTCGCCGATCACGTGCAGGACTTCGGCCACATTCATGTCCGTGCGCCGCTTGTCCATAATCGCCAGGGCGGCGTCAATCTTCTTGGCGAAAAAGCGCGCCCGTTCCACGCCGCCGGCATCGGGCGAAACCACAGTCAGGTTCGACAATTGCATCTTGCGGAAGTGGTCCACCAGCACCGGTGAAGCGAACATGTGGTCCACCGGAATGTTGAAGAAACCCTGAATCTGGGGCGTATGCGGGTCCACCAGTAACGCGCGGTGCGCTCCCGCCGTGGTCAGCAAATCGGCAACCAGCTTGGACGAGATCGGAGCACGCGGCTTGTCCTTGCGGTCTTGGCGGGCATAGCCGTAGTAAGGGATCACGGCGGTGATCCGTCTCGCCGAGGCGCGCTTGAGCGCATCGACCAGCAAGAGCAATTCCATCAGGTGTTCGTCCACCGGGAAACAGGTGGGCTGGACTACGAAGACGTCGGCGCCGCGCACGTTCTCGAGGATCTGTACATAACATTCCCCGTCGGAAAAACGCGTCACCATGGCCTTGCTGCGTTCCATGCCCAGAAACCTGCAAATCTCGTTGGCAAGCGCTTCATTGGCCGTGCCGCTGAAAATCTTGAACTTATCGTCGTGGCGGCTACGCTGCGTCTTGGGCTCGCTTTTGGGAGCGGCCTTTTGCTGCTTATCCATCTTTTCCGTTGCTGTGACTGTCGTCGCCATAGTTATCACCCGCTTGAGCTGGTTTGCTACAACCGAGGATTAGGTGGTTTCCGTCTTACTGTTTCTGTACTTCCGTTCTTCAATCCGGACCCCGCAGAATCGCCGACATCGATCTCGTGATCTTTGGCTGGGCGGCTAGGATTCGAACCTAGACAAAGTGCTCCAAAGGCACTTGACCTACCATTAGTCGACCGCCCAACTTGAATCGCCGACATCGCCGTGATCGCTCGTGATCGCCGTCATCGGTTGAATTTGCCCGATCTCGGCGATGACGTTGCGATGACGCGCGACCTGTCCCGGCTTGCCGTGGATTCCGGCGATTTCCACTGACTCGATCACGCGATCTTCGTATCAAATATCGCTTTCCAGTACTCCGTCCTTGGCAGCGTTACTGTGGCCTGGGCCGGAACGCCGTCATCAACCAATGTTTTGGCGGCCTTGACCGCTTCCCTTTGATCGGCGAACAACCCATACACCGTGGAACCCGACCCCGAAAGAGACACGTACCTCGCGTTTAGCCGTTCCAGAGCCCTTTTGACCTCGCGTATGGCGGGATACTTGGGGAAAACAACACTTTCAAAGTCGTTTTCAATCCCGGTACGGACAAGGTCGAGAAGCATTGCCTCGGCCCGGTCCCAGCCTTTGCTTGGGACACCGGTTGGGGAAAAACTACTGCCACTCAGCCATTCGAATACGGAGTGACTGAACACACTTATTTTATCGAAGCCATCCGCCGCCGTCAATTTTTGCGCTGCGAATTTGCTGTCCCAATCGGCGAAGGCCGCGGGCGTGGAGACGCCGATTCCCGGCGTCGCGATCACGCAATGGACGCTGGGCAAATCCTCCAAAGGATAAACCTGCTCGCCCCGGCCCGTGCCCAACACCGTGCCTCCGATCAGAAATAGCGGCACGTCGGAGCCGATTTCGGTGGCCAGGCGCAAGCGCTCCCCAGGCGCCAGCGTGCGCTTCAGAGCCTTCTCCAGTCCCAGCATGGCAGCCACGGCATTGGACGATGCCGCTCCCAAGCCGCCCTGCACCGGCAAGGTCTTTTCGATGGTGATGCGCACTTTATTGCGCGTCTTGAATGCGCGCAGGACGCGGTCTGCCATCCGATAGCAGGTGTTGCTTTCGTCCGACGGGACGCGCGTATCTTTGCAGCAGACCTCGATCCCCACGCCCCGGGTCACGTCCACCTTGACCTGGTCGGAAAGCGCCACCGTCTGATAAATGGTGCGCAGCTCGTGGAAGCCGTCTTCACGATGCGGGCCGATCTTCAGGCCAATATTGATCTTGCCAAAGGAGCGGACGGAGATGGACATGAGAGCAGACATCATAAACGATGGACTGCGCGTAACGCCTGCAACAACTATCTCTTTTGTCCGGAATTTGGAGTTGCTCAGGACTCTTCCATCATTCACTTTCTCTGGCCCAGGAGGCGGCTTCCGAGCCTCTCCCATTCGAGGACGCAGCCGAACAGAGAAAACAGACCAAGGCACCAAGTCAGGCGGCGCGGTCATAGAGCTTTTCACCGCGGTCCCGCCGCCAGGAAGCAAACCGCCGCAACAGGATCCATGCCGCCAGAGAGCATAGGAGCAAAGTGAGCAACACGAGTTCGAGAGCACGCAGGAAGAAATGATCGATCAAGCCGCGGGCCTTGGTGTCGAAATCCTTGAGCGCCTGCTCGCTGATCGAATGCACCTCATTCATGACCGCCTCTTGGTCGTTGTGTAGAGCATCCAGCACGATCTGGCGTTCCCCGCGAAGGTCCGCGGTCGCGGCCAGCCGTTCACCGCGCAGGGCGGCAACCGTGGCAATTCTCTCTTGCTGCAACACCTCCAGGGTTTGCAGGCGCTCCTCCCGCAGGAAGGCCTGGACGGCCAGACGCTGGCTTACCACGTCCGCCAGCACTGCCTGCCGCGCTTGTCCCAGAAGTTCCGGCATGCGGTCCATGCTGCCTGATGCTTTCGCCAGGGTACTCGAGAGGTCCGCGAAATTGGACATGGCGGCGCCAACCTGGGGATCCCGCGTGAGATCGCTGAGCAAGAGTTCGGCCTGCCAACGAGCCTGCTTGGGAGCGTAGACGTTGTATGAATCCAGGCGAGCCGTGAGGTCGCCCAGGCTCTCCCCCAGCGCCTTGATGGAGGCGATCGCTCCCAAATCAGCCTGGCCGGCTTTTCGGATCAGCTCAGGATCGACCGATTTCCGGCCGACCAGGCCCGCTTGGATGGGATGCGCTTCAGCCCAGGAACCAAGTCTGTGGCGAAGATCGGCGATGTCGGCCGACGGCGCAGCCGCGCGGACGAGTTGCTCCATTTCGGCATCCATGCTCTGGAGCGTTTCGGAGACCACCGGAGAAAACTCTCCAAGCCCCTGTTTCACGGCCGGCTGTTCCATATAGGCCGTCATTTGAAAAATGAACACCCACGTATCCAGAACCGCGGCCACCGGTTCGGTCTTGAGCAGGGAGCTCTGCAGAACCGGAATCGCCTCAGTCTTCCAGATCAGGGCTTGTCTCCGGGCAGCGGCAGAGGGTGATTCAAGAATGATCTTATCGGCAGCGGCCTCGATCTCCGCCGAGTAAATGCCCAGGAGGGATTGGTTTCGCGAACTGAGTTCCGCCACGGACGCTTCGACGGTTTTTGCTGACTGTATCGAAGAGGTTTTTCTGGTGGGGCCGGATGCACACCCGCAGAGGAACAGCATCAGTCCGAAGAGCACACAGAACCAGCATTGGCGCGTGACTCCAGCACGTGCTTTCGAGCGAGGATGCTGTTGCAGCATGACGAGCTCCCGAGATGTCCACCCAGCCTGGATTGCGGTGTTTCCAAGTTCGATGCACCGCGGGTGTCGCGTGTTTTGCGCAAACGCCTCATGCCCGATCTATTTCCTTCGCCCGGAATCGGGAACGCTGGGGACGTGAACTCCTGGTGCGGAGCCGGCGCTTGTTTGGCGGTTCATGAAGTAGTGAGAAATTTCACCTAGAGAGCATTCAGCACTCAGCGTTCAGCAGTCAGCCAAGGCACGTTACTGCGCTTTGGATGGGCTCGTGACCGAAGCCGGGATTCTTGGAAGAACAGACTTCATGGCTGAATGCTGACTGCTGAATGCTGAGTGCTGGCTTAGAACAGATCCGGTTGCCGGCCATAACGAATGCCGAAATGTTCGTAAGCCAGCCGGGTAGCCATGCGGCCGCGAGGCGTGCGGTCGAGGAAGCCGATCTGGATCAGGAAAGGCTCGTAGATTTCTTCCAGTGCTTCTTGTTCCTCGGCCAGAGCCGCCGCCAGCGTTCCCAGGCCCACCGGGCCGCCATTGTACTTCTGGATGATGGTCAGCAGCAGGCGCCGGTCGATCTCGTCGAAGCCGTGCTTGTCCACCTCCAGCATCTCCAGGGCTGCCTGGGCAGTCGCGCGATCGATGCGTCCCTGGCCGCGGACCTGGGCAAAGTCGCGCACGCGGCGCAGCAGGCGGTTGGCGATCCGGGGAGTGCCTCGGGCGCGTCCCGCTAGCTCGGTGGCGCCGGCTTCGTCGATGGCCACGCCCAAAATCTCCGCCGAGCGCTCGATGATGAACTTGAGTTCTTCGTCAGCGTAAAACTCCAGCCGCAGCAGGATGCCGAAGCGCGAGCGAAGGGGCGCGGAAAGCAGGCCGGCGCGAGTGGTGGCGGCTACGAAGGTGAACGGCTTCACATCAATGGTGTGGGTGCGCGCCGAGGGCCCCTGGCCGATGATGATGTCCAGCTTGTAGTCTTCAAGCGCCGAATACAGGATCTCCTCGAGGGCCGCCTGCAGGCGGTGGACTTCGTCCAGGAACAACACTTGGCGGTCTGTCAGGTTGGTGAGGATGGCGGTCAGGTCGCCCTTGATAGCGATGGCCGGACCGGCGCTCTGCGTATAAGCCACGCCCATTTCGTTGGCGATGATCGTCGCCAGGGTGGTCTTGCCCAGTCCCGGCGGACCATAGAGCAGCACATGGTCCAGCGCTTCGCCGCGCGATTTGGCAGCCTCGATCGCCACACTCAGGTTGTCTTTGACCTTCTTCTGCCCGATGAACTCGCGCAGATACCGCGGACGCAACTTCAGCTCGAAGGAAGCATCGTCTTCCGCTTGTGCGGCAGAAACCAAGCGGTTCTTGTTCAATTCTTTTTGTTCTGGGGCAGCCACATGGGCGATGGTAAAGCGAAATCAGGGAAAAGACCAGAGATTGATCAGCCTTGAGTGCCATTCATTCAGGCCGCGCGACGAAACGGAAGTTCGTCGATCAGGCGGCGTGCACGAATCTGTGTAGGATCTGTGTTTTCCCGTACCAAACTGCGGGGTGAACGTCTAAATTGATGACTCGAGCGCCAAGGAGTTCTATTTCATGCAAAGCCGCCTGCTTGTGCTGGCTATAGCCGTAGTTCTTGCAGTGCCGCCTGTCTCGCTGGACCGTGCCCGCTTCATCGAACTGAACAAAAAAGGCAGCGAACAGGCTAAGCAACAAGACTGGAAAGGCCTACGGGAGACTTTAGTCGCGATTGACCGCGAGATGCCGGCACCCACGCCGATCTACTTGTTGCGCGTGGCTTCGGTGGAGACGCATCTGGGAAACAACGCGGAGGCGATCCGCTGGCTCGAAAAGTATGCGGCCATGGGCTTGACCTACGACGTCGCCAGCGATGATGACCTGAAGCCGCTGTTGGCGAATCCGGCTTTCGCACCCATCGCCCAGGAAATGAAAGAGCGTACCAAGGCGGTGCAGAAAGCCGAAGCCGTTTGCACGCTGCCTTTGCCCGATCTGATGCCCGAAGACCTCACCTTCGACCGGGCCGGCGGGACGTTCGTGGTCTCGAGCATCCAGCACCATGCGCTATATCGGGTCCGGTTGCCCAAGGCTGGCGAAGCGGAATGCACTCTGCAAGAAATCCCTTTGGAAGACCAAGCCAAACGCTGGCCGGTGCTGGCCGTCTCCGCCGACGCCACACGCAACCTGTTGTGGATGACCGCTTGCGCCATGCCCGGCTTCACCGGTTTCCCCAAAGAGGACGAAGGCAAGACCGCGCTGATTGCCATTGACGGCGCCACCGGCAAGGTTGTGCGGCGCTTTGATCTGGCAACCGGCGGGCCGGGCGTGCTGGGCGATATGTCCGTCACGGACGATGGGACGGTCTACGTGAGCGACAGCCTTGGCGGAGGCGTCTATCGCGTTCACGGCAACGTGAAGACCGCCGCGCTCGAAAAGATTGCCGGCGATTTCTTCTCACCGCAGACGCCGGTACTGGCGGCCGACGGCAAGCGGCTCTTCGTCGCCGATTATTCCATGGGCATCGCCGTCGTGGACCTGACCAAGTCCAACCCCGCTGGGCAACTGAGTTATCTGCCGCATGCGGAGAGCATCGCTGTTACCGGCCTCGACGGGCTGTACCTCTCCGGAGACTCTCTCGTCGGTATCCAGAACGGAACCGAGCCGGCAAGGATCATGCGCTTCCGTCTGAACCCGGCGCAAACCGAGATCATCTCGGGCGAGGTGGTGGAGCAATCGACCGACCGGCTCGGTGAACCCACGCATGTGATCGGGCTGAACGGGTGGTTTTATTCCACCGCCAACGTCGGTTGGAACAGGATTGACGATCACGGGCAGCTCAAGCCGGGCGAGCACTTCACCGCTCCGCTGCTCCTGCGCTTCGGCGAAACTTCCGCGGGACGCCAAGCAGCCCCCAGCGGCCGGACAAAGCCGCAAACTCGCCGCCCGAAGTAAACTCGTCTTGGTGAATTCAATGAGCGAAATTCCCCCCGACTTGCGTGCCCGCCTGGCTGCGCGGGAAGATGCCGCGGCCATCGCCTTGATTTACAACCAGGGCATTGAAGATCGCGTGGCTACTTTTGAGACGCAGTTGCGAACCGCGTCGGACGTCGCCGCATGGTTTGATGGAGTACATCCCACGGTGGTGGTGGAGGCCGCCAGTCGGATCGTGGCCTTTGCCTCTACGTCGACCTACCGTCCGCGAGCCTGCTATGTGGGCATTGCTGAAGCCTCTCTCTATGTGGACCGCGCATTCCGCAGAAAAGGCGTGGGACGTCTGGCGATGCAGGCCCTGATCGAGGAAGCGGAAAAAGCCGGCTTTTGGAAGCTGCTGTCGCGCGTTTTTCTCGATAACCTAGCCAGCCGCAGGCTGATCGCCTCCGCCGGCTTCCGCGAAGTTGGCACCTACGAGAAACACGCCAAACTGGATGGAATGTGGCGCGATGTGCTGATCGTCGAACGCCTGATCCCCGCGAATCTTTGCTGATGCAGGCTTCGTTGCGCAGCAGGGCGTTTTGGCGCGACGCCAACAGCGGCGGATTCGCCAGGAAAATAATGTGGAACCTTTTCTCTGGGAGCCAGTAAACGTCTCCAGGGCTTGCTAACCGCGTAGATCGCGATAAGTCCAAAACGGCACGGGGGCAATCCGGGCGAGAGGACAATGATATGCGCACTTTTCTTCACGATCTTCGTTACGGTGTTCGCATCCTGGCCCGAAATCCCGGCTTTGCCGCGGCGGCCATTCTCTGCCTGACGCTGGGCATCGGCGCCACCACCGCGATTTTCAGCGTAGTGAATGCTGTCCTCTTGCGGCCTTTGCCTTATGACCATCCCGGGCGGCTGGTGAAAGTCTACTCCGAGTTCGGCAATTTTCCCGGCGGCGGGTTGCGGCGGTTCTGGGTATCCCCGCCGGAATATCTGGACCTGAAGCGCGACACTAAATCCTGGGACTCCCTGGACGCCTGGGTCAACGGCGGCGTGAACCTGGCGGGCGAAGCCGAGCCGGTGCGTGCCACGGCATCTTTCATCAGCGGCGGTTTGTTGCGCACGTTGGGCGTGGCGCCGCGGCTGGGCCGTTTGGTGACTCCTGAAGACGACGACCCCAAGTCGCTCGTGGTGGCCGACATCTCGTACGGCCTGTGGCAGCGAGTTTACGGCGGCAATGGCAACGTGATCGGAAAAGAGATCTTGCTGAACGGGCAGAAATGCACCATCGTCGGGGTCATGCCCCCGGGCTTCGCATTTCCTCCCGGCGAGATCGATCCTCCGGAAGTTTGGACGCCGTTGCAAATCGATCCCGCTAGACCCGGAGGCCGCGGCTCGCACTTTCTCTATCTGCTGGGCAGGCTCAAGCCCAACGTGAGCGCGCAGCAGGCGCAGAGCGAACTGGAATCGTTGGTGCGCTACTGGGGCGCGAATGGATCGGCGAAGGAGCATCACTTCAGGCCAGACGGACATACTCTGGTCAGCTATCCTTTCCAATCGGAAGTGGTGAGCAACGTGCGACCGGCGCTGTTGATGCTGCTGGGCGCGGTGTGTTTCGTGCTGCTGATTGCTTGCGTCAACGTGGCCAACCTGCTGCTGGCACGGGCCGAAGCGCGGCAACGCGAGATCGCCATCCGCAGCGCCATCGGAGCTTCCGGACGGCGTCTGCTGGGACAGTTCATCGCCGAGGGTATCCTGCTTTCGCTTGTCGGCGCGGTTCTGGGATTGCTGCTGGCCTTTGCCGGGTTGCAAGTCATCCGTGCCACCAATGCCGGCAGCATTCCCCGCGCCGCCGAGATTGGCATTGATTTCACGGTGCTGGTGGTCACGCTGGCGGTTTCCATATTCACGGGAATCGTGTTCGGGCTGGCTCCACTGATGCATCTGGCCCTCAAGAACATCCACGGCTTGCTCAAAGACGCAGCCGGCGGGACCGCTTCAGGTTCATCAGCCGCACAGAATTTCCGCCGCGCGCTAGTGGCCAGCGAAATCTCCCTGGCCCTGGTGCTCTTGATCGGGTGTGGACTGATGGTGCGCGCGTTCTGGAAGTTGCAAGAGGTCAATATCGGCGTCGATCCGCGCGACGTGATGACCATGCGCGTGAATCTCCCCGGCGCGGCCTACAACGATAACCAGAAGATTCAAGGTATGTGGTCGCGTTTGCAGGAACGCGTAATTCATCTGCCGGGAGTGCAGTCCGCCGCGCTGGTCTCCGGACTGCCGCCCGCGCGCCGCGTGAACGCCAACGACACTGAAATTGAAGGCTTCGTTCCGCGCCCCGGCGGCCCCATTCAGAACGTTGATTTCTACCAGGCAGTGAGCGAAGGCTACTTTGAGACCATGCGCATTCCCCTGATCGAGGGCCGCACCTTCACGGCCGGCGATGCGCAGGGCGCGCCACTGGCGGCGATCGTGAACCACACCATGGCGCGGATGTTCTGGGGCAACCAGAGCCCCATCGGCCGCCGCGTGAAACCCAGCGGCTCGGAATGGTGCACGCTAGTGGGTGTGGTGGCCGACGTCAAGAACGCCGGCATCGACAAGCCTACCGGCTCGGAACTCTACCTGCCCTTCCGCCAGCCGCAAGGCGGCGGATACGGCGGCATGTACGTAGTCCTGCGCGGCGCTCCGCGGGAGAACGCGAATATCTCCGGCCTGGTCGGCGCGGTGCGGCGCGAGCTGCGCGATCTCGACCCTAGCCTGCCCATCTCCAGCGTGCGAAGCATGGAAGAAGTTCTCTCGATCGCGCAATCGCGTCCCCGTTTTCTCACCCTGCTGTTGACAATCTTTTCGAGCGTGGCTTTGCTGCTGGCCATGGTCGGCATTTATGGCGTGCTCTCCTACCTGGTGGCGCGGCGGATCAGGGAGTTCGGATTGCGTATGGCGCTGGGCGCGTCCCGGCAGCATGTTCTTGTGCTGGTGTTGAAACAAGGCGCGGTGCTGGCGTTTGCCGGAGTGGCCGTGGGCCTGGGTTTTGCCGCCGCGCTCACGCGCTTGATGTCCGGCCTGCTCTATGGGGTGCGCGCCACCGATCCCTGGACCTTTATCGTGATGCCCATTGCCTTGGCGCTGGTCGCGCTGGGCGCCAGCTACGTTCCCGCGCGTCGCGCGACGAAGGTAGATCCCATGGTGACCTTACGTTACGAATGAACTTGGGGCGCTTCCGGGCTCAGCGAGTTTTCGCGGAAAAAACCCGTCTACGGCGTTGCTTACTTTTCGCCGCCGGTTCCGATCTCGGCGATCACTTCCTGGCCCAGAAGTTTGCTGTCGTCGTAGATAACCTCAATTAGACGCGACCGGCGGGAGGAGCGCGACCGGGCCAACAGGGTGGGCAATTCCGTGTTCGGGAAAATTCCGATCATCTCCCATTTCTTTTCGCCGGTCTGTACCCAGAGCTCGTATTGTTTCCACTTGGCCATGGCACCCCAATCTCTACGCGCCCGGATGGGCCAGCTTGCGCAGAGCAGTTCAGATTGTGTCTTGAGACTATTCTAAAAGCATGCCGGCAGGCAATGCAGCCAAGCTTCCCAATTTGCCCGCGGTTCGTCAGACACATGTGGACCTGGCAGTCGTGTATTGTGTCATTTGAACAACGTCCCCGGTGAGGTGATCGTATGACTCGTCGCGTCTTCTCCTTATTGCGCTTCTTCTTGTTCCACTTCGTGGCGCTGATCGGCGCGCTGTCGTTAGTCGCTGGGGCGCAGACCGACTCCAAGGCTTCGTCTTCGCGGGAACTGGCGCCGGACACGATCGTCGTCAGCTTCCCGCTGGGACAGGATGCTCAGGGAAAGACTGAGCCTCCCCTGGAGTTGACCGTCCAGCAACTGATGGACACCTTCAAAGTTCCCGGTTTGAGCGTGGCGGTGATTGACAACTACAAGATCGCCTGGGCCCGCGGCTTTGGCGTGACCGGGCCGGGTTCAAGCGCGCCGGTGACCGCCAAGACGCTGTTCCAGGCCGGGTCGATCTCCAAGCCGGTGGCGGCGGTGGGAGCGATGTGGCTGGTGGAGCACGGCAGGCTCTCCCTGGACGAAGACGTCAACCTGAAACTCAAGACCTGGAAGGTGCCGGAGAACGAGTTCACCAAAGACCAGAAGGTCACGCTACGGCGGCTGGTGAGCCATAGCGCCGGGCTCACCGTGCACGGCTTTCCTGGCTACGCGGTCGGCGAGCCCGTGCCTACGCTGGTGCAGATTTTCAACGGCGAGAAGCCGGCCAACACCGAGCCCATCCGTGTGGACTTTGTGCCCGGGACCAAGATGCGCTACTCCGGAGGCGGCGTCACCATCGAACAGCAGTTGATGATCGACGTGACCGGCAAGCCTTTTCCCGAGTTCATGCGCGAGACCGTGCTCAGCAAGATCGGCATGACGAAGAGCACTTATGAGCAGCCGATTCCTGCGAATCGCGCCACGCTTACGGCAACGGGCACGCGCGGCGACGGCACGGCCATCGCCGGGCGCTGGCACATCTATCCCGAGATGGCGGCCGCCGGCCTGTGGACCACGCCCACCGACCTGGCCAAGTTCGCCATCGAGATTGCGCTCTCCAAGCAAGGCAAGGCCAACCACGTCCTGTCGGAAAAGATGACGCGGGAGATGCTTACCCCGCAGGTCAAAGGCGAGCCCGTGGGACTGGCCTTCTTCCTGGGCGACGAGAAAAATCCCGACCAGTTCGGCCACAATGGCGCCGACGAGGGCTTTCAGGCTTTGCTAGTGATGTTCGCCGACTCCGGCCAGGGTCTGGCCATCATGGGCAACTCCGACGCATTCTTCAGCGTCGCGCCCTACGTGCAGGAGGCTGTAGCCAAAGCCTACGGATGGAAACAAGCTTCATCTCTACTTTCCGCGGCCGACCTGTTGCTCCTGCTCGAAGCCAAGCGGGGCACCCAGGCGACGCTGGAGATGTATCAGCGAATCAAGCTGGTTCCCGGCTACCAGCGGGATGAAGGCACGCTCAATCGGTTGGGCTACCACCTGTTGGGAGAGAATAAGGTTGACGAAGCGATCAAGGTGTTCAAGATGAACGTCGAGGAGTATCCGAAGTTCTGGAACTGTTATGACAGCCTGGGCGAAGGCTACATGAAGGCCGGCCAAAAGCAGTTGGCCATCCAGAATTACGAGAAATCAATCGAATTGAACCCGGAGAACACCAACGGCGCCGAGATGCTCAAGAAGTTGCGCGCAGAGAACTAGCCGATTGCGGCAAGTGCGGCCAAAACTTACTTGATCACGGTCTCTTGAACAGCCACGTCCTTGTTGGCTTTTTCGGGTAGCGTCCCGCGCGTGAGAGCAATCAGCACCGGGATGCTGAAGAAGATCACCGAGAACACCAGATCGGAAGCCAGTCCTTTCTGGAAGAAGGGAATGGCGGCGGCGTAGCTGGCGAGCAGACCGGCGAAGGTCTTTGGATATCCAACGGAACCCGCCGCCCACACCGCGAAGTTGCTGACGGCGTAGAAGGAAACCGCGCTGCCCAGGGCGCCGCCGATCACCAGATGGGGCTTGATGCGTCCGCGCAGCAGCACGCCGATGAAGCATGCGCCCGCGTACCACGCCCACACCACCACCTGGTCCCAGGTCAGGGCCATACCGTAAACCTTGAGGTTCAGATAGAGATCGGAACCGATCAGAAGCGCCACCGGAATCCAGAACTGTTTGCGTGGCATGCGCGAACCGAAGAACAGCAGTGAAGCTCCCACGGGCGTGAAGCCGTAGGTGGCAAATTCCCCGGTCCCGGCCATTAGACGAATGGCTACAGCGATCAGCACATAGACATAAGCGAGCATGTGCGCCTCCGAAAGAAGCATTGTGACGGCTTAGAGGTAAGAACGTCAAGCAGTATGGGGGGCGCCGTGTTTCTCGCCCGATAGCATATTGCCGTTTATGAGTTCCCGATCAGCACTCCGGCCAGAAACACCAGGATTCCGCCGATCATCACTTGCACCGTGGCCGACAAGATGGGTGAGTCCATATAGCGGTGCCGCACCCAGGAGATCGTGGCCAGCTCGACGATCACCACGGCCACAGCCACGGCAAAGGCGACGTTGAAGTTCCCGATCAGGAAAGGAAGAGTGTGGCCGATGCCGCCCAGAGCCGTCATCAGCCCGCAGACGGTGCCGCGAACATACGGGTGGCCGCGGCCGGTGAGGCTGCCGTCGTCGGAAAGTGCCTCGGCGAAGCCCATGCTGATGCCGGCGCCGATGGAGGCCGCCAGGCCCACGGTAAAGGCGGTGTGGGTGTCGCGCGTGAGGGAGGCCGCGGCGAAGACCGGGGCCAGGGTGGAAACCGAGCCGTCCATCAAACCGGCCAGTCCGGGTTGCACGATCTGCAGGACGAACAGCTTGCGGTTAGCGGCTTCTTCCTGGCCGCGCGCGGTTTCGTCCAGGTTCTCGCCCAGCTCCTCAGCGCGATGTTCGTGGCCGCGTTCTTCCTGGGCCAGGTCGTTGAGCAACTGGCGGATGCTGGCGTCCTGCATGCGATCAGCGGCTTTCTCGTAGAAGCGGCGGGTCTCCACTTCCAGGCTGGCCGCTTCTTTGCGGGCGGCATCGAGCCGCAGCGGCTTGGTCAGCCACATGGGACGCCGGTGGATAAAGCCTTTCACGTCGGTGCGGCGGATCAGCGGAATATGCTCCCCGAACTTCGACTGATACAGCTCGATCAGGCGGCGGCGGTGGCCAGACTCCTCTACGCGCATGCCATCGAACGTGGATGCCGTGGCCGGAAAGTCCTGGCGCAGGCCCTCGGCGAAGTCGGCGTAAATTCGCTCGTCTTCCTCCTCCAGCGAAATCGCCAGCGCCAGTATTTCGCGTTCGGACAGACTCTCAAAGCTGCGCATAAGGTTAACGAGAGATTGTAATTTATCCGGTCAGCAGAATGGGACAGCAGAACACCTGCCACGGAGACACGGAGGCACGGAGCAGAATGGAAATTGGGCGGGCGGACAAAAGGCCTCGTCGGGGTAAGTTGCTTGCTTCAGCATCGCCGAGTGTTACATTTACGGCAATGCGCGCCGTAATCCAAAGAGTGAGCCACTGCCGCGTGCTGGTGGAAGGCAAGGTCGTGGGCGAGATCGCCCCCGGATTGCTGGTGCTGCTCGGGATCTCGAAGACGGACAACGAAGCTGCAGCCGACTATCTAGCGGAGAAAATCCTCGGGCTGCGCATCTTTGAGGACGCCGACGGCAAGATGAACCTTTCCATCCTGGATGGAAGCCAGGGCAAGCGCGGCGAGGTCTTGGTGGTTTCGCAATTCACGCTCTACGGCGACGTGCGCCGCGGCAAGCGCCCGTCATTCGACGCGGCTGCCCGTCCCGAAGAGGCCAAGCGGCTTTACGAGTATTTTGTCGAAAAGATCCGCGCCGCCTGGGTGCGCTGCGAAACCGGCATGTTTCAGGCCATGATGGACGTGGAGTTGGTGAATCAGGGGCCAGTAACGATTCTGCTGGATTCGGAGAAGCTCTTTTGATCCAGGCAAGAAAAACCCTTACCGCTGATCAACGCTGATAAACGCGGATAAGGCAACCGACTCGTCTTTTATGGTCCGCGTAATCGCGTTCTGAGGCAACTTTCTTGCCATAATCAAGTGTCTTATCGCGACTGACAAGCATCCTATCGCGCCCCCTAGAACAAACAAGTTCCAGGTAAAGAGGGACAGCAGCGCAAACAGCGCGGCGAAAGCAAACATCTCCACAGCCGATTGTTTCAGGATCAACGCACGAGAGTACTTGATTTGTCCATCGGCAGCGCCGGGCTTGATGATCGTACGAAATAAGAACAAGTTTTGTAGATGCCGCTTCTGGACGGCCAATTGCAGGCCGATGATGAGACCAAGATACAAAGAAAACAGCTGAGGAATCTTAGCTGTATAGTTAACCACCAGGTCAGTGAAACTAGCCCCAGCATTCGCACCAATGACCAGATAAAACGTCTGCTAACCCAGCGCAGTTGGTCGACGTCGCGCTGATAGCCGGGAGTCAGTTCATAGCTACCCTCAAAGATAATCGTCTGTTGTGCACCGGCGCGGTACACCCGAGCACCGGCGATGGTCAGGTAGTAATCGAGAAGATAGAGAACTGTGCAAAGAATCAAATTTGGCCAGAGAACATTGCCGAACCAAAGCATTTTCGCTTCTCCCGCAGCTTGCCGATAACCCATATTGTGCGACTGACGGCAAGCTCGTCAGATACTACAAGAGATCGGCATTCTGGAGAAGTTCCCATTAGAGCCCACTCTCCTCCAAACGGTCAGCAACTATCGCGTGGCGGTGGAAGGCGGGTTCGAGCTGATAGGTTCCCTCGCTACTCTCGGGATTGAGAAGAAAGAATCTGGTCCGCCACCTTCACCGCATCCACCGTCGGTTTCACCTCATGCACGCGCACAATATGTGCGCCTTGCAGGACGGATGCCGTCACGCACGCCAGAGTCCCGTAAAGACGGTCCTCCGGCGACGCGTCCTGGCCGTCGCGGGCCAGGGTACGGCCGATGAATGACTTGCGCGAAGTACCCGAGAGCAGCGGAAAACCCAGCTCGAGCAATTCGCCCAAACGCGCGAGCAAAGGATAGTTCTGCTCGAAGTTCTTGCCGAAGCCGAAGCCAGGGTCGAGCACCAGGTGATCGCGGGCGATGCCGGCAGACACTGCGGCCACAGACCAGGCCCTTAAATCGGTCTTCACCTCCGCAACGATGTCCGGTGACGCCGTCAGCCTGCGCCACTCTTCCGGACGGCCCCGCGTATGCATCAGAATCACGCCGCAACCCAGATCGGCCAGCGTAGCCGGCATGAGCGCGTCCCAGCGCAGAGCGCTGACGTCGTTGACGATCTCCGCCCCGGCGCCGATGGCGGTGCGCGCTACCTCGGTCTTGTAGGTGTCCACGGAAACAATCGCCTGGGGGCGTTCGCGCAGCACGTCTTCCATGACCGGCACGATTCGGCGCAGTTCCTCGTCAGTGGAAACGCCGCTTTCGCCCACGCGGGCGCCGGGACGTGTAGATTCGCCGCCGATATCAATGATGTCGGCGCCTTCGTCAAGCATCTGCAAGGCGTGGCCGACGGCGTGGTCGCGGGAGAGGAACTTGCCTCCGTCGGAAAACGAATCCGGCGTCACGTTCAGGATCCCCATGACCAGCGTGCGCCCGCCCAGCTCAAGCTCGCGGCTGCGCAAACGCCACCGGTAACAAGGCCGGGTCATGCCGCGATTGTATAATCTTCCCTAGTGCCCATGCTGCCCCCGCGACATTCGGTACGAGCGCTTGTCGCGCTGGTTCTCCTGACGTCTCTCCACTTTGTCGCGGCAGAGCCTGCGCAGGCGCCGAAAACCCCTCTAAGAAAGACCCTGGCCGAGCAGATCCAAGCCATCCTGAGCCAGCCCCATCTGGCCCGCGCCCACTGGGGCATTGACGTGGTGGAGCTGGAAAGCGGCAAGATCATCTATTCGCTCAACCCTGAGGAGCTTTTTCTTCCCGCGTCGAACGCCAAGTTGTTTACCACAGCAGCGGCGCTGTCTGCGGCGGGCGCGGACTACCGGTTCAATACTACGGTCGAGACAGCAGGGACCATGGACGAGAACGGCCGCCTGGTGGGCGACCTGGTGATTGTCGGCCGCGGCGACCCGAACCTCTCCGGCCGCGTCCTGCCCTACGCGCTGAAGACCGAGCGCACGCCGGCGCCAATGCCCATCCTCGAGGAGATGGCCGACCAGGTGGTTGCGCGCGGCCTTAAGATCGTGGACGGCGACCTGATCGGCGACGATACCTTCTACTCTCCGGAACGCTACGCGCCCGGCTGGGCGCAGGACGACTTGCAGTGGATTGACGGCGCGCCGGTCTCCGCCCTGACTTTGAATGACAACGTGGTGGTTGTCGATATTCAGCCGGGCGCGCACGCGGACGACAAAGCTCTGGTCACGCTGGAGCCGGAGACAAATTATTACGACATCGACAACCGCATCGTAACTGCCCCTCCGAGCGTCGCGCGCAAGATCGGTATGCGCCGCGAGCCAGACTCTAAGACGCTTGTCCTCTGGGGATGGCTGCCGCTGGGCGAAGCCGGGATGAAAGAAGCCCTGGCCATCGAAGATCCGGCGGAGTTCACCGCGCAGCTCTTTCGTTCCCTGCTGGAGCGGCGAGGCGTAGTCATTACCGGGAAGACACGGTCACGCCACGGCGATATTGCCCAGTTCTTTGACCTCGAGACCACGCCGCCGTCGCCGGGCGACTCAGGAACTAAAGCTCGACGCTGTTGCTCGCCGGCTGCGCAGCCCGCGCCTAAGCCAGAGCCCAGGCCGCAGGACTCGAGCGTTTCGTCGGCAGCAGCAACGGCTGCAGCCAGGCCCCCGACACGGGCCGCGCTGGTGCTGGCCCAGCATATCTCTCTGCCCTTCATCGAAGATTTGCGCGTGACCAACAAGACCAGCCAGAACCTCCACGCCGAACTGGCCCTACGCTTGACAGGGAGACTAGGAGGACAAGGCGGGTCGTTCGCAGGCGGCGAAGCGGCCGTGAAACAGTTCCTGCTGCGGGCCGGCCTGAAGGAAGAGGAGTTCGTACTGCTGGACGGCTCCGGTCTCTCCCGCCGCGATCTGGTTACGCCCTCGGCGGTAACGCGCCTGCTGGTTTACGCGGCGCGTCAGCCCTGGGGTGCGGCGTACGAAGAAACCCTGCCGGTCGCCGGCGTGGATGGCTCGCTCTCGGAACGCTTTCTCAACTCACCGGCCGCTGGGCTGGTTCACGCCAAGACGGGCACGCTCAGCCACGTGAGCGCGCTCTCCGGCTACGGACAGACGCTCGCCGGCAAGCGCTTTGCGTTCTCCATCTTCTGCAATAACTACAATCTCCCCGCCGCCAAGGTGGTACCGGCCATCGACGCCATCGTGCGCCTTCTGGTGGCGGAGCAGGATTCAGCCAAGTAAAAAGCGCTAGCCGGTCACTCCCCGCGCAAGGCTTGCATGGGGTCGACACGGGAAGCTCTGCGCGCCGGGACGTATGCGGCAGCCAACCCGCACAGAAGCAAAAGAGCGGTTACGGCAAGCAACGTTCGCGCATCATGGGGACTCACTCCGTAGATGAAACTGGCCAGCATCCGGCTTGAGAAATAGGCGAGTCCCGCGCCAAATGCGGCTCCGGCCAGCAGCAGTCTTGTTGCCTGCCGCAACAACATCGCGATGATATTTCTTCGTTGCGCGCCCAGGGCCAGCCGTACGCCCAGTTCCTGGGTACGTTGCGTGACTAGATACGTCAACAATCCGTAGAGTCCGGCCAACGCCACCAGCAGCGCCGACCCGGCGAACAATTCCAACAGATGCGCCGCCAGAAGCTGGCTTCCCAGGGAGTCTTCCACCACTTGATCCATGGTGTCGATTTTGCTGGCCTGGAGATTGGGACTTACCTCGGCCATCACCCGCCGCAGATCGGGAATGAGGGTTGCCGGCTCCCTTGTAGTCCGCAATGCCAGTTCAATGTGGGCCTGCATGGTGGGTTGGTAGAATCCGTCGCCCTCGCGCAGTTGCGCGGCGCAAAAGTCGATTTCAGGGAAAGAAGGCTTGTCGATCGAAGCTTGATGGAAGTCGTCCATCACCCCCACGATCGCGGCTTGCCGTTCCTTGGTCAACCCGACGTTAAAACGACCAATAATGTTGCCGTCCGGCGCATACCAATTGGCGAAGGCGCGGTTGACGACAGCCACCGGCGGCGAGTCGGCAGTATCCTGCTGATTAAAAAACCGTCCCTGGTACATGCGAAATCTCAAAACGTCTTGCAGCTCGGGGCCAGCCGCCATGAGTTTGGCTTCAATTGACTCGGCAGGCGCCGTGGGTTGCTGCGACCGATTCAAATTGAAAGTGATCCTCGCTTCAAAGCTCCTCCGGAGCGGAACCACAGTCGTGAGACTGGCCGCCTGGACTCCGTTCATGCGCTGCACCCGCTCCAGGAGCGGGCGATAGACGGCTCGGGCTACGTCCACGCCCTTGTACCTGGAGGGGGGCACTCTCGGCTCCAGAAGGAGCACGTGGTCGGTGCGGAAGCCGAGAGGAACGCGGCGCAACGCGAATACGGTGCGCAGGAGCAGGCCGCAACCCACCAGCAGCACCAGCGACAGTCCGATTTCCGCGACTACCATAGCCTGCTGCAACCGGTGCCGCCCGCGGCCCTGGCCGGCCTGCGGCGAACCTTGCCTGAGTGAATGCTCAATCGGCGTGCGGGCCGCGAACCAGGCGGGAAAAAGGCCGAACAACAACGCGCTGAGAACACTGAGACCGAGGAGAGCGGTGAGAACAGTCGGATTCGGCGCGAGATGCTCCGGCAGATTGAGCTTGGTGGCGAGCGTTTTGCTAAAAAAATGCAGAGCTGTCTGTGCCAGTATCAGTCCCGCGGTCGCTCCGCCGAGACTGAGTAACAGGCTTTCGGTAAACAACTGCCGGATGATCCGCCACCGGCTGGCCCCCAATGCCCCGCGCACGGCAATCTCCCTCTGCCGGGCCATGCCGCGAGCCAGCATCAGGTTGGCAACGTTGGCGCAGGCAATCAGCCAGATGATCCCTACTGCCACCAGCAGCGCTCGCAACGCAGGCCGCGCCTCTCTCACCAGGGTATCGCGATAGGTGGTTGCTTCCACACGAGAGGGACCAAGCTCGCCCAAAAGTTTCGTGTACAGCGGCGCCAGATGCTTCTGTATTCCGGAAAGTTCCACATCGGCCATTGGAATAGTCACGCCATAGCGCAGCCGGGCGATTACCGAGTAGCTCGGCCCCGCAAAATCCCGATTGCGGGCGCCGTCGGCGATAGCCGCAGGAATCCATACCTGAGGCCGCGTGACATCTGCGGGAAACTGGAATTGTCTGGGCATCACGCCAACCACGATGTAGGGCTGGTCGTCGAGCCTCACCTGCTTGCCCACGATCGCCGCGTCGGCGGCGAAAACATTTCGCCACACAGGTTCGCTGAGCACCACTACTTTCTCCCGGCCGGGCGTCTGCTCGTCGGGCAAGAACCCCCGGCCCATGGCCGGCTGCACGCCCAGGACGGTAAAGAGATTGGCGCTCACTCGAGTGGCGGAAAGATCCACTCCGCCGCTGGGCGTGTCCGCAAACACCCAGTCTTCCGCGTAGTAGGCCAGCCCGGCCAGAGTTCGGCTCTGGCGCTGCCACTCTTCGACGTCGGCGAAGAAAATCCAGCCTGGCTCTCCCTTATCATCGGTGACGCCGAGACTTATCAACTGTCCAGGGCGATGATAGGGCAGCCAGCGCAATAGCGTCGCATCAATCACGGAGAACATGGCCGCGTTGGCGCCGATGCCCAGGGCGAGCACCAGCAAGACAGTGACGGTGAAAGCCGGCGCGTGCCACAATTGCCGGATGGCGTAACGCAGGTCGGCTCGCAGGTCGTCCCATGGACGAAGTCCCAGGGACGAGCGGCAGTTTTCCTTCTGCACGGCAATCGTGCCCAATTCCAGCCGGGCCCGGCGCAGAGCTTCTTCACGCGATACGCCGGTTCGCATCAGGTCGGCGGCGTAGGACTCGATATGAAAACGCAGCTCTGTCTCCAGCTCAGTCTCCATCTCTGGCCGGTGCGCCAGCGCCTTCCGCCACGAACGAAGCCTGGATAGGACGCTCATGCTTCCTCCGGCTTCCGGCTCAGAACGGCTCCGATCACGTCCGCCATACGGTTCCAGTTTTCGGTTTCCGCAAGCAACTTCTTGCGGCCCGCTGCTGTCAGCCGATAAAACCTGGCCTTGCGCTTGTTTTCCGACTCGCCCCACTCACTGGCAATCAGCCCTTGGTGTTCCAGCCGGTAGAGCGCCGGATAAAGAGAGCCTTGCAGAATCTCCAGTTGATTACCGGAAATCTGCTGGATGCGAAGCAGCACGCCGTATCCGTGCAGCGGGCCGAGAGAAACGGCCTTCAAAATCAACATATCGAGCGTGCCTTGCAACAATTCCAGTTGCTTACCCACGATAGTCTCCTAGACGCCCTAGGAGGATAGCAAGACTTTCCTAGAGCGTCAAGGAGAGAGCGCGCGACCAGCGCCAGGGCTGCAGAGGCAGCCAATTCCCTGGGCCGGGCGTGCGGGCTCCGGACGACGAACGAGAGCTTCCTGTGGCCAAGGCGACACAGCGCCTCCTGCCGGACACGGAGTATCCCGAAGCATTGGCCCAGATTCCCGCAGAATAGCGGCCTTTGCGCTTTGGTTTGATGATTGCATCTTCCTTCCGACTGAAACAGTTCTTGATTTAGTGCTCGTGAACTGGTTTGATAATGCAGCCCCAGAACCCCAACAGAATGACAGAGACCAGAGCCAAGCTGTGGTGTATCTGTGCATGCGTCATCGCTCTGACCGCGATGCACGCAGGCGGCGGAAACCGGGCAGTCGCGCTGGCGCCGCAGTCGCCGGAATATCGGGCCGGCTTACGGGACGGCGCCCCGGACTTCCTGCGTCTGGACTCGGCGGCGGACCGCGAGGCCTTCCGCGGCTGGTTTACGGCTATCGCCGAGTATCAGGCCTTGCGTCCGGCGCAGGAGCTCCCGGCGGAGATCGTGGATTGCGCGGCCCTGTTGCGCTACGCCTACCGCAACGCGCTGCATTGGCATACGGCAGAGTGGCTGGCGGAGAACAAGCTTGAAGCCCTGGCTTATTTGCCTTCGGTCAAGAAGTACGCCTATCCGCGAACGCCCTTGGGGGCCGCGTTGTTCCGGGTCCGGGTGGCCTCCGGCGAAGAGGACGCACGGGCCACCTTCGCTGAGTTTGCCGATGCCAAGACCTTGTGGCATCTCAACACCTTCTTTGTCTCGCGCGACGTGCGTCTGGCGCGGCCTGGCGATCTTCTCTTCTTTCTCCAGCTGCAGCAGAATTCGCCTTACCACTCCATGGTCTTTATCGGCCACAGCCAGCTGGATAAGAGCGGCCCGGACGACGATCTTTTGGTCTATCACACCGGCCCCATCGGTAAATCACCGGGAGAGATGCGGCGGACCACGGTGGCGGGGCTCATGCAGCATCCTTCGCCGCGTTGGCGGCCCGCGCTGGGCAACAGCAACTTTCTGGGAGTTTACCGATGGAACATTCTGCGGGAGGCGGAGTAATCATGCGGCGCGTCCGATCCTTGATTGCCTGCCTGGTCTTGGCCCTGCTGTTTCCCACGATGGCGGCGGCGGCCACGCCCTACTTTTCTCTCAGCAGCGACAAGACCTTTCTCCCCGGTGAGAAGGCCACGGTCCATCTTTACACCCGCGATGTTCCCGCTCTGGAATTTCGTTTGTACCGCGTAAATGATCCGGCCTTGTTCTTCGAAAACCTTCGCGACGTGCACGGCTTCGGCGCCGGCCACTTCGGCCCTAAAGAGCAGATCGAAGAAGAGACCTGGCTCGAACGCTTCCACGATTGGAAGCGCGGCATCTGGATAGACATCCGCGATTTCTTCCGCGAACAGTTTTCCAGCCGTTCGCGGGCGCAGATTCGCGAAGAACAGGGGCAACAGCGCAAGACCCACGTAAGCGAAGCCACAATGTTTGCTCAGGTACCGGTGTTGAACAGCAAGCAGCTCGTAGCGCGCTGGCGCCAGGAAGTCCCCAACCAGTTTTTTTCCGAGCGCCAGGACGTTCCGGTGGAGGCCCTGGACAAGGGCGTCTACGTGGTGGAAGCGACCGACGGAACTCCGCGCGCAGACGGTTACTTGCGCGCCTACACGGTGTTGGTGGTAAGCGAACTGGCGTTGGTCACCAAGAGCGCTCCCGGACAGTTGCTGGCCTTCTCGGTGGAGCGCCGCGCCGGAAATCCCGTCTCCGGAACACAGGTGGAGGTTTGGGCGGCAAAAAAGAAACTGAGTTCTAGCCAGACTGACGCTCAGGGCCTCAGCATGGTTTCGCTCACGGCTGACAACCTTCAGGACGTGCGCATCCTGGCCACGCACGGCCACGACGTGGCCATCGTCGCTCCTTATTATCTGAACATCAGCAGCGACCCCAGCCAGGATTGGACGGGATACATCTATACCGACCGGCCGGTGTACCGCCCCGGCCACACTGTGCATTTCAAAGGAATCTTGCGCGCGCGCAACGGCGAAAAGTACAGCATACCCTCGGGACAGGCGGTCCAGGTGACAGTGACCGACACCACGGGGAAGCAGGTCTACGAGGCCAGCCCGGTGGTGTCACAGTTCGGCAGCGTCCATGGGGATTTCACGCTGGCCGCAGACGCCGCGCTGGGTTACTACTCCATTTCGATTAGCGGCAAGGGCTCGCGCTATGGCATGAACGGCGGCTTCCAGGTTGAGGAATACAAGAAGCCGGAATATGAAGTCCGGGTCACGCCGGACAAGCCGCGCGTCCTGCAGGGCGAGAACGCCGGCGCCACCATTGAAGCCAAGTATTACTTTGGCGAGCCCGTGGCCGGCGCCCAGGTGAAGTACGTGGTGCACCGGTCACAGTACTGGTCTCCGTTCTTTGAGTATGAGGGCGCTGACGAGGATGAAGGTGACATGGGCGCCGGGGCCGACCAAGGCGAGGGTGATTACGATTACGGCGGGGAGCAGCTCTCCGAGCAGACCGGGAAACTCGATGCCAACGGGCGCTTGAAAATCACCATCCCCACCAGCCTCGATCCCCACAAGCAGGATCTGCGTTACCGGGTGGAGGCTCGCGTGACGGACGAAAGCCGCCGGGAGATCTCCGGATACAACTCGGTGATTGCCACCTATGGCAGCTTCCGCGTCGGCGTCAACGCGGAGAAGTACATGTATCAGCCCGGAGAGACCATCAAGCTCACGGTCACGGCCAAGGACTACGACGGCAATCCCATACAGACTTCTTTCCACGCCGAAATCGGACGCTATCGCTATCGCGAGGCCTTGAAGGTGGTGGATTCGCGCGATGGACAGACCGGAAAAGACGGCATCGGTACGGTTGAAGTGTCGTCCAGAGAGTTGGGAAGCATGACGGTCAGGGTTACGGCCAGAACTCCCGAAGGCCGCGACATAGAAGATTCCACCTGGCTATGGATTCCCGGCGCCGGGCAGGACCGCTGGCAGGAGAGCAAGCAGGTCCAGATCATCCCGGACAAAAAATCTTACAAAGTCGGTGACACCGCCCATTTGATGGTGATGACCAACGTGGTCAACGCGCATGTCCTGGTAACCACCGAAGGCCGGACCATCCAAACCAAGCAAGTGTTGAAGTCCGCCGGGCGTTCGGTGATGGTGAATGTGCCTATCCAGGCGGAGAACCAGCCCAACGTGTACGTGTCCGCGGCCTTTGTGCATGACAACACGCTCTACACCGGCAGCAAGAACCTGAAAGTGCCGGCCGATCAGCAGCGGCTGAACGTCTCCATTGAGCCTTCGCAGCCGCAGTTTGAACCCGGCCAGGCGGCCATTTACAACATCACTGCGCACGACGCCGCCGGCAATCCTGTGGCCGGCGAGTTCAGCGTGGGAGTGGTGGATGAGGCTATCTACGCCATCGAGCCGGATAACGTTCAGGATATCCACGGGTTCTTCTACGGTTCCATCGGCAATCGCGTGGGGACGGAGTCGTCCCTAAGTTTCTACTTCACCGGCGAGGCCGGGACCAAGCCCATGATGCTAGCCAATGAGTTTGGCGGCAAGCATCCGCGTTTGGCGCAGCTCAAGCCGAGTGAGCCGCTGGTGCAACCGAAGATCCGCAAATTGTTTCCGGACACCGCGTTGTGGCTGGCCGACGTTCGCACCGACCAGAACGGACACGCCCAGGCGCAGTTGACTTTCCCTGACTCGCTCACCACCTGGCGGGCCACCATTCGTGGCGCGACCGCAGACACCAAAGTCGGTAGCGCCGTCAACCGCGTGATCGTGCGCAAGAACCTGATGGTCCGGCTGGCTGTGCCGCGCTTCTTCCGCCAGGGCGATGACGTGACCGTCTCCACCATCGTCCACAACTACCTCACTGACACCAAGAACGCGCAGATGTCGCTCGACGTCAAGGGACTGGCCCAGCAGGAGACCGGACCACAGCAGGTGACGGTCGCCAGCAAAGCCGACGCGCGCGTTGACTGGCACGTGCACGCGCAGAATGTCCGCGAGTCTGATCTGGTGGCCAAAGCCCTGACCAACCAGGAGTCGGACGCCATGGAACTCACGCTGCCGGTGATTCCCTTCGGCGTCAAACTCTCCGACAGCAAGTCCGGCGCTGTTTCCGCCGCATCCGGCCAGGCGCAAGCTACGGTAACCCTCCCCGGAGATCCCGCCACCGCGGCGCCCTCGCTGAGCGTGAGCATCAGCCCCTCGATCGCCGGCAGTATCTTTGGCGCGCTCGATTTCCTGACCTCCTATCCCTATGGTTGCACCGAGCAAACCATGTCCAGCTTCCTGCCTGACGTGGTGGTGGCCAAGGCCATGAAGGACCTGAAGCTGCAATCCACCATCGACCCGCCGGAACTGGAGAAGAAGATCAGCGCCGGACTGGAACGCCTCTATGACTTTCAGCACGATGACGGCGGCTGGGGCTGGTGGAAAGAGGACCAGAGCTACGTCTTCATGACCGCCTACGTGGTCAGCGGACTCGCCCAAGCCGAGGCGGCCGGGAACACGGTGAAGAAAGACGCGCTCACCAACGGCCAGAACTTCTTGAAGAAACAATTGCAGCAGTACCCGAACATGCGACCTGATCTGCGCGCGTACGTAGTGTATGCCCTGGCGCTGGCGGGAAGCGTTGACGCCAAAATGCTGGACGAAGCTTACCGTCGCCGGAGTGATATGTCATCGCAAGGGCTTTCCATGCTGGGGCTGGCGCTGCACACCGCCGGCGACAGCCGTGACCGCGAAATCGCGTCGCTGCTGGAAAAGCAGGCCATTGCCAACGAGGCCGAGGCTCACTGGCCCTCCGACTACGACTACCTGATGGAGTTCTACATCGACGACTCGGTCGAAAGCACGGCCTACGCGTTGCGCCTGCTCAGCCTGACCAAGCCGGAGAGCCCGCTGCTGCCCAAGGCGGCCACCTGGCTGGTAAACCATCGCGACGGCGGATATTACTGGCTGAGCACCAAGCAGACCTCCATGGTGGTGTTCGGGCTCCTGGAATACGTGAAGGTCACGCACGAGTTCGATGCCGACTTCACCGCCGACGTTTACGTCAATGACAACAAGGTCTTGTCGCGCCACTTCACCAATGCCGATACCATGAAGAGCGAGCTGCCCCACATCAATCTCTCTTCCGACCAGCTTCGCCAGGGCGCCAACGCGGTTCGTATTCAGAAATCTGGAACCGGGCGCCTCTATTGGTCGGCCCGGGGCGAGTACTACAGCGCGGAAAAGAAATACTTCCAGAACAATAAGTTCTCGCTCAACATCACGCGCGACTATTACCGGCTGGCACCGCAGCAGGTGCAGGACCGGATCGTCTATGATCTGCAGCCGCTGCAAGGTGAGGTCCACTCGGGGGACGTGATCGCGGTCCGCCTGAGCGTGAACGGCAGCGAATGGCGCTACCTGCTGATTGAAGATCCGATTCCCGCCGGCGCCGAGTTCGTCCAGCGCGACGACCTGTATGAATTGAGGCAGAAGACCGATTGGTGGGGCTTCTGGTTCACCCGGCGCGAGTTCCACGACGATCGCGCCGCGTTCTTCCAGACCTATTTCAACACGCATCAGGAATACGTTTATCTGCTGAAGATCGTGAACCCAGGCAAGTTCCGCATCAGCCCGGCATCGGTGCAGCCTATGTATCAGCCATCCGTCCTTGCCACCACGGACGCGGCAACCCTGGAGGTGAAGTAATGGCCCGCTGGAGCTCGCTCAAGGACGCTTTCGTGCTCGCGGTGAAGAACTGGCGCCTCTGGCTGCTACAGCTCTTCGGCAACGCCGCCATCTTTCTTGCCTTCGTGTGGTGGCTGCGCTTTTCAGACGCCCATTGGTGGAACCTGCTGTTCAGCTTTCTGCTGATCGTGGTGATCGTGGCGGCGACGCTGTGGCTGCACGGCGGCACTCTCAACTACTTTCAGAGCGCGCACCAGGACAAGGTAGCGAAATTGCCTCCGGCTTTTAAGACGGCGCTCAAGCACTTGGCCGCGATATTTGTCTGGGCGCTGGTTTTCTTCTTGGTGCGGTACTGGATCGGCCGACTGGAAACTTACGGAATCACCTTGCCGGGCTATCTGCGATCCGAGTTTCCTGCGTGGCTGAGAAGGATGATCAGCGAATCGCGGCTGGACAGCATTTATAGCGGCGTGCTCTTTCTGCTGCGCTGGCTGGTCCTGCCGGGGCTGCTCTTGCCCTTCGCTTTGTTCTCTGCCGACAAGGGCTTTCGTGGGCTCATCGCGTTCGCCGCCTGGCGGCGAACGCTGCGCAAGTTGATCTACTGGCTGGCGTTGGTGGTTGCGGTGATTCTGGGCGTCTGCTGCGTGGAGGCCATCATGGGCTGGAAGCTGGACCCCAAAACGGCCACGCTGCAGGCGGAGAAGACCAGCTTGGCCTTCCGCTTGCTCTTCGCCTACATCCTGGGGATTTTTTCGTGGTTGCTGGCTTGCTCAGTGCTGGGGAGCACGCGAAGCGTCGGGCAATCCACTGCTCAGCCACAGTAACACCGTGTTCCGCCCATTCTGCTGAACGAGTTGGGCAACTCGCGTCCGCGCGGCGGCGTAAGCCCGGCGCAGCGATTCCTGGCTGCCGGGATGCTCGAGCGCCGCTTCAATCTCTCGCCCCGTCATGATCACAGGCGTGAAGTTCTGCTCCGGATCGGCCAGGTAAAGCACCAGCCCTTCGCGAAACCACAGCGGCGTGTCTTTGTGCGCGTGCGCTTCAACCAGCAAGTGGGTCAACTCATGGCGCAGCGTCGATTCCAGGATCGACTTCGCTTTCAACACGGCTGCAGGCTGGAGACTAATGACGTGTCCGCGCGTATAGGCGGCGATCCATCCCGGCTGGCCCGTGGCATCGCGATAAGTATCTAACGTGGGAAAAACGCGGAGCTGGGCCTTGAAATCCAGCTTCCAGCCAAGTTCGGATTCACGAGCGTTCAGTATTTTTTGCGCCACGGTCAACACTTCGGCATCTTGATCCGGCTGCGTGCTCTTGAGCTCGAAGGATTCAGAATCTCGCGTTTGCCAATCCAGTCCCTGGGCTGTGCGTCCCAGGCTGGTGCCCGGATAGTAGAAGTCAAGGATGGCGCGATAGCTCTTGCCCTCGCGGGCCATCTCCTCCGCGCCCGCCTGGCAAAGGCCCACGCCGTGTCCGGCGCCGTGTCCGTTGAAGGCCACCGATTCGCCGTTGACCGCGACTTCATAGAGATCGCTGCGCACCCGATTCCAACCGAACGACCGGCCAATGGCGAAGCGCAACGAAGAGGCCGAAATGAATTGCGGTGGCCGGCCGGCCGCGCGGAAGGCCAGCTTGAGAACGCGGCCGCTTGCGCCGCGCGACTCGATAGTTAATGCCGTCCATCCCACAGGCACGGTGAGACTTTGGTCGCGCAGAGCTTTCTCGAACTCCACTCGAGAAAACTCCGCCTTCCAGGGCAAGGGCGCGCCTTGCGTGCAGTAGGGATCTGTATGCTCCCGCAGGTAAGGCGCATGGACCGTTGGCCAGACCTCTTCCCCGGCCGCCAGCGTGCCCCCGCAGTTCTGGTGATAGTAAGTTGCGGCGGGCGATCCCTGGTACCACAGCAGCTCGCCGCGCGTGGCCTCCACGGCGGCCCGCACCTGCGCCGTGGGTCCGGTGAAGTTCAGGTTCTGGCAGTGGGTGTTGTCGCAGAAATCAAAACCTTCGCTGGCGTGCCGCGGCCGGAATCGAGCCGCATAGGTGCGCACCGCCACCGCCATGGCTTGCAAACTTTCCGGATGGGTAAAGCTGGCGCTTTCGCCCTCCAGAGCCGCGGCCACGTAGTCTTCAAGCGGCATGGCGGCAATCACGATGAGCAACCCGTCCTGCGCGGTCAGTTGCAGCGGAGCCGAGAGCGCGATCTTCAAGCCCTGCTGAGGATCAATGTGGTAATCCCCTTCGACGAACAGGTGTTCGACGGGCGGGCCGTCTTCCAGTTGCAGCTGGTTGCCTGCCGCCCGGATAGATAACTGGCTGGCCGTGTTGGCCACGCACCGCTCGCACGTCCGCCAGCGCAAGACTTCTACTCGGGCGGTGAACTTGAGATGTTGCTGCGGATGCAGGCTGTAGAGCCGGACCGAGACAGTCGCGCCGTTCGTCTGCGCGGTGGCAGACAATACAACGCCGCAGAAACAGAACAAGATTCCCACGAGCGCCGTTTCCAAGAACACCAGCCGTCTCATTTCGCAGCTCCGCGGGATGCCTTCCCGTACGCACTGAAGATGGGAGTGGCGATAGCGGCGGCGTCATTACCGCGTCCGTGCTCCAGGTAAACCACCAGAACCATCTCCGGCTTATCGGCGGGCGCGTAGCCCAAGAAAAATCCGTGCGTCTGCGGGGTCGCGCCGGCGGCTGTGCCGGTCTTGCCTGCAGCGGTGATTCCCATGGCTGATGTGGCTTCGCTATGGGCCATACCGTATTGCACGGAACGTTCCAAACCCGTGAACACCGGTTCGGCCAGAGGAAGGTCGCCCTTGAGCTTGTGCAAAGCCAGATTGCGGTAAGCGGCCAGCAGCTCCAAAGGCGTCACCTCCACTCCCCGGTCTCCCAGCGCCTGCAACTGGAGATGCGCTTCGTCGGCCGCGGAAATGACTCGGCCCACGGCCTCGTTTTCGGCAAGTCCGGTGCGCGCCGTGAACCCTGCGCGCTCGAATGCTCCGGCTAGCTCAGCGGGACTAAGGCGGACGGCAACTTGGGCGAAATACGAATTGCACGAGTAAGCAATGGCGTCAGCGGCGTCGAGGTTGGTGATCGCCGGAGAGTGGGTGCAGTCCATGCGCCTGCCGGCAATCGTCAACAGTCGGTGGCAGATGAGGTGCTGTTCGGGATCGAGTTTCCTGGACTGCAACAGCTCCATCAGCACGAACGGCTTCACCACTGAGCCGGGAGTGGTAACGCGCTGCGCCGCAACTTTCAAATTCGACTGCGCCAGGATCTTTCCCGACGATACATCCAGGACTACAACCGCGCCCGGCTTTCCCGACATCAGCTTGGGGATGACCGGGTCGAGCGCGACGCCGGTGTTCGACTGCTGACCGGCGCAGACGATGGCGCACAACAGTATGGCGGCCACAACTATAGCGACAGGGAGTCTCTTTGAAGTCACGTGACGCAAGTATAACGTTGCCGGAAAGCCCCTGACTGAGACGGGCTGACAGGACACACCCTCAAATGGAGTAGCGGTCCCTCACCCCGCTCAATACGCGGGGATTCGGGACTCAGGATAAAATCACCCGATGCCCAACTCCGGCCCGCTCGCGGGAATCCGTGTTGTCGATTTCGGACGTTTCATTGCCGGTCCATACTGCGCCATGCTGCTGGCGGACATGGGCGCCGACGTGGTCCGCGTGGACCGCCGTCAGGGAAGCGAAGACCGTTATCTGGCGCCAGTCACCCAGACCGGTGAGGGCACCCACTACCTGTCTCTCAATCGCAACAAACGCAGTCTGACGCTGGACGCGAGCAAACCTGAATCGGCGGAGATCATCCGCCGCCTGGCCGCGCGCGCCGACGTGGTGGTGGCCAACCTTCCCATCGACGTATTAAAGAAGATGGGCCTGGACTACGATGCCCTGCACGCTGTCAAGCCCGACATCATCCTGGCGCGCATCTCCACCTTTGGGCCTGATGGACCTTATGCCCGCCGTCCGGGTTTTGACACAGTGGCCCAGGCCATGTCCGGCGCCATGAGCCTCACCGGCTTTCCCGATACACCGGTGCGCGACGTGGTTCCATTCGAGGACTACGGCACCGCGCTGCACACCGCCTTCGGCGTGATGGTTGCCCTCTACCATCGTCTGCAGACCGGCCGCGGCCAACTCGTGGATGGGTCACTGCTCGCGACTGGCATCACCTTCATGCACGCCCTGCTGGCGGAACGTTCGGTGTTGGGTGTGCAGCGCCGTCAACAGGGAAACGCCGGTTTCCACGCGGCGCCGGGCGATGCCTATCGCACCCGCGACGGCTGGATCGTGGTCTCGGCCATCGGTCAGGAGATGTTCGCCCGCTGGGCGCGATTGGTGGGAGGGGCAAACCTCGTCGGCGATCCTCGCATGGCCGACGACATCAGCCGCGCCAACCACCGCGAGATCATCGCCGAAGCCATGAATGCCTGGCTGGCGTCGCGCAACACGGCGCAGGCCATCGCCGAACTCGAATTGGCGCGCATCCCCGCTGGGCCGGTGCTCGACCTGGGCCAGGTGCTGGAAGACCAGCAGGTCAAGGCGCGTGAGCTATTGAAGTATCTCGACTTTCCCGGCGCGCCCAAGCCGGTCCCGCTGGCCGATACCGCAGTGCGCTTGTCGGCGACGCCGGGCAGCATCCGCCATCGCGCGCCAACCCTCGGTGAACATACGGACGAGGTGCTCCGCGAGTTGGGGTACAGCAAAGAAGAGGTCCACGCGCTCAGGAACTCGGAGGTGGTGTAGCGTGGCGACGTGGGCGATGGCTGAGGTCGCGGAAGGGCTGACCGTGGACGCGGGCCGCATGCGCGCCAACATCGAGGCCACGAGTGGCGTCATCTTTGCCGAGCGCGCCATGATGATCCTGGGAGAAAAGCTGGGCCGCGACGCCGTCTACAAGATTGTAGATGAAGCCGCGCGGAGAAGTGTGGAGCACGAGCAACGACTGAGCGAGGTCCTGCGCGATATGCCGGAAGCAAGAGACCATTTTGATCCGGCAGCGCTGCGCGAGCTCGAGACGCCGGAACGCTATCTGGGCATGGCCGGCAAATTTCAATATCGTCTGCTGGCTTCTGCAGATCAGAATTCCACCGGCGATTCCGGCGGCACAAAGGAGTACCAGCTTGCCTTTCTTGAATGTTGACGACATCCGCTTGTTCTACCGGCTGGAAGGGCGCACGGACCTGCCGGTGCTGGCGCTCTCCCACTCCCTGGGCTGCGACCACGAGATGTGGGCGCCGCAGATGCCGGACCTGCTCGACCACTTTCAGGTGTTGCGATTTGACACGCGCGGCCACGGCGCTTCCGGCGTTCCCCAGGGCGACTACACCATCGAGCAACTGGCGCGCGATCTGCTGGCGCTGGCGGACGCGCTGCGGATCGATAAATTTGCGCTCTGCGGCCTCTCCATGGGAGGCGCTATCGGCCAATGGCTCGCGCTCCATGCTCCTGCGCGCCTGACCTCGATGGTGCTGGCCAACACCGCGGCCAAATTCGGCACCACGGAGCTGTGGGAGACGCGGCGCAACGCCGTGCGCGATGGCGGCATGGCGGCCATTGCCGATCTGACGATGCAGCGCTTCTTCTCGCCGGAAATGCTGGCGCGCGGCGATGCTTTCGCCCAATCTACGCGCGCGGTCTTCCTGGGCACCGATCCAGCGGGCTACATCGGCTGCTGCGCTGCCCTCCGCGACGTGGACCACCGGGCGGTACTGGGAAAGATCCGCGTGCTCACGCTGGTAATCGGCAGTGACAGCGATCCCTCGACGCCATGGGCGGAGAATGGCGCGGTCCTGGCCCGGGAACTACCTGGCGCGAAAGCGGTCGTTCTGCCGGGAGCACATCTCTCGAACCTCGCCCGTCCGCGATCGTTTACTGCGGCGGCGCTGCAGTTTCTGCTTACGAAGGACACGGCAACAGATTCTCTTGAACAAGGGTTACGCGTGCGCCGCCAGGTTCTCGGCGATGAACACGTCGAGCGCTCCATGGCTTCGGCCACCGAGCTCACTCGCGATTTCCAGGAGCTGATCACGCGCTATGCCTGGGGCGCTGTCTGGAGCCGGCCGGGCCTCGACCAGCGCACGCGCCGGTTGTTGGTGCTGGCCATCACCGCGGCCATGAGTCGGTGGGAGGAATTTCGTCTGCACCTGCGCGCGGGTCTCCAGCACGGTCTGGAGGCGTGCGACCTGAAGGAAGCTTTGCTGCAAGCTGCCATCTATGCCGGTGTCCCCGCGGCCAACACCGGTTTTCATATCGCCAAGGAAGAGATTGACCGGCAGGTTCGTTCGTGAGTTTTACAGCAAATAGTCGCCGCGATAGACGAGTTTGCCCTCGATGATCCGCGCGTCTTTGGTCAGCACGTGTTCTTTGGGCGGCTTCTCATCCAGGATGTGCAGGACTGTGTGGCCGCGGCTCACCAGGTAGTCCGATACCAGCATGCGATGGCAGTGGAAATACAGCGCCTCGGCGCACATGATCGCCGTATTCTGCGCCGCCGCCCGCTCGATCAGCCGGTCGACCGCCTGGGCAAAGGGTGGCGACAGCATGTAATCCGCGTAGTTGCGAAACGACTCATTTCTCAGGGCAAGGTTCGGCGACTCCATGGCCGGCATCTGCCGCTTTCTCCTGCCGCCAAGATCTTTTTCCCATGCGTAGCCGCATCCAATCTCCGGCAGCCACATCTCCAGATTTTCGCGATTGAAGTGGGGATGGCGGCGGGACATGGGAAACGCCCGGATGTCTTCGAGCAGTCTGATGTCATGCGCTTGCAACACGCGGGAAAAATCAGCCAGATCGCGGGTGGAATGTCCGATGGTGTAGATGGTGGGCATAGCAGCATTCAGCATTCAGCACTCAGCCCATTCTTCCCGGCAAGGCAGCAGAGGCACTTTAAACATCATCCATTCGTTTTTCGTAATTACAAGAGAATGGTCCGGGACTGAATGCTGAGTGCTGAATGCTGAGTGCTACTTCCCGATCTCCTTCAGCGCTCGCACTAACTCCTCGTCTTCCGGCTCAAATACCGTCCGCAGGTCCAACAGTACGCGGCCTTCTTCCACGCGGGCCACGATGGGCGGCGAGTTTCTGCGCAGCCGCGCGGCCAACTGGTCCGCGCTTAACGACTGCGAGGTAATGGCCAGCAGAAAAGTCTTGAGCGTAGAGGTTGGGGCCGAGCCTCCGCCCACCAATGACTCGCCAGGAATGATGACGATGGCGATCTCGAGACGCAAGCCGGGTGTAGTGATCTTCTCGCGCACTGCTTCAGCGCGCTTGCGGATCTCTTCGGCGGGCAGGCGCATCATGCGCACGAAGGGAATCGCATCGTGATTCTGGCGGACGTACTCCACCAGCGTTGCTTCCAGCGCGGCGTAGGTCAGCTTGTCCACGCGCAAGGCGCGGAACAGCGGGTTCGAGCGTACGCGCTGGATCAACTCCTCGCGGCCGCTGAGCATGCCCGCTTGCGGGCCGCCCAGCATCTTGTCGCCGCTGTAGGTCACCAGGTCTACCCCGGCGCGCAGGCTGTCGGCCACACCGCTCTCCTCCACGCCCAGGCTGCGCAGCGGCAGCAGGGCGCCGCCGCCCAGGTCTTCCATCACCGGAATGTTGTGCTTGCGGCCGAGGGCGGCCAGTTCCTCGAGCGGCGGCTGCTCGGTGAACCCGATGATGGCGAAATTGGAGCGATGCACGCGCAGCAGCAACCGGGTCTTCTCGCTGATGGCGCGCTCATAGTCTTGGATGCGGGTGCGATTGGTGGTGCCGACTTCGCGCAGTACCGCGCCCGACTTGCTCATGACGTCTGGCACGCGGAATGACCCGCCGATCTCCACCAGCTCGCCGCGCGAGACGATCACCTCGCCGCCTTCGGCCAGCGTGTTCAAGGCCAGCATAACCGCCGCGGCGCAGTTGTTCACGACCACGGTGCGAATGCCGCTGACGCCGGCGTCGGCATCATCCTGGTTCAACAGCCGCGAAAACAGTCGCTCCACGTGGACGTCGCGCTTGCCCCGCTCGCCGGCGTTGATATCGAACTCAAGATTGGAATAGCGGCGGGCGACTTCGCCGATGCGCTGGATGGCCGCTTCCGCCAGTGGCGCGCGTCCGAGATTGGTGTGCAGGATCACCCCGCTGGCATTGATCACTGGCTGGAGTGAGAATGCCATGGCCGAACGTACGTGCCGGGCAACGGCGTCTCCCAGCCCATCCAGCGCGAGTTGCACGGACTCAATGTTGTTCAGGCGTCCGGCGCTGATTTCTTCACGAAGCTGCGCCAGCACCGCCCGAACAGCATCAGTGACGGCGGACTGGCCTTCACGCGCCAGTAGCGCCGCTAACCCGGCCGCCCGGAGCAAGTCGTCCACGGACGGCAGCAGACGATAGAGATCGGATTGGGAAGTAGTTGTCACAGAAACATTATTCCACTTTGCCAAACGTTCAGCACCCGGCATTCACGCCCGGTGGTCTTTCAGCAATCCAGGCGTCGCTCTGGACCGTTCCTTTACTTTCGTAGCTCGCGAAGATCGATTCCTAGCTGCTGGCATTTCTTATAAAGGTGGCTGCGTTCCAGGCCCAGCTCTTTGGCGGCGTTAGTAATGTGGTGGTTGTGGCGTTTGATGACGTCGAGGATCAGCTGCCGCTCGAACTGCTCCACCCGCGCCGAGAGCTCGCCTGTGGTCGCCGCGGAGCCGCTCAGCAGGGTGTTGGACGCGCCGCCAGGCAGCGCGGGCAAGGCGGCGCGCACCGTGGCCGCGGTGACGGCATCGCTTTCGGCAAACAGCAACAGGCGCTCCACCACGTTGCGCAGCTCGCGGATGTTGCCCGGCCAGGAGTGCGCCTGCAGCGCGTGCATGGCGCCGTCACTGAAAGCTACTTCCTTCCACCCATTTTGCTTGGTGATCTGGGCGGCGAAGTGGCGGGTGAGCGCGGGGATGTCCTCAGGGCGTTCGCGCAGCGGCGGCAGAGCCACGGGGAAGACGTAGATGCGGTGGAACAGATCCTGGCGGAATCCACCCTGGCGCGTCCGCTCTTCGAGGTTGCGATGCGTGGCCACCACCACGCGCACGCTGACCTGGATGGGCTTGTCGCCGCCGATGCGCTCCACCTCACCCTGCTCCAGGACGCGCAGCAGCTTGGCTTGCATGGAGAGAGGCATGTCGCCGATCTCGTCCAGAAACAGCGTGCCTTCATGCGCCTGCTCGAACTTGCCGATGTGCCGCGAGGCAGCGCCGGTGAACGATCCTTTTTCGTGGCCGAACAGCTCGGACTCGATCAGCTCCGCCGGCACCGCGGCGCAGTTGAGCGTGACGTAAGGCCCCTCGCGCCTCGGGCTCTTCTCATGGATGGCGCGGGCAATCAGCTCCTTGCCTGTACCGGTCTCGCCTAGGATGCACACCCGCGTCTCGCTGGCGGCCACGCGCTCCACCTGGGCCAGCAAGCGGCGCATCTTCTCGCCCGTAAAGACGATTCCCGACCCACCCAGTTGCTGCCGGAGCTGCTGGTTTTCCTGCTTGAGCCTCTCCAGGGCCAGCGCGTTTTGCACGGTGAGCAGCAGCTTGTCGGTCGAGAGCGGCTTTTCCAGGAAGTCCAGCGCGCCCAGCCGGGTGGCTTTCACTGCCATCTCGATGTGGGCCTGCCCGGACATCATCACTACCGGCGAGGTCACGCCGGCGGCGCGAATCTCTTCCAGGAGCTTGAGGCCGTCCATGCCGGGCATGACCACGTCGGAGAAGATCAGGTCGAACTTCTCTTGCTTGACCAGTTCCAGGGCGCGGACCGGACTGTCACAAACCACGGCTTCATGTCCGGCCAGGCGGAAGGCGCGCGCCAGCGAGGCCAGCGTGTTGGCGTCATCATCGACGATGAGGAGATGAGCTTTCATGTTAGTAGTACTTAGTATTTAGTACTTAGTAGTTAGCTCCCGTCAACAAGCCTGTTGGTTTTGCTAATTACTAAATACTAACGACTTGCTCCCCCCACAACGGCAGTTCAATATGAAACGTTGTCCCTTGATTCTTCGCGCTGGTAACGCTGATCTGGCCGCCGTGGTCGCTTACCACCGACTGCACGATCGCCAGTCCCAGCCCGGTGCCATGCTGCTTGGTGGTGTAGTAAGGAGTAAACAGGCGCCCGCACTCTTCCGGCGTCAGTCCCTGGCCGGTGTCGGCAAGCTCGAAGACGGCGGACCCATGCTTCAGCCCGTTGGCATGGTCCAGTTCGGTGCGGAAGGTGAGCTTGCCGCCCTGGGGCATGGCGTCAATGGCGTTGAGCACCAGGTTTTCGACCACGCGGCGCAACAGCACCGGGTCGCCGCTGACCGCGGGCAGATCGCCCAACTGCAACTCTGTCTCGATACGGGCCGGGCCGCGCGCCAGCTGTCCCTGGACGAGCTGGACAACGCCGCGAATCAATTCATCCAGGTCTACGGCCTGCAGCTGCGGCGCCGGCATCCGGGAAAAGTCGCTGAAGCGGCCGATGATGGTCTTGAGATTGGCGACCTCTTCGAGCAGAGTGGCGGTGCTCTCGCGAAACACCTCATCGAATTGTTCGGGGGTATTCTCGCGAGCGCGCAGCAGGTTCTCCACGGTGATCTGCAATGGGAAGAGCGGGTTCTTGAGCTCATGGGCCAGCCGTCGCGCCAGTTCGCGCCAGGCAGCCACACGCTCGCTTTGCACCAGGCGTTCGCGTTGCGTGATCAGCTCCTGGGTCATCTGGTTGAATGCCGAAGCCAGCTTGCCGATCTCATCCTGCGAACCGGGTTCCACGCGCACGTCCCAGTTGCCCTGGCCGATCTCGGCGGCGGCGCGGGCCAGCTTCTTAATAGGACGGCTGAGACGCGCGGCCACAAATCCGCCACCGATGATCCCCAGCAGCACGCCCACCCCGGCGATCAGCAAGCTGACCTTGGCGACGGATTTTTCCAGCGCGGTCTCGCGCTCCAGAGAGTTCGCCACCAGCAGAACGGCCGGCACACGATCGGAGTAGCCGGGCAGGGCGATGGCGTGGACGATCTGCTCTTGCTGCAGTTCCGGGCCCCACTCGATGCTGGCGGAGGCTTCGCCGTGCTGGTCCATCACTTTTTGGATCAGCGGCATCAGGTTCTCTGACGGCACACCGCTGGCCGCGCCCAGGATCTCGGCCGGTCCCTGCTCGGGAGCGCTGTAGATGGAGACGCGCAGTCCTTCAGCTGGGAAGAGCGATCCCAGGACCGTGGTGTCCAGCCGCCGTCCGCCGATCAGATAAAAATCCGGCCCATGCGTATGCACGGGACGCAGGCAAAGCAGCGCCAGAACGCTGCCTTGCGGCGTCTCCACGTGCCGAAGGAAGGCCGGTTGCGGCCGGGGGGCCCCAGGCTCCAGGAACCAGCGCTGCTTGTAGCCAAAACGCGCGGGCCAGTGCGCGGAGGAGATGGTCGCCCCGTCAGGAGCGATTAAGTCGAGGAAGTCGAGCCGTTGCGCGGAGGCGTAGCCGATGGCCTCATTCACGTGGCTCGCATAGTCGCTGCCGTTGGAAAGATCGATCGCCAGGCGCAGCATGGAATCAGAGTTGGCGATGGTGTCAACGCCGCGGGTAATTTCGTCGCCTTCGTGTTCGAACTCGCGCCGAAACTGATTCACCAGGGCCGTGGTGCGCTCCTGCTCGATCTGGCGGAAGGTCTCATGCGTGCGCGCTTCAATCAGCCAGGCCACGGCGCCCACGCTTGCGGCAACGCTCAGCGCCACCAGCAACAGCAGCTTGGTCTTGAGCGACACGTTTAGCGAACTCCTTCCACCCACAACTGATCCAGGTCCCACAAGCCATTGGGTAGCTGCTGCCAGTTGTGCGCGTTTGCGTTGAGCCACAGCGCCTGCGAGACGTGGGCCACGGGAAGCACGCGGAAATTCTCAAGCGCCTTGCGTTCGGCCTGCAACAGATCCTCCGGACGCACCGCCTGAAGCGCGGACGAAGCCGTTTCAGGGGCTAGTCCCAGATCGCCGGCCAACGCGGCCAGGGCAACGGACGGTTCCAGCGAGGCCAAGGGCAGCCGCAACAAAACTGCATCGGCGTTCATCGAGGCCTGTGCGGACTTGCTGTTGACGTGGCTTTCGCCGTAGGGACGCACGGTGATTCCCGCCTGGCTGGCATCAAAGGCGATCCGTTCCGCCACCAGCTTGGCCACAGGATCGGAAAAATCATAGGCCAGCGAGATAGGCGGCGAAGGCACGCCCAGGCCGGCGTCAGCCGCAAGCTTGCGCGCCCGGGCGCGGTCAAAAGCCGAGTCCAACAGGAACTCGTAGCCGGTGAGCCATTGCGGCAACAGTCCCGAAGCCGGAGAGCCTTTCTTCTGCAACATGGCATTGCTGATGGCGTCGCGATCCATGGCGCTGGAGAGGGCCTGGCGCAATCGTGGATCAATGGGTTTCTTTCTCCCCGCAACGCCCGCGTTGTCCGGCTGGAGAAACAATATCACCAGTAAATCCGCAGGACGCGAAAGCAGGACTTCCTGGCCACTCTGGTCCAGGGTGCGTATGCCGTCGGGAGT
Organism: Candidatus Angelobacter sp.; assembly: GCA_036521855.1. Taxonomy (GTDB): domain Bacteria; phylum Acidobacteriota; class Terriglobia; order Terriglobales; family Acidobacteriaceae; genus Angelobacter. The sequence goes on from DATDGY010000291.1 coordinate 94,481, forward strand.
AAGCTCAGCGGCGGCGTAAGGGCCAAGTTGGCGCTGCAACAATTGCTCGCGGAGGCCGGCGCCCATCTGGAACTCGATGGAATCAGGATAACTCCGTCCACCCCAATAGTCTTCGTTGGCGGTAAACAAGGCGTGCTCGCCCGGGTGCCACTGGCTTAGCCGGTAGGGACCGGTACCCAGAAGTGTGCCATCCGGCAAGCGTTTGACTACGGCAAACTTCTCCACCGCCAGCAGTTCCGGCATCTGGGTTATGGGTGAAGGCGTTTCGATAGTGACGGTCTGGCGGTCGGTCGCAGTGTATCTCCAGCCCGGCTCGGCATTTTTCAGGCTGGCAACGACGTCGGCCGCGGTTACCGTCGTGCCGTCGTGGAAGCTGGCCAGGCGCAGGCGAAGCTGCCAGACGCGCTTCGCGGGATCGGGCCGCCAGGAACTGGCCAGCCGCGGATGCACCCGTCCTTGCGGATCAACCTGCGTGAGCGTTTCAAATGTCAGGCGGGCCATCCGGTCGCGCGTCGCCGGGTGGTCCTCTTCCGCCGCTGGGTCGATGGAATTCACCCGGTACTGAAGCAAGACGCGCGCAGTTCCGCCGTAGTGCGGACGAGAGCTCGAATGCCCGCCTGCCGCCGCCAGCAGCAAACAGCTAATTGCAAGTAACCGTGAGCGTGAATGCTTCATACCTTCCTGTAACCGTGGATTGCATCACCGTGTTCACCGTTTCGCCGCTCTTGCCGGCTGTCCAGAGGGCCACAACCGGTCCGGTCAAATCAATCGCGGAGCTGACCGGCTGGGCTTCACGGCCGGCGATCTCCATGGCCTGAATGCTGTCGGGATGAATATTGTCGGTGGGTGCAGTCACCAGCATCTGCCATCCTGAGCCGCAGTTGGAGTGCACGCCGGCCAGGCTGCTGCCCCAGGAGTTGTACACCGCCGCTGGCGTGGAAAGATCGTTCTGGTAGAGACGCGCGCGTCCGTCGGTGCCTGCGAAGAGCCATTGCCGCTGGTCGCCGCTCGGCCACGCCGCGCCGGAAAAAAACGGGACCACGGACGCGCCGGCGCTCGGTCCAGACAGAATCCCGCTGAAGAAATTTCGCCGCGGACTGTAGAAGGCCACGATCTGGCCGTGGTCCACCGTCCAAGGATCGTCACTGGCGTGGCACTCCAGCGACGGCGGCGACAGCGAACCCGCGCACAATGTCCCGGGGAGAAAGGCAGTGATCTGACCTCCGTTAAGCTTCAGCCGTCCGCGCAGGTCGCGCGGCCACAACTGTTCATGGTTGATGGCCAGCGTGTAGCGTGCCCGCCACTGTCCGCCGTCGTTCGCGTACAGCGAGACTTGGTCCGGCTCCAGCACCACCAGGTTCTGATTGTCGGCATAGAAGTCGAGAATGGGCGCGTCCTGCTGCCACACCGGATTCTTGCGCACGGTCAGGGTCGGAACGCGCCCGGTCGCCGTGTGCTCCGGCCGCGGGAGTTTTTTCATCACCATCTGCGTGCTGGTGCCCTCATGGATCTCCGCGATCCACAGATAGCCCTGCCAGTCCTCGGAAAATATGATCTGTATCTCGGCCAGCGCCGCCTCCGGCTTCACCACGCGCACGCCTGCGTCGCGAAAGCTGTTGAAGACCGCGGTCTGCACGATCTCCTGCATTTCCCCCGACATCGCGGAGGAGTTCTGGAAGGTGATGGCAACCGCGGAAGGCGAGCCGCTGCGAGAGAGAATCTGTTGGACGAGGTCGCCTGCCGCCGCTACCAGCGGCGACGGAGGCGGCTGTTGGGCGCTCCCGCCGAACAGGGACACGGCAAGAAGAAGGATGAGAAGTGCGCAGCAACGTCGGCGAAGTGCGGTCTTCGACATGTGCGGGAAAGGCGAAGTATAGCATTCTTTTAGCATCCCGAGCGTTAGCGAGGGACCCGTATGGCAACGTTGCGTACTGGGTAGGCGAGGCAACATTCGCTCCTCTCAGAAGCTTGAGTCATGTAAGGCAATAGGGCTCTCTCGCTACGCTCGAGATTACAGAAAGAAAAGCTGTTCCGCTGGAACGGGGCTGCCCCGGCGGAGGCAGCGCCCGTTTGGATTTCCAGCGGAATGTCGTACTACCGGCGATTGGGCCCAACACGCCGGGCTACGGGACGCGGTTCGTCGGCATCGTTCCCGTTGTTCTTGGCCGGCGGGTCGTCGTCATCTTCTTGGGCCTCGGCCGCGGCCTGGGTTTGCGTGTCCCCCATGGTCTGCGGCGTGATGCCGCCTTTCATCACGTCATTGAAGAAGATCTTGGCGTCCGAGGGCACCATCATGATCTGCAGCTTGTCAGACAGGCGTTCGGCCACGATCTTGTTGATCAATAGCGGGTTCTGTTTCAGCAGGATGGCTTCGGACTTCATGCGTTCCGAGTCCGCCAGAGCCACCTTGCGGATGCGCGAGGCTTCGGCGTCGGCCAGCAGGTTGCGGCGCTCCAACTCCGCCTTGCTGTCGATGACTTTGGCTTCCGCCTGGGCTTGCGCGTTCTTCACCGTGGCTTCCTTGTGGGCCTCGGCTTCCAGACGCGACTGCTCAATCTGCTGCTTCTTGAGGGGCAGCGTGTACTGCATGGCGTCGGCCTCAGACTTGGCCTGCAGGACGCGGACTCTGGCCGCGCCTTCCGCCTGCGTCACCTGCCGAACTTTGGCGGCCTCGGCTTCCAGCTCCGCGATCTTCACCTGCTTGGCCTTCATATCGGTTTCCACGCCCAGGCCTTCGTCCTCCTGCTCTTTCAGCAGCAGTCCTTCCAGGCCCTTGGCGTACTCCGCCGGCAACTGCACATCGCGCAGCATGACCTCCTTCACGATGATGCCGTCTTTTTCGAGCTTGCTGGTGATTTGGTCGGCGGCCTTGCTGCGAATTTCCTCGCGCCGTACGGAAAAGACATCGCGCACGGTATAGGCCGGAGCCAGTTCGCGGAAGGTGCTGGCCACCACCGGCGGGACAATCTCTTGTTCCACCGGGTGCGGCAAGTTGGCATGGATGTAGTCCAGCCGCTGGGGATCGAGCTTGTAGCGGACGGTAATCGCCAGCCCAATACTCAACCCCTCTTTGGACTGGACAGTGAAATCCGCTGCCCTCTTAACTTTCGTGTCACTTTCGGCGATCGATTCCATTCCGTCTTTGCCGGAGGAAGTTGTCAGCACCTGGTCACGCAGGTCGTAGAGCACAATGGAATCGACGATCGGCGTGATCCAGTGCACGCCGGGATAGAGCGTGCCTGGGCGCGTCCCTGAGGTCTGACTCACTCTGATGCCGCCCATCCCGCTGGGCACCACCGCAATGCCCATAGCGAGAATGAGTGGCAGCCAGGCCCCAAGGAACGCCCACTTGGCAGTTGTCCAGCTCAGTTGCGGTTTGGCCGGCAAGTTTTCCTCCACCCCGCCGCGCGAAGCGCGCGTCGGGGACCCCGGCTCCGGAGGTATATGGATCCGCACCTGACGGTGATACTGGACAATCTTGTTCAGATTGTTCAGCGCGATGGCTGCGGCCCAACCCAGCAGGCCCCAGCCGACGGTCAATAGCAGGTATTTCAGCAGCAACATTTGAATCTCGCTTTCGTAGATCGGGTGATCTGGCGGCCGGTCCATCGGGCTCACTTGCTATTGACCCCTCAACAATCCTCCGACCAACCGGCCACCACATCACCCGATCTTGTCTCCTACTGGTCTTCGCCTGCGGCCGCGCTCACAGTAGTGGCCGCAGCAATTTGCGCCTCGCCCTTGGCGGCTACGACCGCCGGACTGGCCTTCTGATCGCCGCTCAAGAACAGGCTGGCGGTCAGCTCGTCACGTTCGCCGTGGATGGATACCGCGTCGCCCACCTGCACCTGGCGGTAGAGCTCTTCCACGTCCTTCTTCTTCATGCGAAAGCAGCCGTGCGATGCCACCTTGCCCACCGAACTCTGCACGTTGGTGCCGTGGATGCCGTAGCCTTTCGCGCTCAGCCCCATCCAGCGCGTGCCCAGTGGATTGTCTTTGCCTGGAGCGACTTCTTTGCCCTCATGCCGGTAGACCGGGTTCACGGCGTGATTGATGATGGTGAATTCGCCGTCTGGGCTGGGCGTCTCGCTCTTGCCGACGGCAACCGGGTAGGCTTTGACCAGTTGGCCGTCTTCGATCAGGGCCAGCCGCCGATCGGGGATACTGATGATGATCTGCCGCGTGTGCGAGTCGTTCGCCGATTTCTTGGGCGGCTTCTGGGCGGGAAGCTTCGCGGCCTGCTGCTCCGCCGCGACTTCGTCAACCTGGGTGGTTAATTTCGCGTCTTGCGCCGGGGAAGTTTTCAAGCTTTCGAAAGCACCGGGCGCCATGACCCGACCTGTCCCGCCCGCCCCGGCTTGCCGTGGGGCTAGCCGTCGATCACCCGATCTTGAGTCAACCTGAGTATTGATCGCTGCGCTCAGTGCCTCGCTGTAGCGCCGAAGCATCGCCTGCCTGGCTTCCGCTGCTACGTAAAGCGCTCCCGCCAAAGGGAGCGCCACTGCCACCGCACTTCTTGCCGAGATTCCAACGATCCGCCGCATCGTCGTTTCTCCTTCCTCTCCTCGCCAGGAGAGAAAGCATCGTGGCAGCCAAATGTAAGCTATTGATTCTTAGGGAGATGTGTGACGCAAGTGGCTGTGAACTGTGTGCGCCGATAAACACTGTGAGGGTTTTGACACGCGGATCTTCGATTTTTTGACCACTTGAGAACACAGAGGTAAACCAAGAACCACAGAGGAAGGCCGATTTCTCTGAGGGCGAACCCCTCCGTGCTCCTCGGTGCCCTCCGTGGTAAGAACGAAGGGCTGACTGCTGATTGCTACTCGGTAAGCCAGGCGTACTGTTCGGCGGTCAACGGCACCACCGAGAGCCTTCCCTGCCGGACGAGTGGAGAATCGGCAAACAGCTTATGGGCTTTGATCTCGGCCAGGGTGCGCGGCTTGGCGATGGGTTTGCCGGACTTGATCTTGACCTGGGGAGTCTTGGCGTCGCTGGTGTCGACCGACTCCACCGTCGCCGTGCCAACCGCAGTCTTCTCGTCCCCGGTGTGATAGATCACGAGCTTGTCGCCGGTCTGCATCCCGCGCAGATTTTTCACGGCCACCGGGTTGGTGACGCCGTCCCAGATGGTGGACTGCTCTTTTTGCAAGTCGGCAAAGCTGTAGACGGAAGGTTCGGTCTTGAGGAGATAGTGCATTTTCTGAAACCCCGAAGCGCAGCGAGGGGTCCCTATCGCTACGCAAAGTCTTCAAGCAACAAATTCTAACTCACCGCCATGGCGCAAATCTCGCACTTGCACGATCCGTATCGCGGTAATAGGGATCTCTCGCTCCGCTCGAGACTCCGGAAAGAAGCAGCTAGTAGCTATGTAGCCTTCTCGCTTCCCTGACCACGTCCTCCAGCTTGGGCAAAAAGAAATGCTCGAGCGGCGGTGAGAACGGCACCGGAGTATCGAGCGCGGTGATGCGGACAATGGGGCCGTCAAGATCGTCAAAGGCTTCCTCGTTGATGATGGCGGCAATCTCGCCGGCCAACCCACCGGTCTTGGTGTCTTCGTGCAGCAGGATGACCTTGTTGGTCTTCTTCACGGTTTGGGTGATGGCCTCGCGGTCCAGCGGCGAAAGCGTGCGCAGGTCGAGAATCTCGACTTCAATTCCTTCCTTGGACAGCAGTTCGGCGGCCTCTTGCGCGGCGTGTACCATGGCCGCGTAAGTAATGATGCTCAAGTCGCGTCCCGGGCGATGCAGGCGCGCTTTGCCGATGGGTACCGCGTAATCACTATCCGGAACTTCTTCCTTGATGCGGCGATAGAGAAACTTGTGTTCGAGAAACAAGACGGGATTGTTGTCGCGGATGGCCGACTTGATCAGTCCTTTGGCATCGCTGGGCGTGGCCGGCGCGACGACTTTGATCCCCGGCGTGTGCACAAAGTGCATCTCCGGGTTCTGCGAATGGAAAGGTCCACCGTGAACACCTCCCCCGGCCGGTCCGCGCAGGACCAGCGGAGCCGGCGCACCCCAACGATAGTGTGACTTGGCTACCATGTTCACGATCTGGTTGAAGGCGCAGCCGATGAAGTCCATAAACTGGAACTCGGCCACCGGCCTCATCCCGGTCAGCGACGCCCCGAAGGCCGCGCCCACAATCGCCGATTCGGCAATGGGCGTGTCAATCACCCGCTGCGGCCCAAAGTGGTGGATGAATCCATCGGTAACTTTGAACGCACCGCCGTAAACGCCGATGTCTTCGCCGATGCAAAAGACGGTGGGGTCTTGCTCCATCTCTTCCCAGAGTCCCTGCCGGATTGCTTCGAGATAGGTTGCTTGAGCCATATTTTTCGGAATGAGATTTTGCCTCGTGACCAGATCAATCATCTGGTGACAAGCATTCAGCACTCAGCAATCAGCATTCAGTCCCTTGATTTGCTTGCAAGGCCTGAGGATATAGTTCGAACCTGGTCTTCGCAACTCCCCGGAGTCCCGGAGGTGGAACACAATGTTCAGGGGCCGAATGCCGAGTGCTGACTGCTGAGTGCTTACTTGAAATGTATCGCTGCCTCCGTCTGCTTCAACTTTCCCTCGCCCCGCTTTGCTCTTTTCGGCATACCGTACTTCGGTTTGATCACGTGGCAGCCGGCTTCGCAATACACGCCTTCGGCGGCGGTGTGGCCTTCGGGCATAGGCGAATTCTCGGCAAAAGCCCGGTCGGCGTCGATTTCTTTCTCGACCTCGGCGACCATTGTTTCTTTTTGCCCCGGCGTGAGCCATTTCTTATCCATCAGGTATTTCTCAAAACGATCAATGCAATCGCGCTTGCGCCAGAACTCGTGCATCTCTTTAGGGACATAGGCCGCGGCATCGTGAATGGCATGGCCTTTCATGCGCATCAGCTTAGCTTCGATCAGCGTGGGGCCTTCGCCGCGATGGGCGCGTTCGACGGCTTCATAGGTGGCGTCATAAACCTGGCAAGCGTCGGTGCCATCGATGATCACGCCGGGCATACCGTAACCGATGGCGCGGTTGGCCAGGTCTTTCACCGCGACTTGATACTCTGTCGGCGTGGAGTAGGCCCAGAGATTGCTCTCGATGATCAGCACCAGGCCCAGCTTGCGCACAGCAGCAAAATTGATGCCTTCATAGCTGACGCCGGTGGATTGTCCGCCATCCCCGATCCAGGTCAGGCAGGCCAGCTCTTTCCCCTGCATGCGCGCGCCCAGCGAGACGCCGGCCATCACCGGCAGCAGGTCACCCAGCATGGAGATGGGCGAGACCATGTGCCGTTTCTCGATGTCGCCATAGTGCGAGGTGCCGTCTTTGCCGTGGGTGGGCGAACCGGACTTGGCCATGTATTGCATCATGATGTCGCGGGCGTGGAAGCCGCGCACCAGCTGCGCGCCCTGGTTGCGGATCATGGGGGCGAACCAGTCGTCGGGCCCGAGCGCAAACGCCGAGGCGCAGGAGCACGCCTCTTGTCCCAGCCCGAAATAAACGCCGCCGACGACTTTGCTCTGCTTGTATAGATTTTCGAGCGCCTGTTCCATGCGGCGGTTCAGCACCATCCAGCGATAGAGCTCCAGGTGCTGCTCTCGGTTCATGTATCTGGATTCGCGGATAGGCGGGGCCGGCGCGTTGAGCTTGCCTTTGATCTCGTAGTGGACTTCAGTCCCGCTCGCGACTTCGAACACCTCGAACTCCGGCTGCTCCAAACGCCAGTCGGGGATGCCGTATTGATTCACGCGGAGGGCATTGGCCTTCGCCGCAGATCCGCCGTTGGCAGATCGTTTGCTGCCGTTTCGGGAAATTTTATTGATTTTGGTTTTTGCTGCCATGGGACGAATACCAGTTTATACCCAGGCTATGAAACTCGCCCATTGGCGCGGGCTACCGCCCAGCGATGGCTCTCATGGGAGAGGGAAGCCATCGCCTGATCCACGCCCAACCAGGCTAATTCGTGGTCAGACTCGAGCGGAGGCACGGCGCCAACCAGGTCGGCTTCCACGAATTCGCATATCTTCTCGAAGTACTTCTTCTCCTCCGCCGAGTACACAAATTGGATCGCCCTTGCCACCACGGCGCGCGGCTTGAGCACGAACCCGCACTCCTCCCGTGCCTCCCGTTCTACTGTTTGCAGCGAAGTCTCATGCGGCTCCATCCCGCCGCCGGGAAGGAAACAGCCGTTGGGCGTTCGCACCACCGCCCAAAAGCCGCTCAAGTTTCGCACCAACGCATAAGCGCTGGGACGACGCAGGTAGGCGCGCCCTTCCATCCGAGTTCCAAACACCGGAATCTTCATGGGCAAATGGTCCAGCTGGAGAGAATGTCTTCCCTGCCGCCGCCTTGCGTATTCCCTCTCCGGCGCTCAACAAAAGTTCACGAATCAACACCAACCTCGACCAAGGCCGCGGGTTGAAGGAGGTGCAGTTGCTTTATGATGTCACGGAGGCGCCCGCCATGACCGTTCGTCCTGAATCATACCGGTTGTCATCAAGTTCTCTTCTTATCCGGCGCTCGCTCACCGGTATCCCAGCGAGTCTGGCTATCGCAGGAATTCTTTTCGGATCTCTGACTTGCACGGGAGAGCAATCGCGGACGCCGCCCGCAGCCGATGCTCCGGCGGTGACACAGGCTGCGGCTCAGACCGGGAAAACCACGCTCACAATTCCAGCGGGCACGCAGATTTTCCTGGCGCTGGTTCGCTCTTTCCCCGCCAAATCCTCGAAACCGGGAGACGGGATTTACCTGGAAACGATCTTTCCAGTCTTGGTGAACGGCAAGTTGATGATACCGGCTGGAACCTTCCTCCAAGGCAGCTTCCAAAGCTTCACCCATCCCAAAAAGCCCAAAGGGAGTACAGCGGTGCAATTGCAGTCGGCACAGATGATCTTTGCCAATGGCTATACCCTCTCCCTTGCAGGCACCACGCAGCCGGATAGTGGGGCTGCGTCTGCCTTGGTGCTGATGATCCGCGCGAACGATGATGTCGTGGTTGCGGGCACCACTGTGGACCTGACGCTCACTCAGCCGGTCTCGCTGGAGGCGAACAGCGTAGCCGATGCGACCGCGAAGCAAACTCCTTTGCGAGCGATGTTTCTGCCGCCAAACCCTCCCGCTACCTGCTATACCCCTGGTTCCCCAGGCACGCCAGACACTGTGATTCCGGGATCCCCGGGCACTCCTGACACGGTCATTCCCGGCGGGCCGGATATGCCGGACATCACGATCCCGGGCACTCCCGCAACACCGGACCGAGTGATCCCGGGAACGCCGGCAACGCCGTCCACTTCGTACCCGTGTCCGCGATGAGGAAACGCACGCGGACTTGTGGACTTTATGCGCGAAAGATGTCTTCTTCGCCGGCGAGCTTGCGAATACCGCCTGGCGCGCGCGCCGGCGTATCTTGATTCTCCGGACCGGGCGGGGCCGAAGCCAGCAGGGCATCGAGTGACTCCAGCCACAAGGTCTGCGCTTCGAAGACGCGTCCGAAGTTGCGTGAAACCATCTGCGCCGCCTCTTCGAGCGACGGGACTGCCAGCCGCGACTCCAGCCGCGCCATCTCTACTTCCAGCGAAGTTACGGGCTTGCCGGCGAGTCCGCAGGGGACTATCAGCTTGAAGTAATCGAGGTCGGTGCTGACGTTCAGGGCGAAACCGTGGGAAGTGACGGCCTGCGAGATGTGCACGCCAATCGCACCAATCTTTGCCGGCGGCTCGGTCTCGGTCCACACTCCGGTCATGCCGGGGATGCGTCCAGTGACCACGCCCAAGTCGCCGCAGGTGCGGATCAGTGCTTCTTCAATCTTGCGCACAAAATCCACGGCACCGATCTTTGGTTCAAAAGCGCGCAAGTGGAAGATTGGATACCCCACCAGTTGCCCCGGGCCATGGAAAGTGACGTCGCCGCCGCGGTCGGTCTCAAACAACGCAATGCCCTGGCTGGCCAGGACATCGCGCGAAGCCACGACGTTCTCCGCGCCGGCATTGCGCCCCAGGGTAATGACCGGCGGATGCTCCAGCAATAGCAAGGTATGACCGATCCGTCCCGCTTTCACCAGGTGGACTGCCGTCTGCTGCAACTCCAGTGCCGTGGCATAATCGGTGCGACCGAGATAAACCACGTTGATGACGCGAAGTTGCACCCTTCTATTGTATGGGATTGCGCCTGGCGACTGCGGATTGCGGGACTAGCGACCAGTGTTGTTGCGGCTGCTTACGATTCTCCGGTAAGAAATTCTTCGTCGAGCCAGGCAGCGAAGTAGTCTTCGGCGGGCTTGGGCAGAGGAACGCCCCAAATGCCGGTTTCCACGGCGCGCAGGCCGATCTGGCCTTCGCTGGCGGTTTCACCATTTCCTACCCAGACCACCACGAAGCGTCCTTTGAGCGACCCACACTGCAGGCCGACCGTGAAGCCGGGATCCAGTTTGGCCGTAACCCCGAACAGTCGCGCTCCGCCGGGAGTGATGTTGACGGTCTTGGCGTTTTGAGAGAACACTTTCCCCTCGGCATCGAGACCCCAGATCCGCACGGAGATCGGCATGGTGATGCGCTGCTCGCGGCGCTTGGGCATGCCCCTATGATAATTCGACTGGCCGGCCGATGTTGTCCTGGTTTCCGTCCGGGGACAGTCACTTTAGTAATAAGAGCATTTTAAGTTCAGGATGCGCCAAGCGTGCTAAGCAGCGATAAGCTCTTCATCGTCCAGGCGGTGGATGTAAGCGTCAGGATCTTCCTCGAACTTCTTCAAGCACTCCGGGGAGTCGAAGTAAACGGTCCAGGAGTGGTAATCATAGCTTGCGTAGGCATGAGCAATCTCCACGTGCCGCTTGCAGACAGGATCGATAGGCATGGGCGTCTCCTGAGGGAATGGATTCGCACACGCGCCCGAAGGATTGCCGCTAAGACACCTGTCCGGTAGGCTGGATCGCGGCGGTGGGCTTGGCCGGCATGGCAAAAAGCGCTACTCGACCGGTCATTCACCTCTGGGTATATATCGTAGCACGATGTATAATTTAAGGTGTTTTTCGGGATGTATCATGGAAAGCATTTTGGGGAGGTTTGACTCATGACACGTACATTGAAGTCTTCCATTGGAATCGTTGCTTTCGCAGGCGCACTCCTTTTGACGTCGTGCAGCGCCAAGAAGCAGACTCCGGTCACCACCAAACAGACGCCGCCACCGCCCACGGCGCCAACCGCCACTTTGTCCGCCAGTCCTAACGTGATTCAACAGGGCCAGTCCACGCAACTGACCTGGCAGACCACCAACGCCACCGACATCACCATTGCCGGCCTGGGTACGGTAGAGGCTTCGGGCTCGCGATCCGTGGCCCCGGGCAGTTCCACCACCTACACGCTGACGGCGAAGGGCGCTGGCGGAAGCCAGGACGCTTCAGCACGGGTGACGGTGAATCCCGTGACCGCCACCGCTCCTCCGGTCACCCGCCAGGAACTCAGCATCAAGGACGTGTTCTTCGACTACGACAAAGCCTTGATTCGCGATGACGCGCAGCCGGTGACCCAGAATGACGCCAGTTACCTGTTGCAGCATCCCGAAGTCTCGGTCACGATCGAGGGCCACTGCGATGACCGCGGCTCGACTGAATACAATCTGGCGCTGGGCGCGAGCCGTGCCGCCTCCGTCAAGGACGCTTTGCAGCGCCAGGGCGTGGACGCGAGCCGACTGAAAACCATCAGCTACGGCAAAGAAAAGCCGTTCTGCAACCAGGACAACGAAGAGTGCTGGCAAGAGAATCGCCGGGACCATTTTGTCGCCCAGCACTAAGGGAACCCCAAGGGCGGCCGCGTGCGAGCGGCCGCTAGTCCTATTCACAAATGGCAGGGCTCGGTTCGCCGTTGGCGCGACTTTTCCAGGGGGCCGTCTAAATTGAAGGGCGCAATGGAAAAGCAGCCAGGGAAATGGTGGACCCGACCCGGCCAGCAATGGGCCTCGCTCCTGGAGCAACGCGAGGACCAGGTCTTCCTGGTCCTCACTCTGTTGATAGGCGCGCTAGTGGGGCTGACCGTGGTCGCCTTCATCGTGCTCACCGAGAGGCTGGGCATGCGGCTCTATCCCGTGGGCGGCGCGGCATGGCGGCGGGTGCTGGTGCCGGTGGCCGGCTCGCTGGGCATGGGCTACTGTCTGTATCGCTGGTTCCCGGACGCCCGCGGCAGCGGCGTGCCCCAAACGAAAGCCGCGCTCTTCGCCCGCGAAGGCCGCATTACCCTGGGTACGGTGCTGGGAAAGTTCTGGTGTACGTCGGCAACGCTGGCCAGCGGAATTCCCCTGGGCCGCGAGGGGCCGTCGGTACAGGTGGGCGCGGGTATCGCGTCGGTGCTCGGGCGCCGGCTGGGATTGCGACCGGAAAAGGTGAAAGCTCTTTTGCCGGTGGGGGCTGCGGCGGCAGTCGCAGCGGCGTTCAACACGCCCCTGGCCGCAGTCCTCTTTTCACTCGAAGAAGTAGTAGGAGATCTGCACGCGCCGATCCTTGGTTCAGTGGTTCTCGCCTCGGCTACGTCGTGGGCCATGCTGCGCCTCCTTCTCGGCAACCACCCTCTGTTCAAGGTCCCGCAGTATGAGCTAGTCCACCCACTGGAGCTGGGGATCTACGCGGTTCTGGGCGTGGCCGGAGGTTTGCTCTCCGCAGCGTTCACGCGGTTGCTGCTGGACATGCGCCGCCGCTTTCTGCGCTTGCCGCGCGCGACGCGATGGTGGCATCCCGTAGTCGGCGGCGTGATGGTGGGATTGATGGGATGGTTTGTCCCGCAGGTCTTGGGCGTGGGGTACAGCTACGTGGGCGACGCTCTGAACGGCGGTATGGCGCTCAAGCTGATGGCCCTGCTGGTGTTGTTGAAACTGCTTGCCGTGACGACGAGCTACGCCTCCGGAAATGCCGGCGGCATTTTCGGCCCCAGCCTGTTTCTGGGGGCGATGCTGGGTGGAACTGTGGGCAGCGTGGCCCATCACTTCCTGCCCGCGCACACCGCAACGCCGGGGGCTTATGCGCTGGTGGGCATGGGGGCGCTGTTTGCCGGCATCGTCCGCGCGCCCATGACCTCAGTGCTGATGATCTTTGAAATGACGCGCGATTACTCGGTGATCGTGCCCCTGATGATTGCCAACCTGGTGAGCCTCTTCATCTCGTCGCGGCTGCAGCGGCAGCCCATTTACGAAGCTCTGGCGCAACAGGACGGTATCCATCTCCCCGGCGCGCGGGCCCGCGGCGAGGTCGGACAGCGCAAGGTCTTTCAGGTGATGCGCAGGGCCACGGAGATTCTGCCGGCGCAGATGACGGTGCTGGAAGCCGGAGGGCGGGCACGCGCCAGCCAGTTCCGTGCCTGGCCGGTGGCGGATGAAGGAAGCATCATCGGAGTCCTGAGCCAAGCGCGGCTGGAGAGCGCCGCCAGCGACGGCGATCTCGAGAAGACTCTGCGGGACCTCATGGACCCGCTGGATTTTCCACACGTGCATACCGACCACGCCTTGCATCTTGCGCTGGAACGAATGAGCGCGTCCCACCTCGATCTCCTGCCTGTGGTCAGCCGCGCCGACGTGCATAAGCTGGAGGGAGTTGTCACGATGCGGGACGTGCTGGATTCCTACGGCGTGGGCGCCGGCGAGTGAGCCTGGTGGCGGCATGCTACATTCTCATCTCATGGATGAGTGTCAGCTTTATGCGGAACCCGAGCCTTTACGGCGAGTTCTCGCGCGTGGCTTTTGAATCCGCCAGCCCGCGCCGGGTGTGCATCTGCTCTGCTGCGGCATAAGAAAGGCCCTGGCTTGCCGGACCAGGGCCATGTGGAAATCCAAACCTCAGAACGAGAACATCACCTGGAAGTCGATGCGGCGGTTGGCTGATTGGGTATTGAACACGCCGTTAGTAGCGAGCGACGTGAAGCTCCCAAACCCGAAGAACCCGTTTGCGGCAGTCGGTTGACCGGCACTAAGGTTGCTGACAGGCACGCCGAGGTTCACGTTGTTGAACAAGTTACGGGCGTTGACACTGAATGTTAGGTTGTAGCGCTGGCTCGACTGCGGCGCCCCGAAGATGCCGCCCATGGGACCACCGGGCCCACGCTGTCCGCCACCACCACCCCCGCCGCCATGCGCTTCCGGCGTGTGGGGCCCTCCTCTGCCGCCTTGTCCACCGCCTTGCTGTCCGCCGCCTTGCTGCTGGTTGCTGGCGGCAGTTTCGAGTTTCGGGCCGAGGCCAAAAGTCTTGCTGAAACGCATGTTCAAAGTGAATTGGGCCGGAGTGGTACCGAAATTGACGGGGATGCGGGGCTCATTGGGTCCGGGGTTGGGATCAAACATGCCAAACTGCGTGGGAAACGGATTGACCGTAGAGCTGGTCGCAAATGCCGGACGGTCGTTGAAGATCGAATCGCCATTCAAGTCCTGGCCCAGCGTGATATTGAACGGTGGGCCGGAGTTGGCCACCATAAACGGGCTGACGCGAAAACCGTGGGGCAGTGATACCGTCCCGCCGAAGAAAGCGCGATTGCGGACGTCGAAGCCGGTGCGCCCATAGTCAGCCGTGATGCCCAGCACCGGATTCGAAGGAAAGCTGCCGGCGCCGGAGGTGTCACCATTGGCGTAACTCAGCGAGTAATAACTGAACAAGCTAAGCCGGGCCCCCATGCGGACGTTGAAGGTGGTAATCATCTGGTTCTGCCGGAAAATGCCTTCGGAGACGTATTCGTCCGCAGGCGTGGCGCCCGGAGTCAGAGCATTGGTGTTGACGGAGAAGAGCTGGTGCTCGCCCTGGGAACGTATGTAACTGACAGTGAGCGTTGAGGTCTTAGTGATCTGGCGCTCCACAGAGGCAACCGCCTGGATGGTATAGGGCGCCCGCAGGTTAGGATCGATCGTATAGGTTGTGGTGCCCTTGGCGGTAAGACAGCTCGTCGATGGAGGAGCCGGATACGACGCCAGACACGAGACGCCCGCAGGCGTTGAGTTCGAGACAATGAGCTGCTGCGCGTTCACCCCGTTGAGCCGTTCCGCGTTCATGATCAGGTTCTGGGCAAAGCGGTCATAAAAGACACCGGCGTAGGCGCGGATGATGGTCTTGGGCGGCGCATTTTTCTTGGCGTCCACGCCCCAGGCAAAGCCCAGACGCGGGGCCCAGTCGCCGTGGTCTGAGATACCGTTCTGCGTCTCGAAACGCAAGCCATAGCTGAACGTCAGGTTAGGACGGAGTTTCCAATCGTCTTCGGCGTAAATCCCGGCATCCACAAAGGTATTCGCGATGAGCGGGTTCACGGGTTTGACAATCAGATACTGGCTGGGCGTGCCGGCATTGAAAACTTGAAGGGCAGTCAGGTTGGATGTTCCAGCAAACGTAAACATGCCGTTGCCATTCTGCGTGGAGTTATTGGATAGCGCCGTGGCCCGCAGCCGTCCACCCAGGCGGATAAAGTGCGTTTTCAAATTGATGGACGTATAGTTCTGCAGCTCGTAATGAGTGCTGTTGGAGAGGTTGATGCCCAGCGGGTTGCCGCCATCGGAAAAGAACCCGATCACGTTAATCGTGGGCGTCGAATTCAAGGAATTCTGATTGGTCGTCGTACGTTCCCATTCAAAGCGCGTCTCGTTGATGGCCTTGGCGCTCAGCACTTGCGTATCCGCGACCTGGATGGTGTGTTCGTCGAGGGTCTGGTTGTAGGCCTGCGACGGCAAAGCTAACTGCGAGATACCGTCATTTTGTTCGTTGTTATGCGTGTATTGGTAGCGCACCATCAGGGTGTTGCTGGGTGCGACTTGGTAATCCAGCCGCGAGTTCACGGCCGTTCGCACACGCGGGTTGAGCACCCCGATCACATGAACGCCTGCGGCAGTGAAGGCGTTGGGCGAAATGACGGCGGCATCGTGGATGTCCCGCCGCTCGACGTTGAAAAAGTACGACGCCTTCTTGCTCAACGGGCCGCCCACGTTGCCGTTGATCATTTCCGTGCTGAAATCCGGCTCGTTGGCGGCAAAGGGATTGAGCGCGTCAAAGATGGAGTGATTGTCGTTAAAGAAGAACTGCCCGTGAGGTTTGTCGGTGCCCGGCTTGGTCAGGATCTCAATGCGGCCGAAGCCCATGCGGTCATACTGCGCGGAGAACGGGTTCTGATTGATGCGAATCTCGCGGATCGAAGATTTGGGCGGAAGCTGGCCGCCGGTGAAGCCGTCAATGTAGATCTGTCCGCCGTTCGGTCCGGCCGAGGGCCCGGCCAAGGCTTGCAACTCCGATTGCAATTCATCAGGATCGTCGGAGAGCTCATCCAGCTCTTTACCGCTGATGACCAGGGTGCTGGCGTTATTGTTAGGGTCGGTACTGACCCTGGCCCCTTCGCTTTCAACCACCACTTCTTCTTCTTTGGTTGCGATATCCAGAGGAAGGTCGAGCTTCTTGTCCTGGCCTGCGGCAATCTCCACTCGCAGTGCGGCTTTCGTAAAGCCTTTCGCGCTGACGCTGAGCGTATACGTGCCGGGCGCCAGGCTTTTAATGTCGTAGGCGCCGGCGCCATCTGATTTGGCCGGGACGGTCAAGCCGCTCGAGCTCTTCAGACTGATGGTGGCGCCCGGAATCACCGCGCCTGAAGGGTCGGTCACCTGCCCATGCAGCCTGCCCGGTGCCGCCTGCCCCAAAAGTGAAGCCGGCAAACCCAACAGCAGAAGCATTACCGGGACGCACTTCCGCAAGTCCAACCGCCAGAGTTTCTTCAATCTCATCTTTTATGGTCCTTGGTTCGGATTTCAGTTTGTGTTATTGCGGCCCGCCTTCGCCTCCGCCGGGCGCGGACAGATTCCACCCGGACAGCAGCGCCGCTGCACCCATGCCGTTGGGTGACGCGGTGAGAATCGGCTCCACGCCGCTCAGCAACGTGATGGCCGTGACCTCGGACTGGCCGGTGCCGGTAGTGGAGACGATCATCACCGCCTCATCTTTTTGCAGGTCGGCCAAAGCTACCGGGGGAAGCCCGTTCACCATCTGCTGGAAGTCTGGAGTCCTGCCGCCACCGGGCCGCGCTTGTCCCACTCCCGCTGCGCCGCCTCCGGCGCCACCGCCAGCGGGGGGGCCTCCGCTGCCCGAGGGCGCGCCAGCCGCCCCAGCGCCGCCGGTCCCGGAAGCCGGGGCCGCACCTGGGCCTTGTCCTGCCGGCGAGCCTTTGAGAAAGAATGCAATTCTCATCGCCAGTTGCGGAGGCAATTTGCGCATCTGCGAGTCCCCGGTCAGTTTGACTACCACCGACTTCTTAGCCAGGATGTCCTTCACCGTGACCGTGGCGCTGCCGGAGTCGATGGCGGTGATGGTGCCGGCGATGTTGCGGAAAGTGCCGGAGATCACCTCTTCAGCGGCCAGCTCTTTCCCGTCGGCGCTGCGATTGCCGCGAGCGCGAAGCTGGTCGCCGGTTTTGATCTGGTCGAAGGTGCCTTTCTGCGCGTCAGAGAACTGAATCGAGTTGGGCGCGTAGCGCAGGAAGCCAGTATCTTTCGAAGTCTTGACGGCGAAGCTAATGGTTGGAGTAATGGCGACAGTAATGGTCCCTGTGGCCGCGTCCACCGCGCTCACGATCCCGCCGGCGCCCCGCTTCTGCCAGTCCTGAAGCTCCTGCTGCTGTTTCTGGGCGACGTCACTCCCTTTCATCACAATGATCGAGGTGGCTGCGATCGAATCAGCCGAATTGCCGGGTGCGCCGCGCACAGCCATGCGGTCGCCCACTTGCAAGTCTTTCAATTGCATCGGCGCGGCCGTCTTCAGATCAGTCTGGCCCGGCGCCAGACGCAGGATTCGAGTGGCGTCCTGGACGCTGACGGTCACGTCGGAGCCGGAGTCAGCCTTCACCACCAGGGTGTTGCCGCTGATGGACTTGACAGTGCCAACCGTCCGCGCTGCCGCAGGGGCCGTCGTTCTCGGCTGGCTGTTCTGGGCCTGGGCTCGCGGAGCAACCCAAGCTGCTACTCCTGCCGCGGCTGTCAGCGTCAGCAGCGTCGCCGTCGCCATTCGTGCCGTCCATCTTGTTGTTCCGCTCATCGCCGGTCCTTGAAATCTGCCCCCGAATCGCAACCACTGTCCTGGCAGGCCGCTCCCGTGAACGCCACCCACTTATTGAGGAAATTAGCCGGAGTTGCCGGGACTTTGAAAACTCAACGCCGCCATCCTGGCTTCGCTTCCACTGAATCGGCTGGCGGCTCGAAGCAGCTTGCACTTTATCATCTCAAAAGACGAGCTGAATGGACAAAGATTAGCGAAAAGTTTTGTAAAGTGTGCGTGGAAAGAGTAATGGGTCCAGCAAGATAAGGTAAAAAGTCAAGTCCATCGTGCGCTCTTGCGCAGCTATGCACAGGAGAGCGGTTCCCGCCCTCCTGTACCCCACGAAAAAACACGTATCATCGCCCGACTCAGCGCATAGGGAGCGTAGCGAGCGAGTGCCTGCAGAACCGATGTGAGAACCGAACCAGAATTCGGATTCAGCCGCCGCAAGGCTTATTACTTTGCTTCGACCAGCGGCACGTTGACCAGATGCTCGCGCAGGAACCACATCTGCATTTCCGTGGTGCGGATCACGTCGCTGACCAGCAGGTCGTTCGTGCCGTCGTCGCCGAGTACGGAAGCGCGCCGGGCCAGCGGGCGCAAGTGCTCCAGCACCGCCTGGTGAGCGTCGATCAGGCGCGAAAGTTGCACCGGAGGCTCCTCGCGGCCGCGCGGCGCACGCTCGATGCGCGTATTCTCGGCCACGTCGGCGGCCACGGCGATGCTCACGCCCCCCAGCATCTGCACGCGCTCGGCGATCTCGTCGACCAGCTCCAGTTGTTCGTTGTAATGCTTGTCAAAGAGCAAATGCAACGAATAGAAGGTTGGTCCGGAAACCTGCCAGTGGGCCTTCTTGTACAGGTCGCGGATGGTCATAGTGTCGGCCAGCAGCAGATTGAGCTGCTCCGCCATCTCCAGCCGCACCGGCTCTTCCAGGTCCAGCGGTAACGCCGGCAGCACCGTGCCATAAGGCTGCAGTTCGCGCGCCCGCTGATGAAGCCGGGGCTGGGCACTAGGTCTGAAGTCTTGCGTCGAAGATTTGTGAACGACATTGCGCGCCATTGGTATTGCCTCCCTGGGCATCGCTTCTTGAGATGCCGAGAACGCTCCAATGCTTAGATGCGCGCCATCGGCCACTCAGAAGAGATTGCCAGACTTGGCAATTGCCAAAATGATGATTGGAATTCAATTCCGGCGATCTTTGGTATCTCGGCAATGCCCGGAAACGGGTCGGCAAAGCACCCAATTGTGATCCGTGTTGATCAGCAGCTACGGTTTTGGCGCTGCTTCCCGCGCACAACGGAACCCGACCACGATGCTGCGCACGCTGGGCTTGAGGATGTAGCGGGAAGAAACGCGGGCGAGTCCGCGGGCAACGCCCCGCCAGGAGCCGCCGCGGGCCACGCGAAATTCGCCGCTGGCTGGACCCGTGGGATCGGATTCCGGACTGTGGCTGTAATAGTCCAATCCGTACCAGTCTTGTACCCATTCCCACACGTTTCCCAGAGTGTCATACAATCCAAACGCGTTGGGCCTCTTCTCGCCGACCGGATGCGTGGTGCCGCCGGCGTTGTCGCGGAACCAGGCGACCTCCTGCAGAGGTCCATAATGCGGGGAACTGTTCCCGGCGCGCGCCGCGTATTCCCACTCCGCCTCGGTCGGCAGACGATAGTGATATCCATCATTCTTGGTATTGAGCGCCTCGCAGAATTTCCGCACGTCCTCCCAACTCACGCCCTCCACCGGCAGATTGGGCCCCTGGAAGTAACTCGCGTTGCCTCCGGCGACCACGTCATACTGCGCCTGCGTTACCTGGTATTTTCCTATCTCAAAGGGCTTGGTGATGGTGACTCGATGCGCCGGCTTCTCTTCGGAATAGCATTCAGCATCTCCAGGCGAACATCCCATCATGAAACTCCCCGCCGGAACCTTTGCAAAATCCATACTGTCCTCCTTTGCGGGAGCCGGGAAGTTCAGTGGCTGGCAGCCGGTACTACTGATGCGGCATGCGCCCGAGGGGCTGGCTGGCTCGTCTTTAGATAGCGATCAAACCAGGCAATAGCCAGCTCGCGCGCTTGCTGGCGAACCGCGGGGACCATGTAAACGCCGTAATGCGTAATCGCAGGGATGGTCACCAGGTTCTTGGGTCCTTTGGCGCGCTGGTAGGCCATGATGCCGTTGTCCTTGTTGTCCATGAGCTCTTCTTTTTCCGCGACCACGAACTGCATGGCCACGTTGGGCATGCGGTCGACGTATTCCACCGGGAACCATGCCGCGAATTGAAAGCGCACCGGCGCCCCAATCAGCCTCTGCACGGTATTGGCACGGGGCGGTGGATAACCTAATTCTCCCTGGGCACGCGCCGTGGCCTCCTTTTCGGTGGTCGCACGCTCCTGTTGGCTGGCCAGAGTCCAGCGTCCATCGAGCGAAGGCACCTGGCTGTGTAGCGCTTTCACGCGCGGGTCAAGCAACGCCGCAGAAACCACCAGCCCGCCGGACAAACTGCTGCCCCACAAGCCGATGCGGTCGGTGTCGCACTGAGCATCACCCGCCGTCCAGTTGATGGCGTTCAGCCAGTCGACCACCATGTCCAGCGGGGCCACCACCTCGCGCACCTCTTGGACTTCGGCGGTAAAACGGTTGTTAGCATGCTCCGCAGGCTCGCGCTTGCTGACGAGAATTACTCGCGAATCGCTCTCGCCCCAGCCGCGATAGTCGAACGCCACCACCAGGTACCCGGCCTGGGCGAAGGCAATAGCTTCGGGACGAAGCGCAGCCTTGGTCCCGCCCCATCCATGGGCCATCACGATGGTCGGCAGTTTCTTCCCGGCATTGGCTTTGGCCGAGTAGACGTCGCCGGCCATGCGCGTGCCCTCGCTGTAGATGTCGACGTTGCGGACAGCAACGTCATCGGGAATCGCTGGGGGCTGGAGGGTGGTGGTCTGAGCCAGAGCAGCGTTCGCGAGCATGAGCGCCAGGGGGATCAAAGAAAATCGACGTGGGATGTTCATTTTGGTTTTCGCCAAGCTGAAGAAGTTCAGCTCACTAACGAAGCATTGTACCCCTACCTTATACAAGAGCGAGTACCTGTGATTTCGACGGCCGCCAAGCCAACCCAACTGGAAAGGCCCGCGCATCCTAGACATTAACTCTGACCATCCACTTTCCGCAGTTCAGGCCAGGATCCTCAAGGAGGCGCCATGCAAGGTCCTCGTCGTTTCGCTTCTCTTCTTTCCTTCTCCTTCTGTTCTTCGCTGATCATGTTAGTGGTTGCCGCTGGCTATGGTTCATTGGCGGCAGCGCAGACGCCCCGTGCGCCGACTTCCACTGCGCTGACCCCCACCACCACCCTGCAAGCTGAAACCGCCAACAACACCAGTGCCGCGAACAGCTTCACCGCGCAGGGAAACGGCAACGTCGCGGCAGGCAACGTCAGCAAGATGCCGGTCCAGCAGATGCTCTACGCCGGTTCCACGACCAAGGTGTTCGCAGCCTGGCTTCCCTGGTTTGGAGGGTCAAACCACATCAATGTCGGCTATCGTTCCGATGATCCTGCCCAAGTGCACCGCCAGGTGGAAGACATGATCAGCCGCGGCATCAACGGCGCCATCATCGACTGGTTCGGCCCCAACGTGGATATCCTCAGTGCCGCTTCCATCCTGATGCAGAAGGAAGCCGAGGCCCATCCCGGCTTCGAGTTCGCGATCATGGAAGACTCCGGCGCGCTCTTCAACGCAGCAGTCGGCAACGGATGCGACGTTACCAGCCAGCTCATCAGCGACCTCAACTTCATCAATTCCCAGTTTGTCCCGTCGCATGCTTACATGCACTTGAACGGAAAGGCTGTGATCTTCATGTTCGGCGTGAGCCAGTTCTTTATCGACTGGCACCGCGTGCTGGCCACAGTGCCATCGAGCAACCTGCTGGTGTTTCGCGGCCCGGAAGGTTTGCAGCAGTTCTACGCGGGAGGGGCCTTCCAGTGGGTGGACATCAATTCTACCGATGCGTTTGACATGCAGCTCGCCGCGCTCGACGGGTTCTACACCGCCGCGAAAGCCGCCGGCCGCCCCGCCACGGGCGCAGGCTATAAAGGATTCGATGACGCCCAGGCCCTGTTCGGCACAAATCGCCAGATTCATCACCAGTGCGGGCAGACCTGGCTCGATACGTTCCATGAAACCGCCAAATTTTTCTCGGCAAGCAACCAGCTGGCCACGTTGCAGATTGTGACTTGGAACGACTACGAGGAGGGTACAGAAACCGAGAGCGGCATTGACGGTTGCACGTTCGTCGTGCCCTCGCTCTCCGGCGCTACGTTGAATTGGACGGTCGGAGGCGCGCCGGAGACCACCATCGATCACTTTACGGTCTTTGCGTCCACCGATGGCCAGAACCTGGCCAAGCTGGCCGATGTCCCGGCCGGCCAACATTCCCTCGCGCTGGCCTCGTTCAACTTGCCTTCACCGGTCTCGCTGTTCGTCAAGGCCGTGGGCCAGCCCAGCATACGTAACGTAATGTCAGCCCCGGTAGTGATGGAGGCCGGCGATGTCTCACCCCATGCCGTTCTGAATGTCTCGCTGACCGGCGAGCTCACCGTGAGGGCCAGTACCGCTGGATCGTCCGACCCCGACGGCTCAATCGCACAAACCAGGATCGACTTCGGCGACGGCACAGTAGCGCAATCCGCAACGGCAACCCATACCTACCTGAGCGCAGGCACTTTTGTGATCACGGCTACGGTGGTGGATAACAGAGGCGCGTCGGCGGTCGCTGTGACCCGGGTGGAAGCCAAGGCCACGGGGCCGGGCACAACTATTCTAAGTCCGGCAAACTCCGCGATCGTAAACTTTCCCACGCCGATTGTGGTCTCGGCCAATTCTTCGAATCCAATCAGCCGCATCAACGTGCTGATCGACGGCGTTCCCGCGCACGCCGACGACCGGGGAGTGATCAACTCCGCGTTTAAAGTCTTCGTCGGCACGCGTCACATTACGGCGGAGGCCATCGATTCGAGCGGGGCGACGTCGCAGGCCGCGGTAGACGTGAACGGCGAGCCCGGCGATCGACCGCCGATCGCGGACATTACTGTGGTTCCCTTGCGGGTGGTTTCCCCCACCACCGTGCTCGCCTGTGCCGCCACCTCGCATGACCCGGATGGCTTCATCCTGAGCTATAAGACCCAGTTCTCTGATGGGGCCGTGTTCTTCACTCCCGCGGCAGTGCATACGCTGGCCGCTCCCGGAAACTATTCCGTAACTACCAACGTAACCGACCAGTTCGGCTCTCCCGCGTCAGAAACCGCGAGCTTCACTGTCAGCGCCGCCGCGACCGCAGCCAGCGTGGCAGCCCAGGCCGAGGAGGCGAAGAGCAAGTCCGTAAAACGACAAGTTGAACCAATTCGCAAGCCGTAAGCGAATTGCGGAATTTGTCAGTCGTAGCCCAGCGCGTTGCAAGTGTTGGAGTCGATGGGCGTGCGGCGCATCACCACCTCACGCCCGCGGTGCCGG
>DATDGY010000292.1:0-13249 GCA_036521855.1 Candidatus Angelobacter sp.
CAATCCGGAAGTTAGTTAGGAACTCTGGCTGAAGGAATGGTGTTCTGACGACTGGGGACTTGTCGGCACGGGCTCAAGCCAGAACCCTGACAGAGCAGAACGATAGTACGTTCCTGGGGCGGCTCTCATTGACTGGTTTCAAAGTGATAGTCGTTGGCCGCTTGTCACGTCCCACCCCACCGCGCAAAGCGCGGCGGGGACCCCGGTTGCCGGGAGTTAGCGGCCCGCGCGCAGCGCAGCGAAGCGCCATGAGAAGACCCTGTGTCGCCCTCTCCGGGGCTCTCTCTTCAATCTCATCTTACCCAGGGCTTAACCGCCCCCGACGCGCACGCGCGTCGGGGTGGTACGCCCTGGGCTACCTTCGCGAGGCGCCTGACGGCGCTGATCGTGGATGGCGCGCACGTCCCGTTGCCCCGGGTCAAAATCATCCACAAACCGCGCCCTCAATCTGCGTTCATCTGCGGCAAGGTTCCGGCATCGTCCTATTTCGCGCTTGCCTTTCTTTGTGAGCTGGCGCATGATTCGAACATCGGCGCATCGAGCTTCACGGCTCGTGCGCCGTTTTTGTTTTTAAGAGCGTCTGGCTGCCGGCTGGCCAAGCGATCCGAACGAGAAAAATCGAGAGCATGGCCATTTGGACAGTCTCTCCGACGGCAAGAGTTCAATCCTTTGGGATCACCTTGGGAGGAATCGGCCAAGTCCTTTAAACCTTGGGACCCGACCCGCATATAGGGGGAGGGGGAGGGGGAGGGGGAGGAGATCGCCGGAATCGCCGAGATCGCGCGTGATCGCCGTGATCGGAAACGACTTAACTTCAAGACCGAAGGCTGCATATGCAAGGGCGTATGCGGTCTTGGGGTGACTTGGGGTGAACATGGGGTGAAGTGGCTTGAAATGAGGGGTGGGGGAGGGGGTAGCGAATATAAAGCGAATATACCGGGCTTTTGATTATGCCGAATGTTGAAAATCAGCGACTTAGCGCAAAGCAAGTAGCCAAGAGAATGCAAAAACAGCCGCGGAAAGGACCGGAAATTGGTGCAGAAATTGAGCCTGGAATAGTCCAGGACGCGATTCCCCAATTGGTGTAGCCGGCTGCGTTCTCTGCACCAGGGCTAAAGCCCAGATAAAAAATAACTTTTCGCGGCCTAAAGGGCCGCTCTTCCACCAGTGATTGGGATACAGCAACTCAGGAGCCGCTTTAGATCATGTCGGAAGATCAGGTCAACATGGATCATCTGGGAATATCGGAAAGCCACGGACCGCTGGAAAAAATCGGAAAAACCGGGGCCGCAAGAACCGCACCCGCCGAAAATCGACTATGCTAACCGATTAGCATAGGGCTGAGTCCAAATACCCAGCCTGAGTGACAGGAGAGAATGAAGAACATGAACCTCGCTGCCTGGACGGAAACTCTCGTCAAAGACCTGCGCTATGCCCTGCGCCAGTTTGTGCGCAACCCGGTGTTCACGGTGGTTGCTGTTTTGTCGCTGGCCATCGGCATCGGCGCCAACACCGCCATATTCAGCATCATCGACGCCATTCTGCTGAAGTCGCTGCCGGTGCGCGATCCCCAGGAGCTGGTCATCCTGACGGATCCGAATTCCTCCGGGGTTTCCGACGGGATGGACACCGGTGAACGCGGCCTGATGACCTACGCCGAGTTCGAGCAGCTCCGCGATCATTCGACCACGCTTTCCGGGCTGTGCGCCGCGGAATCGCAATTGGACCGCTGGCCGGTCCACATTGGCAGCAGCGGCCAGGAAGATGTGCGCGGCCGGCTGGTGTCAGAAGAATACTTTTCGGTTCTGGGAGTTGAACCTGTCATTGGGCGTTTCTTCACCAGGGAAGACGGCAAGGGCGCGGGCCAGGACCCTTATGCGGTAATCAGCTATGACTTCTGGCAGCGCCGCTTTGGCGGCAACACCTCGGTGCTGGGCACGCCGGTCCGCCTTCTGAATACCACCTACACCATCATCGGCGTGGCCGAACCGGGGTTCCGCGGAGAAACCGTGGGCGAGAAGCCCGATTTCTGGATGCCGATGTTGATGGAGTTCCAGATCATGCCCGGCCGCGACTGGCTGCATGAGGACCTGAGCAAATCCATGACGAAGGTGATGTGGCTGCATGCCTTCGGCCGCCTGAAGCCGGGCGTGAGCCGGGCCAAAGCACAGACGGAGATCGACGTTCTCTTCCGCGCCATCATTGAAAACGGCTATCCCACCACCCTGGCCCCGGAGACGCGCAAGGTAGCCCTCGACCAGCACCTCAAGCTCAAAGACGCCCGCACCGGCGCTTTCGGCGGTCGCGACGATTTTTCACAACAGTTGCTGATGTTGCTCGCGGCCTCGGGCGTGGTGCTGCTGATCGCCTGCATCAATGTGGCCAATCTTCTTCTCGCCCGGGCCACGGCCAGATACAAGGAAGTGGGGGTGCGGCTTTCCATCGGGGCGTCGCGCGTCCGCCTGGTGCGCCAGTTCCTGACGGAGAGCCTGGTGCTCTCGACGCTGGGCGGCATTGTGGGAACGTTCGTGGCTTGGGGAGCTTCCCGGGGCCTGGTGCTGTTGCTGGCCGGCAGCCGGGAGAACCTGGTGCTTTCGCCCGGGCTTGATTGGCGCGTGCTCGGCTTTACTGCCGGCGTGACTTTTCTCACCGGCATCGTTTTTGGCCTGGTGCCCGCTCTTCGCGGCACCCGTGTGAACCTGACTGACAGCCTGCGCGACACCGGTCGCGGCGTCACCAGCGGCAGCGGCCGGCTGAACCTGGCCAAGGGACTGGTGATCGCCCAGGTGGCGCTTTCTCTGCTCCTGGTAGCAGGCGCCGGCCTGTTCTTGCGCACCCTTTGGAACCTGCAGTCGGTGGGGCTGGGGTATCCCAAAGAAAAGCTGCTGATGGCGACGGTGGATGGGCTGACAGCCGGCTACAAGGGCGCCCGGGCCTCAAACCTGTGGCGCGAGCTGACTGAAAAGCTGCGCAGCACGCCGGGTGTCCAGGGCGCCACTTATTCCATCAACGGCCTGTTCAGCGGCTCGGAATCGGGTGACCAGATCGAAGTTGAGGGGTTCACGCCGCAAAATGATAAAGACAAGGGCTCGCGGTTCGATATGGTGGGGCCGCAGTATTTTTCCACCATCGGTATTCCCCTGCTCTTGGGCCGCGAGTTCGGGTTCCAGGATACCGCGACATCGCCGCGCGTCATGGTGATCAATGAGGCGTTCGCAAAAAAATTCTTTGCCGGCCGCAATCCGATTGGGCGCCACGTCACGGAGAAGTTTGGCGACCAAAGGGTCACGTATGAAGTGGTAGGCGTCTCCAAGGACGCGCGCGATCATCGGCTCAAGGGCGATATCCCACCGCGTTTTTACATCCCCGGCGACCAGTTTATGCAAGGCCCCGCAGACTGGTCGACGTTTGAGATCCGCACCGCCGGCGATCCCGAGCAGATGCTGGCCACGGTTCGCAAGACCATTCTCAGCGTCAATGGAGACCTGCCCATTGATAACGCCCGCCCGCTGATCGAGAACGTGGATCGGGTCAACGAACAGCCGCGCATGATCGCCCGCCTCTGCACTATCTTCGGCCTAGTGGCGCTACTGCTGGCGGCGACCGGGTTGTATGGTGTGCTTTCGTACGGTGTGGCCCGCCGCACCAACGAGATCGGCATTCGCATGGCCCTGGGAGCAGGCAAGGGCCGGGTGATCGGTATGATCCTGCGCGAGACCGGAGTCATGATCGTGGTCGGCGTGGTTGTGGGCGCGGCCGCGACCATCGGCGCCGCGCGCCTGGTAGCTTCGCGCTTGTACGGCCTCAGCACCATCGATCCCCTGAGCTTGGTGGTCGCGACTGGCATTCTGGGCGTGGTGGCGCTCATCGCCGGCTACATTCCCGCAGCCCGCGCCGCACGGGTGAATCCTACGACCGCATTGAGACATGAATAACGACGGGCTTTTTTCTGCAATCCCCAGCGCAGCGAGGGATCGCTATGGTCTCGCGTGCACTCAAGGTTTGCAGAAGCCTCTCTCTACCAACCAAAGCTCTTCTGGCGATAGGGATCCCTCGCTCCGCTCGGGATTTCAGAAAAAGGCTAATTGCTCACTCGTACGCCAACGCGTCAATCGGATCTTTCTGGGCGGCTTTGACTGCCGGGTAGATGGCGCCGATCATGGAGCCGACGATAGCAATGATGGCGGCGCGGAGCACCCAGCCGCTGGTGAACTCCACCGGGACGGTGGGAAGTTTGTAGCGGATGGCATAGGCGGCGATCAGGCTGAAGACGATTCCGGCGATGATGCCGGCGATGGCCAGCAGCAGGGTTTCGCGCAGAATGATGCGCACGATATACATCTTGGACGCGCCCAGCGATTTCAAGATCCCGATCTCGCGCGTGCGTTCCAGCACCGCCGTGTACATGGACTGGAAGATCACGATGAACCCGATCACTACGGCGATGCCGATCACGATGTTGATGAAGGTGGAGAGCAAGGGAATGTTATCCGCCGACATCAGGGCGAGCCACTCGCCAATGGACATGATGTTGTAATTCTCCATGCCGGGAATGGTCTTGATCTGCTGGGCCACGGCGTCGGCATTGTTGGGATCATCCAGCTTCACGTAGAACATGGTGGCTTTGTTCTCGGCCCCGATCAGGTCCTGCAGGGTGGCGATGGGAATGAAGCGGCGCGAGCCGCGTCCCTGGGGAATGATGCCGCAGACACGGAAATCGTGATCGAGAACGCGCACCTTGTCGCCGGCATGGAGCTTGTGGCCGGCGGCGTAATACTCATCCACGATCAGGTCGTAAGGCTGTTGGAAACCATGCCCTTCCAGATAGCGCATGGGGCCGCCCAGGGCTTCGAAGGTGGGCAGATCGATCCCGTAAAGCATTTCAATACTGTTGATACTGTTCGTGGTCTGTATCACCACTGGCGATACCGCCGTCACGTGTGGCTGCTTGAGGAGAATGTCCCCGACTTTGACGGAAACCGGAGCGCTCGAGAAAGCGGCAAAGTTCGAAGAGCCCGGCGGTTTCACCATCACGTCCGCGCCAATGCCCTTCTGTCGCGCTTTGTTGTCATTGAGGATTCCCAGCGACAATCCCACAATGAGCAGGATCAGCGTGACCTCCAGGGCCACGGCAAATACGCTGATGATGGAGCGCAGCGGCCGGTAAGCCAGGTTAGAGACAATCATCTTGTTCATGGAGTGCCCTTCGATGCCGGGCGCGTGGACTCTCGTTTTGAGAGCGACATGGCGCCGGGCCGGCTACTGCGGGCTCTTCGCCCAGTCCTGCTTGGGTTCGACTCTGGTATCAGCGCTGGTGTTCTTGTTGTCCAGGTTGATCAGCTTGGAGCCCGCAGGCTGTTGCAGGTCGAACTGATCGTCCTGGATCGTCTCATTCACGCGCAGTTTGGTGACGGCCAGCCGCACCGAAAACTCTTCGACGGGACGCTGAATATCGATGACATCCGGGAACATGATGCCGCCGTGGTCGGCCACGTTCTCATAGCGGGCATAAGTGACCAACTGGCCTTGGCGGTCATAAATGTACTGCGCCCGCGGGCGCAGGTCTTCGCGGCTGAAAATGATCTTGCGCGAAAGATAAGCTCCGGCCGGGGCCTTGGTCAAGACGATCACCACGTAGTCCGGCTGTTCCGCGTCTTTGTGGGTCTTGAGGTCCTTGACGATCTCCGTGCCTTGTTCCAGCACCGCAATTTCATTGGCCGGGTCAATGGGCTGGAACAGCAGCGCGTCGGTAATGATCTGCGGGCGCAGGTTCTCGATGGGATTGTCAGAAGGTTTGCCGACGAGTTGGTTGGAACCTACGCGAAACTCGTTTCTTGTCGGGAGCGAAAGCTGGAAAGTCCTGCCGTTGCTGACCATGACCGCCACACTGTTGCCGACCATCGGCGCTTTCACCATCATGCGTATCGTCACCGGTTTGCGCAGCAGGATGATGCCGCTGAGCTCCGCATAGTCGGTGATTTGACCCTTTCTCTTGCCGCCGGCGGAGATGTCGATGTCAACGTTGGCGATGAGGGTCTGCAGGAGCGCGGCGTCTTTGTTGATGGTTTCGACCAGCGTGTCCAGACTGGCATCTCGGAGCGTGTTGGTACTCTCCCGGATGGTTACCGGGTGTGAACTCCGCAACAAACATCCGCTCAAAGGCAAAATCGCAAGCGACAAAAATAAGGCTTTGGGCCAGGAAGATCGATAGAAATACATTAGATATTAACTGTCCGTCTCTTAATTTGCTGGCTTTAAGTATATCGAAAAGGCGGATTTCAGGGGGACCGGCGACACGGCAAAGTGCGGCAAGTGGGTACAAAGAGCGGCATTCCCGGCCAGGTAAGTCTTTACCGGTTATCGTCTTGCGCAACCGACCTGCGGTAGGCGGTCACGTTACGAGCATGCTCACTGGCGGTGCGCGAGAAGCGGTGATGCCCTTGGTTGTCGCTCACAAAATAGAGATAATCCGTGCTGGCAGGATGCATGGCCGCCAGCAACGATGCCTTGCCGGGATTGGCGATGGGCCCGGGCGGCATGCCGAACTTAAGGTAAGTGTTGTAGGGGGAATCGAAGTGCAGGTCGGATTCGTAGATAGCGCCGCGATAACGATTGCTCAGCATAGCGGCGTAAATCACGGTGGGGTCGGTGGCCAGCACCATATTCTTGGCAAGCCGGTTGTAGAACACGCCGGCAACCACGGGCCGCTCTTCAGGAACTGACGTCTCCTTCTCCACGATGCTGGCCATGGTCACCATGTTGTGGACGTCCTGGGTCAGGCCGGCCTCGCGCGCCGCCTGCCGGAAACGATGCACCATGGCCGCGGCCATGTCATGCGCTGACTGGGTACGGGTGAAATGATAAGTATCGGGAAACAGATAACCTTCCAGGCTTGGCGCCTGGGGATCGAAATCTCGCACCAACGCCGTCCCAGTGCGGGCTACCTCCAGGAAATCGTCGCGTTTGCCCAGGCCCGCGCTTTCGATGGCCCCGGCGATCTCGAACATGTTGAATCCCTCGGGAATCACCAGCGTGCGGACATAGATGTCCCCGCGGACGATGCGGTCATAGACGTCGCCCAGCCGCGCCGGATGATCGAAGGAGTATTCGCCCGCCTTCAACGCCTTGCGTCCGTGCAGGACATGCCACAGCAGGAACTCGCGCTGGCTGCGGATGATTCCCGCCGCCTGCAGCGCCGCGGCAATGCGATGAGCGGAAGAGCCGGGCTTCAGTTGCACCAGCGTTTCCTCCGCGGGACCTGCGGGCGCCAAGAGGCCGTACGCCAGCCAAGCCGTCCCAAGGACGGCCGCGACCAGCACTACTTTGCTCAGAAACCGAAGCATGAAGTGATCCTATACTCTGCTCATATTCTATCGGGCAACAGGATGCGCGAAACCGGAAAACAACAGCCCCGACCGGCTTCGCGGTAAACCAACGGACATGGACTGGCGACCGGCGACGCGAGGCCGGATTGGCCCCAGGTCTTCAGAACTCCAGGTGAAGTCTAAGGCTTCCAACCAAGACGGGCCCGCGATCCTTGTTGTATCCGGGATGGACGATGTACTGCAGATTGAGAGAGAGATAAATGCCGCGCCACAGGTGGGCGTTGTAATGGCTTTCGAGGATGTTTTCACGTCCGTAGGTCAGCCGGCCGTCGCCCAGCACGAACCCCACGCCGCCCAGAGCCGGGTATTGCTGGTGGGCTCTGGAGATTGCGTTGCTCATGAAAGACAGTCCCAGTTTGTCCCACGGACGGCGCCGGGGCGCTGGACGCCAGTCTGCGGCTAACTCGAACGACTGGTTGACCTCGGTGTAATAATCGGGCTTGCCTTTAGGGTCAATTCGATAATTCTTATTCTCAGAATGAACCATCCCAAGAGCCGCCGGTGGCCTCTCCGGCCCTCAGTCCTGCAGAAGCCGGATGGATTCGGAACTCCAGGTGCCCTCGGAGCCCTCCTACAAGGCTAGCGTGTGCGTGTGGGTTTGTGGAGCTTGGAAAAATCAGTTTCGGTTGCGGCAGTCGCACTTGGTTCTTTCTGCGGCGGCAACCGATCGCGCCCTTCCTTCACAAAAACGATGAAACGGCGCGCAAGTTCTCGAATCCGGGCTGACTCACGCTGTTCGATGGCCTCAGGCGGTATCAACTCGCTGCCGACGCCGATGGCCGTGGCGCCCGCCAGGATAAAATTGGTCGCTGTCTGTTGATTCACCCCTCCGGCCGCGATCAATGGAATTTGCGGTAATGCTGTTTTCAGCGCCTTGATGTACTTGTCGCCACCGACCTGCGCGCAGGGGAAGACTTTTACGAAGTCCGCTCCGGCCTTCCATGCCATGACCACCTCGGTTGGTGTTAATGCGCCGGGCAGAACGGCAAGGTCTTCCTTGGCAGCGAATTCCACAAGAGTGGGATCGAAACCAGGCGCGGTCAAAAAACTTGCTCCTGCGTCCACACATCGTCGCGCCGTCTCGAGATCCAGCACGGTGCCGGCGCCGACGACCATGTTCTTATGGTGGGTCACGAGATGAGAAATCAAGCTAACTGCCTCGGGAACGGTCATGGTGATTTCCACGATGGCTATGCCGCCGCTGGTGACACAATCAGCCGCAAAATGTGCATCCTCTGCGGACGACACCCTGACAGCAGGAATCACCCCCGTTGCCCGGATCGAGTCGCAAACTTCATCTTTTTTCATAGTCAAGATCCCTTCGATTGAGGGTGAACGCTCTCGCTATACTGCCCCTTCAAATTCAGGCTCTGGGAACTTGTCCGTAGGCCGGGCAAACCAAACGTAAAGTGTCGGCAGAAGGAAGATGCTGATCAGCAGGTTGGAGACCAGGCCACCGACGATCACGATAGCAAAGGGGCGCTGTGAGTCCGACCCAATTCCATGGGACAGAGCTGCGGGCAGCAGGCCCAAGCTCGCAACCAGCATCGTGATCATAATCGGCCGCAGTCTGAGGACTGCCCCTTCCACCGCCGACTGCTCAATCGTATAACCTCTAGCCCGGAGTTGATTGATGTACTCCACCATGATGACACCGGTTTGCACCGAGACGCCGAAGAGAGCAAGGAAGCCGACGCCTGAAGAGACACTGAGGTATGTGCCCGTCAACAGCAACGCCAGGAGGCCTCCCAGCGGGGCCATGGCAACATTTGTTAGAACCAGAAGAGCCCATTTGACGGACTTGAACATGGAGTAGAGGATCACGTAAATCGCCACAATCGTTATCGGCAAGACGATTAAAAGCCGGCGCTGGGAGCGTTGTTGGCTTTCGTATTCGCCCGCCCAATCGATTGTGTATCCGGCCGGCAATTTGACGCGCGCGTTGACTTTCTTCATGGCCTCTTCCACCGTGCTGCCCAAGTCCCTGCCGCGCACGCTAAATTTGATGGCCACGTAGCGAGAGTTGGCTTCGCGGTAAATCTCAGAGCCGCCATCCGAGACGCTGACCTTGGTCAATTGCGAAAGCGAGACTCGCTCGCCTGTCGGGGACAGCAGGCGAATCCTTTCCATGGCTTCTTTTGTGTCGCGGTACTGCGGCAAATAACGGACCACTAGATCATATCGCTGTTCTCCGATCAAGACCTGGCTGACCGCGTTTCCACCTACTGCGGTTTGAATCGCATCCTGAATATCGGCAACATTGATCCCGAAGCGTGCTGCCTGATCACGGTCCACCTCAAAATTAAGGTTTGGCTGCCCGAGGACCCGAAACAACCCGAGGTCCTCCACACCCCGAACATCCCGCATGACGCCGACGATTTGGTCTCCTTTCTCTTCGAGTGTTCTCAGATCGTCCCCATAGATTTTCACTGCCAGCGCGCCCTTGACCCCGCTTACCGCCTCTTCCAAGTTGTCGGAAATGGGTTGCGAGAAGCCCCAGAATACCCCTGGAATTTTCTCCAGCTCGCGGTTCATGGCCGCAATCAGCCTGTCTTTATCCTGACGGAAGACTGGCCGCCATTTTTCCTTGGGCAGGAGGTCAACGAAGAATTCCATATCAAAGAAACCGGTCGTATCGGTTCCGTCGTCCGGGCGGCCGATCTGGTTGACCACGGTCGGCACTTCGGGAAACGAGGCAAGCACTTGCCGGGCCCTATCAGCAACACGCGCGCTCTCGGTTGGGCCCGTGCTTGGGGCCAGAGTCCCGCGCACCCAAATGGCTCCTTCGTCGAGATGGGGAAGGAACTCGGAACCAATCACTCCGCTGAAAGCCAAAAAGAGCGAGAGCGCGAGCACCGCGCTGGCCACACCAATCGCATACCAACGCTGGTGAACCGCCCTGGCCACCAACCTTCGGTAGTGAATGGTCAAGAACTCCATCACCGGGTTCTTCCATGTCTTCGCGCCCGATCGCAAGAACAGACTTGCCATCGCCGGAGCCACCAGCATCGAAAAAATCAGGGCGCCAAGCAAGGCGAAGACAACTGTCCACGCCATCGGTTTAAACAGCTTTCCTTCGACTCGTTGCAGGGTGAAGATCGGAACATAGGCCGTCATGATGATGGCGATGGCATAAAAGACGGGCCGCTGCACCTCCTGCGCGGCTTCGCGAATGGTTTCCAGCGGGGGGCGTTTCGTTGCCTCCGGACGATTCAGGTGGCGCACGATATTTTCGATCATGACCACGGCGCCGTCGACGACCATGCCAAAATCCAGGGCTCCCAAGGAAAGCAGGTTGGCTGAGATATGGCGCAGATCGAGACAGATCGACGCAAAGAGCAAAGCAAAAGGTATGGTAAACGCCACGATAAATGCGCCGCGCACATTGCCCAGGAAAACGAAGAGAATAATCACCACCAGGATCATTCCCTCTGTCAGATTGCGCAGCACGGTATGCGTCGTGTAATTCACCAGATCGTCGCGATCCAGGTAACTGACAATCTTCACCCCAGGGGGAAGGATGTGTTCGTTGAGTTGGCGCACCATGGCGTGAATGCCGGCCATGGTGGCGGCCGTATCTGCGCCCTTGCGCATGAACACGATTCCCTCGACTACGTCGTTGTCGTCCACCACCACGCCGTCCTTGCGATGGATGGCCTTGCCGATCTGCCCCAGCCGTATCTTCGGTCCCTGCGTGACAACGGCAATATCCTTGACTCGAATCGCCGTGCCTTTTTGCGTTTTCAGGACGATCTTTTCTATGTCGGCAACATTCCTGACCAACCCCACGGAGCGGACGTTGATCTGCTGCGATCCCTGTTCGATAAAGCTGCCGCCGCCATTGGCATTATTGTTGGCGAGCTGCTGCTCAACCTGGGGAAGACTCAAACCGTAGGACACCAATTTATCGGGATCGACACGGACCTGGTATTCACGGGTGAGACCGCCGAAGGAGGAATCGTCAACGACGTCGGGTGCTGACTTCATGTACTTGCTGACCACCCAATCCTGGATGGATTTCAGCTCCATGAGGTCATAGTTGGGATTCGTGCTTTCGAGGGTATACCAATAGACCGAGCCGATCGGACTGAAATCAGGGCCAATCTGTGCGGACACGTTGGGAGGCAGCGTAACCTGGGTAAGGCGTTCGAGCACTTTCTGGCGGTCCCAGTCATTGTCGGAATCATCGTCGAAAATGAGATTCACAACCGATAAGCCGGCTAAGGAAGCAGACCGCACGTGGAGAAGATGCGGAATCCCGTTCATCTGAATCTCAATAGGAACGGTGACCTGCTGCTCAACTTCCTCGGCCGCCCGGCCGGGCCACTGCGTAATCACCTGTACCCATGTGTTCGCCACGTCAGGATAGGCTTCAACCGGCAACCTCTTAAACGAGATGACGCCCCAAACGAAAACTCCCAGTGCCAAACTGAGAACAACGAAGCGATTGTTGAGCGCGAAATCGACAAGTGCCCGAATCATCGCTGTTCTACCGTGTTCTGGAATTCGAGCGAGTTCGCCACGACTTGCTGGCCGGGCGCGATCCCCGAAATGATCTCCTGCATGCCGCCGGAAAGCGTTTGGCCGGCAACAATCTGCAGACGCCGGAATTTCCCGTCATTGGTGGGTACGTACACCCAGTCCTGATCGTGCAGATGCAGGATGGCTGTAGCCGGAACGGCCGCGTGTGTCTCCTTTGCCTGGCCATGGAAGGTGGCCGTCGCGAACATGCCGGGGCGCATCAGGCCTGGGTTCCGCACTTCGATGCGAACCTTGGCCGTGCGAATATTCGGATCGAGGATGGGGCCAACGTTGCTGATCACGCCGGTAAATATTTTGTCGGGATAGGCGTTCAAGCGAATTTCCGCCTTCTCGCCGAGATGCACATTGGCGAGGTCGTTTTCGTAGACATCGCACACGATCCAGACGTAGCTCAGGTCGGAGATGGTGAACGGGTTGGGAGAGGCCAGGCCTTGCACTCCGGCTGCGTTCGTCACCTGCTGATCAGTGATTACGCCGGAAACCGGCGCATGAATGTCGACAATGCCGGTCGGACGATCCAGGGTTGGGTTGCCGAGCACGCGAAGCCTTTCGGCGGTTGTCTCCACGTCAACCTTGGCTTTGGCAGCGGCGTCTCGAGCCACTTGGAGATCGTTGAGCGAGATTGCGCCCTTGCCGTAAAGCAGCTCGGAACGTTCCAACTGCGTGCGGGCGAGCTGTTCATCCGCCTGGGCCTTACGGTAATCGGCGAACGCGCCGGAAATATCCGCGCTCTGCACGCGCAGGAGCACCTGACCCTTTGTGACGGTATCACCCAGGCGCGCTTTGACCTCCACGACCCGGCCCGTGGCCAGGGAAATCACTGGAACCGTCCGGGAAATATCCGGATTCACCGTCCCGGTGACATTCAACTGGGAAGCGGCAACATGAGGTATAGCCGTCGCCAGCGAGAAGCGCTCGGGACGCTCTACTTGAAACACGTTGATGTCTTCGCTGCGCTCCAGCTTCAGGGGTGGTGGCGCTTCTGCCTTCTCGTCGGCCTTGTTGCTGCTGCAGCCCGTCGGCAGCAACGCCAATGCGCCCCAACACATCAAAGCCGCAAGACTAAGGCGACTCATGGAATCACTTCCCGTCCTGCGGCCAAGTTCAATTGATTTGCGGCATTCAGATATGAGGCAACCAGGTTCAAGTAGTTGACTTGAACGCTGCGGTAGTCGGCTTGTGCGCTCAGGAAATCGAGCAGGGATGCGGCTCCGTTTTGGTAGGAAAACGCAATCGTGTCGCGAACTCGCGAAGCCTGCTGCAAATAACGGTCTTTATAGGGCTGGAGAAGAATCAAGGTGCTGGTGACCGTGGCGTACGCC
>DATDGY010000293.1:0-4060 GCA_036521855.1 Candidatus Angelobacter sp.
AATTAATCAGTAGTGGGCAGAAAAGGCTAGCCTTCCTCAGCCAACGCAGGAGGCACTAGGCAGAAGGCAGTAGGCAGAAAGCAGTGAGCAATAAGTCGGCAGCTTTCTACGATTAGCGCGGTACAAATCTCTCCGGATTTTCATCATGCCGTTGAGCATCCTTCCCACTTCCTCGTAACCTTCTGACAAGCGCCGGTGGTCATCAGCGGACAGGTAGCCCGCAATCACGTGCGAAGTCCAGCCAGACCTGAGTTTCGGTTGCCTCGGCATCGCAATCGGCAAACTTGCTCACCAGCATGTTCGGATACTGCCGCTTCCTGAAGCCCTCGGCAAGGTTGGCCGCCACGCTACGAGAAGATCTCCGGATCTGGCTAATGAGCGAGAACTTTTCGTCGCTTGGGAAGGATTTCGATACGTTGAACACTTGCATGGCCAACCGGTAAGCGAGTTTGCCTTAAGGTCGCGATGGCCGCGAAGACTCGTGCCCGCTCGCGACATTTCTATTCTTTCCTCGACCATCTGTCTTGCGTACTGCCTACTGCCTCCTGCCTACGGTCCTTCCCTATCACGAGCGCATCCGGTAGCAAGCCGTACGCTCCGCCGGCACCGGTTCAAAGCCATCATCGAGGTTGAGCGTTGTTTCCGAAGAGCCGAGAAAAAGAAATCCCCCCGGCTTCAGCAGCTGGCGGACTCTCGCCAGAATGCCTTTCTTGGTCTCGATGCTGAAGTAGATCAGCACATTGCGCATGAAGACGATGTCCATCGGGGGCAAAGTCGACCAGGGCTCGGTGAGATTGATCTCCCGAAACTCCACCATGCGGCGGAGGTCGGCTTTGATCTGCCACTCATTGCCTTCCTGCTGGAAGTATTTCACGAGGAACGTCGCGGGCAGGCCCCGATTGACTTCGAGTTGGCTGTAGCGCCCCTGGATGGCCCGGGCCAGCACCTCCGTGGAAATATCCGTAGCAATAAAGCGGAAATTCCACGTGGAGAGAAGCGTGAGAACCGCTTCGCGCATCACCATGGCGATGGTATAAGGCTCCT
The DNA here is from genome assembly GCA_036521855.1 of Candidatus Angelobacter sp. GTDB lineage: Bacteria > Acidobacteriota > Terriglobia > Terriglobales > Acidobacteriaceae > Angelobacter. Next base: position 1,045 of record DATDGY010000293.1, read on the forward strand.
GTCCCGTCGAAGAAGCGGCGCACCAGAAATTCAGGGCGCGCTGGGCGCTGCGTTTGGCGATGATCTCGGGCAACACCACGGCCTTCAGCACCTCGAAGGGGCGGACGTCGCGAAAGAAGCTGGTTTCGTTGGTGGTCATGGCCTGCACCACTTTATGGTGCAGGCCGCCGGAGAAGGGGCTTGACTTCAGGCTGGCGATGAAATGGGTCAGGGTGGGGAAGCCCTCCTGGCGGGCCAACGGGTCCAGGCGCGATTCCACCAGGTATTCCTTGCCAGACTCAAGCGCGATTCCGGCGCGGTCGCGGATAAGCGTGCGGACATAGTCAAATTCAGCGGCGCTGATCGGCATGGCTAAGGACTCACGGCCTCGGGGCTGCGAAAGGCGGGACTTCCGGCGGCGCGAGGCTCCGACACCCGCAGCACGATTTCGGCGGCGATCTGGTCCAAGGGAAGCACCTTTTCCGCCAGGCGGGCCTGGGCCACGAAACCCGGCATGCCCCAGACTATGGATGTAGCCTCGTCCTGGGCCAGCACCCGGCCGCCGGCTTCCCGGATGCGCTCGGAGCCCCGGAACCCGTCCTGCCCCATGCCGGTCATCACTACCCCCAGCACCCGGGACCCGTAGACCTCCGCCACCGACCGGAAGAGGACGTCTACGGCAGGACGGCAGGAGTTCTCCGGAGGTTGCCGATGGGTGACCAGTTGCACCCCGGAGGCTTTCCGTTCCACGGCCATGTGGAAGTCACCGGGAGCCACCCAGGCCAGGCCCGGCTCCAGACGCGCGCCCGGACGGCCCTCCTCGACGCGAATCTGCGATTTAGCGGCAAGCCGCTCCGCCAGCAGCTTGGTGAAGATGGGCGGCATGTGCTGCACAATGACGACGGGTACGGGCAGGCTGGCGGGAAGCTGCGGGATGACCTCCGCCAGCGCGTTGGGGCCGCCTGTGGAGACGCCGATTGCGATGATCTCCGCCGGGGCCCCCGCACCCCGAGTCTCGATTTTCGGGAACACTTTTGGGGCAGCGGCGGGCTTCGGCAAAGCGGCAGCCGGAGCCGGCGACACCCGGCAAAGGGCTTTGATTTTGGGTATCAACTCCTCGCGGATGCGTTCCAGAGCCGCACTGGCGCTGCCTACGTTCGAAGGTTTGGTCACGTAGTCGTTGGCGCCCAGGGCCAGAGCGTCGAGGGTGGCGGACGCACCCCGCTCCGTCAGGGTGCTGAACATGATCACGGGCAGCTTGGTATAGGTTTTGCGCAGCTCGCGGAGCGCCTCGAGGCCATCCATCTCCGGCATCTCGATGTCCAACGTCACCAAGTCCGGATTCACCTGCGGAATCTTGGAAAGGGCGATGCGTCCGTTGGCGGCCGACCCCGCCACTTCAAGCCCGGGATCGGCGCCGAGCGCATCCGTCACCATGCGGCGGATAACCACCGAGTCATCGACTACAAGAATCCTGATCTTGCGCATGCCTTCAAACCTGAAGAACGCCTAGTGTAGTGTCCAACAAATAGCTGGACAGTGCCCAGGCCTTGATTTTAAGCTGGGGCATGCCCAAAAAACTTCCTGTATTGCTGATGAATTCGAGCCAGGAGCAACAAATTCGAGAGTGGTTGAGCGCGCACGGAACTCCGCAACAGGTGGCGCTGCGCTGCCGGATGGTCTTGGCGGCGGCCCAGGGCCAGGCGGACAGCGTTATCGCCCGGCAAGTGGGCACCAATCGGAAGACCGTCACGCGGTGGCGGACACGCGTGGCCCCAAAGGGTCCCGAGGGCTTGTGGCAGGTCGCGCCCGGGCGTGGACGCAAGCCTACTTATGGACCGGAGAAGATCAAAGCCCTGCTGGACGCAACCTTGCAGACCAAGCCCGCCGGCATGACGCACTGGAGTTGCCGCCTGATGGCCAAGGCTCAGGGCGTGAGCAAGTCCACGGTCAGCAATGTCTGGCGCAGTCATAATCTGAAACCCCACCGGGTGAGGCGCTTTAAGCTCTCGCGTGATCCTCGGTTTCTGGAGAAACTGACCGATGTGGTGGGCCTTTATCTGAACCCTCCTCAGCAGGCGATGGTGATTTGCGTGGATGAGAAGAGCCAGATTCAGGCCTTGGATCGCACCCAGCCCGGCCTGCCCTTGAAGAAAGGACGTTGCGGCACGATGACCCACGACTATAAGCGCAACGGCACCACCACCTTGTTTGCGGCCTTGGAGGTGCTCCAGGGCCGGGTGATCGGGCAATGCTTCGATCGCCACCGGCACCAGGAGTTTTTGCGGTTTCTGCGCTGCTTGGATGAAGAATTTCCCGGCTCCGTGCCGTTGCACGTGGTGATGGATAACTACGGCACCCACCAGCATCCCAAGGTGCGCGCTTGGCTCCGGCAGCATCCACGCTTCGTCCCTCACTTTGTGCCGACCAGTTCCAGTTGGCTCAATCTCATTGAGCGCTGGTTTGCGGAATTGACCACCAAGCGCGTCCGTCGGGGCTCGTTCCACAGTGTGGAAGATCTGCAGCAGGCGATCGCGGAATTTTTGGCCGCCTGGAACGAACATCCCCGACCTTTCGTCTGGACGGCGACCGTCGAATGCATCCAAGAGAAACTCTCTCGCTGCCGCCAGACCCTGGAACAGATTCAACCCGGTTGTACCCCACCTCGCACAGAAAGAGGCGCGAAACATTGTCCACCTAATTCTTGGACACTACACTAGGCTTCGATCCACGCACAGGGAGGGTTAGGTCAAAAGATACGGCCAAGCTTCTAACGCTGAGGCTACTGTAAAGCTTCGCGGTGGGTTACTGAGGATAACCATTTGTACCGGTCGCTCGCGGTGGGACCTCACCGTTGATCGGCAGGCGGCCCCGTGCTGCCCGGCGATGATCGGCTAAAACTGCCAGCAGCACCCGGCGCTCAAGCGCGGTGGAATGTACGGTACAAAGCGAGAGAGCTTCAATGGAGCGGACGAGCTCATGCACGCGATTCTGGTAGTCAAGGAGGGTGGTGCTGTTGTAGCCTCGCGTGTAGGCC
>DATDGY010000294.1:0-6829 GCA_036521855.1 Candidatus Angelobacter sp.
CAGGCGTGACCTCCGCACCCTTTACAAAACATTGACGACTTCTTTAGCCAATTTTTATGGGCAATGGTGTGGACTGGTGAGTTGCGTTTCTTCCGGCAAGGCAACTAAGAAGCGCAGCAGACTAGGAATCCAAGTACCTGAAGTGCAACCGGTACACAACTCCTGATAATCCTACATTGAGTCGAAGCGTAACCCGTATAGCGGTTTCGCCGGCCCGCAGATCGGATTCGCGTTTGATCCCGCGAATGCGAGAAAAGAGCTGCGGTTTGCTTGAAGAAGGAATGAATTGGCGCGGAAATCCTGGGAGCGTTGAAATGACAATGAGAACTCTGTTCACGAGCAAGACATCGTGTATGGTCCTTGCCCTTCTCGCCGCGTGGCTCACCGTGGGTCGAACAAAAGTGCAGGCGCAATCTACCGCGCAGAATCAGAGAATCGCTGACGACGCCACCGCGGGCACGGCTTCCAGCCACAAACCCGGTGCCGCGGATGCCGGAGCCGCCAGCGCGCCGGGCGTCACCGGGAAGCCCGACGTGAACGCCGAAATCCTTAAGGAGCTCGAGCAGATGCGGGCCCGAATCCAGGAACTGGAAGCCCAACTCAAGGCCCAACAGGCTACGTCAGGTGCCGTGACGCCGGCCGATGCCTCCGAATCGAGCTCGCGCCCTTCGGCGGAGGAACTCAACGTGGCGAGGCCGTCTCAAGATCCCGCGTCACCGGTGAAAACGCAGGCGGCCGCGCCCAGGGCCGAACCGGCCGCGCCGTTCGCTTTCGCCGACTTCAGTTGGCTGACGGGCAACATGCGCGTGAAAGAGCCGCCGGTGGATACGAAATTCTTCACGCCGGAAGTCAGGTTTGACGTCGCCTATGTTCACTCATTTTGGAATCCGCAGGACGACTCGCTGGGAGGGTCGAGCGAAATCTTTCGTTCCAGCGAGTTCCAGCTGACGCAGTTAGGGGTCGGCGGCGACTTCCACTTTGACAACGTTCACGGCCGGGTCATGACGCAGCTCGGCATGTATTCGCAAACCCAGCCGCGCAACGACGCCAGCGTCGCCCGCGGCCAATGGACTCTGGATAACGCGTATCGTTATTTGTCGGAGGCCTATGGCGGATACCACTTCAACGTGGCTCACGGCCTCAACGTTGACGCGGGAATCTTCTTGTCCTATATCGGCCTGTTCAGTTTTTATAACTTCGACAACTGGGCCTATCAGCCGTCGTATGTCTCTTCGAATACTCCTTGGTTCTTCAATGGCCTGCGTATCCAGTATTTTCCCACCGACAAGCTGAAGATCGAGCCCTGGTTCATCAACGGCTGGCAGTCGTATGGAAGGTTCAACAACCGCCCTGGGATTGGAGGGGAAATTCTGTGGCGCCCCAACGGTTCGGTTTCGATCACCCTCAACCAGTACATCCTGGGCGCGGATACATTGAATACGCCAGGCCGGATTCGCTATCACACCGACGACAGCATTCAGGTCAAGTATTACGATCATCCGGAGCGGACACTCACCAAAATGGCGTTTACCTTCACCGGCGACATGGGATGCGAGCATGGCGGCGGCGTGAGTTGCGCAGGCGATTCCAAGAAGGGCCCGAAACAAAGCTTCATCGGATACATGGTCTATAACCGCTTCTGGTTCCACAAAGACCTGTATGCCTTCACCCTGGGCGGCGGGCAGATCAACAATCCCGGACGCTACCTGGTGCTGTTGCCGCCGATCAACGGTGCCACCGCGATTACGGGAACACCCTACTTCACTGAGAACCCCGGCGATCCCTTCAAGGCCTGGGATACTAGCGCGACGATCGATTGGATGCCAAAGCAGTACATCACTTTCCGCTGGGAATACAACTATCGAGACGCCAACGTGCCCTATTTCTCTGGACCGGGAGGCATTACTCCCGCTGGCGGCAATACCGGAAATCCGAGCGTCATCGTCCCCGGCTTTACGCCCGATTTGCGCAAGTTCGAGCAACGCGTGACCGGGGCCATCTTGGTGGCGTTCTGAGGAACAAGAATTGACCAGGTTGACACTCTTCGGGTTGGTGGCGGTGACCGCGATGGTCGTGATGTATGCCCTCGAGGCTCGCAGCCACTGGTTCGTTCTGGGTTTTGCGTTCGCGTGCGCTCTGGGTTCGGTTTATGGTTTCTTGCAGGGCGCATGGCCGTTTGGTCTGGTGGAGGCGGTTTGGTCGGTCGTGGCCGCCAGACGTTGGAGGGCAGCGAGGAAATTGGCGGCCGAGAGGCCGTCCTGACCTTTATTCGAATTTAACACCTTCCTTAGACCTTCTTTATGCCGAAGTTGTTAGATTCGCAGTTGTCGAGGACTTTGATATGGATCTGCTGATGATTCTTGGCACAATCGCTTTCTTCGTTGTCGCAATCGCCTACACGGCCGCTTGCGACAAGCTCAAGTAGAGGCTCCCATGAACCTTGAAAACATTCTCATGCTGCTCGTCAGCCTCTTTCTGACGGTCTATCTGATCTACGCCTTGTTGCGTCCGGAGAAATTCTGATGACACTCAACGGCTGGTTTCAGATTTTGTTGTTCTTCTTGTTGGTGGTCGCCATCACCAAGCCGGCGGGGATATTCATGACCAAGGTGTTCGCGCGGGAGCGCACCTGGCTCGATCCGGTGCTGCGTCCGCTGGAGCGACTGATTTACAAGCTGACGGGCGTGGACGAAGAGCACGAGATGCGTTGGACAGAGTATTCCATCGCTATGCTGCTGTTCAGCGGCGTTTCCATGCTGGTGCTGTATCTGCTGATGCGGATGCAACATGCCGCGCCTCACGTGGTGAACCCCCAGGGTTTCGCCAACGTCCCGCCCGACCTGGCTTTTAATACCGCCGCTTCTTTTACCACCAATACCAACTGGCAGTTCTACTCGGGCGAGAACACCATGAGCTATCTCACACAGATGGCGGGCCTGGCCTATCACAACTTTGCCTCGGCGGCGGTGGGGATCGCCCTGGCGATCGCTTTCATCCGCGGCATTGCCCGCAGGGAGAAAGAGACTCTTGGAAACTTCTGGGTGGATATGACCCGCGCCACGCTGTGGGTCCTGCTTCCCGCATGCCTGGTCTACGCCACGCTGCTGGTCTCGCAAGGGGTGATTCAGAACTTCAGGCCTTACGACACGGTGAAACTGGTGGAGCCGCAGCAGGTCCAAAAAGTTGGACAAGGCGGCAAACCGGTCATGGGCACGGACGGGAAGCCAGTGATGGAAACCGTGACCGATCAGGTCATCGCTCAGGGGCCGCTGGCGTCACAGGAAGCGATCAAGATGCTGGGGACGAACGGAGGGGGCTTCTTTGGCGCCAACAGCGCGCACCCGTTTGAGAATCCCAATCCGCTTACGAATTTCCTGGAGGTTTTCTCCATCTTCGTGATCCCCGCCGGTCTTACATACACGCTGGGACGAATGACCGGCTCGCAACGTCACGGCTGGGCGGTGTTTGCGGCGATGGCCGTTTTGTTCTTTGCCGGCGTGGTCACAGCCTACTGGGCGGAAGCGAAGGGTAATCCTCTGCTGGCTGGGGTTGACCAAACCGTGTCCGCCACCCAGCCGGGCGGCAACATGGAGGGCAAGGAAGTCCGCTTCGGCATCGCCAACTCGGCACTGTTTGCCACCGTGACCACCGACGCCAGTTGCGGCGCCGTCAACGGCGTGCACGATTCGTTTACCCCGCTGGGGGGCATGGTGCCGCTGGTCAACATCATGCTGGGCGAGATCGTCTTCGGCGGCGTCGGCGCGGGCATGTACGGTGTGCTGATCTTTGTGGTGCTCTCCGTGTTCATCGCAGGATTGATGGTGGGACGCACGCCGGAGTATCTGGGCAAGAAGATCGAGGCCTATGACGTGAAGATGGCCATGCTCTACGTGCTGATCTTCCCGTTGTCGATCCTGGTGTTCTCGGCAGTTTCGGCGCTGACGCCGAACTTCGGTCTGGCCACGCTAACCAACAGCGGGCCGCATGGGCTCACGGAGATGATTTACGCCTTCACTTCAGCCACCGGCAACAACGGGTCCGCTTTCGCCGGGCTGGGAGCGAATCGCTATTACAACCTTACCGTCGGCTTTGCCACTCTGATTGGGCGCTTTCTCATGATCGTGCCCATGCTCGCCGTGGCCGGCAGCCTGGTTCGCAAGAAGATCGTTCCCGCGTCGTCCGGCACTTTCCCGGTCACGACACCTTTGTTTACCGCGCTGGTGGTCAGCGTAATCATTATCGTTGGCGCGTTGACGTTCTTTCCCGCACTCAGCCTGGGTCCCATTCTTGAGCACCTGCTCATGAACGCGGGCAAGACTTTCTGAGGAGCCATTCATGGCAAGCAAGACAACTAAATCCAAATCGCTCTGGGACGCGAAGATCGTGCGCCAGGCCCTGATCGACGCCCTGCGTAAGTTGAATCCGCGGACCATGATGAAGAACCCGGTCATGTTCGTGGTGGAAGTGGGCAGCGTGGTCACGACCGTGCTGCTGTTCAAGGACCTGGCCCGGCACAACCCCGGTTTCGGTTTCGATCTGCAGATTACCCTTTGGCTGTGGTTCACGGTGCTGTTCGCGAATTTTGCGGAAGCCATGGCCGAAGGTCGCGGCAAAGCCCAGGCTGACACCTTGCGCAAGGCCAAAGCAGAAACCATGGCCAATCGCCTGCTGCCGGACGGGACAACGGAGACGGTCCCGGGCGGCAAGCTGCGCTCGGGAGATCTGGTGCTTGTCTCCGCCGGCGAAGTGATTCCCGGCGATGGCGACATTGTCGAGGGAGTTGCCTCGGTGGACGAATCGGCCATCACCGGAGAGTCAGCTCCGGTGATTCGCGAGGCCGGCGGCGATCGTTGCGCGGTCACCGGCGGGACCCGCGTTTTGTCGGACCAGATCAAGGTCAAGGTCACTTCGAATCCGGGCGAGACGTTTCTGGACCGTATGATCGCCCTGGTGGAAGGAGCGGAACGGCAGAAGACGCCCAATGAAATCGCCCTCAATATTCTGTTAGCGGGTTTGACCGTGGTCTTTCTGCTGGCGGTGGTGACTCTGCAGCCGTATGCGATCTATTCGAACGCGCCGCAAACCGTGTTTGTCCTGGTTTCGCTCCTGGTGTGCCTGATCCCCACGACCATCGGCGGCCTGCTCTCAGCGATTGGCATCGCCGGCATGGATCGGCTGGTGCAGCACAATGTCCTGGCTATGTCCGGCCGCGCGGTTGAGGCCGCGGGCGACGTGGATACTCTGCTTCTCGACAAGACCGGCACCATCACGCTCGGCAACCGCCAAGCGACCGAGTTCATTGCCGCGCCTGGCGTCAGCAACGATCAACTGGCTGATGCGGCGCAGCTTTCGTCCCTGCCCGATGAGACCCCCGAAGGCCGCTCGATTGTCATATTAGCCAAGGAGAAATACGGCCTGCGTGGTCGCGACCTGGCCGGCACCGGCGCCCAATTCGTGCCTTTCAGCGCCCAGACGCGCATGTCCGGCGTCAACTTGGATGGACGCGTGATTCGCAAAGGAGCCGTTGACGCGATTCAGAGATATCTCGCGGAAAATGGCGTCGTTCTGCCCAAAGAGGTCGTGGCCAGCGTGGAAACCATTGCCAGGTCGGGAGGAACGCCGCTGGTAGTTGCCGAGAACAATCACGCCCTCGGCGTAATCGAGCTGAAGGACATCGTCAAAGGCGGCATCCGCGAGAGGTTCGCGCAGCTTCGCGCCATGGGCATCCGTACGGTGATGATCACCGGTGACAATCCGCTGACGGCGGCCGCCATCGCGCGCGAGGCCGGTGTAGACGATTTTCTGGCCCAGGCCACTCCCAAAGAGAAGATGGACCTCATCAAGAAAGAGCAGGCGGAAGGCAAGCTGGTGGCCATGACCGGTGACGGCACCAATGACGCCCCGGCGCTGGCGCAATCCGACGTCGGCGTGGCCATGAATACCGGCACGCAGGCGGCCAAAGAAGCAGGCAACATGGTGGACCTGGATTCAAACCCCACCAAGCTGCTGGAGATCGTGGAGATCGGCAAGCAACTCCTGATGACTCGCGGATCGCTGACTACGTTCTCCATCGCCAATGACGTGGCCAAGTATTTTGCCATCATTCCCGCCATGTTCAAGGAAGCGTTTCCGGTGTTGAACAAGCTCAACATCATGCAACTGGCCACCCCGCAGTCGGCGATTCTGTCGGCGGTGATTTTCAACGCGCTGATCATCATCGCGCTTATTCCCCTGGCATTGCGCGGCGTGAAATACCGGCCCATGAGCGCCGAGGCGCTGCTGCGGCGCAACTTGTTCGTCTACGGAGTGGGCGGTGTGATTGTGCCCTTCATCGGCATCAAGATCATTGATGTGATCATCCGCGCGGTGGGCCTGGCTTGAGAAGGATATATTTATGAAGAAGAACATCACTACTGCTGTTTTGATGACGATTGTCACAACCGTTCTTTTAGGTGTGGGCTATCCGATGTTCGTGACGCTCCTGGCCCGCCTTATGCCGGACAAGGCCAACGGTCAGCTTGTCTCGCGGAATGGAACGGTCATTGGTTCGCGGATTATCGCCCAGCCGTTTACGGGCGCCGCTTACTTCCATCCTCGTCCCTCGAATGCGGGCAACAACGGATATGATCCCACCAACTCGGGCGGAAGCAATCTTGGACCAACCAACCAGAAGCTTGTCGACCGGGTGAAGGGTGATCTCGCGACCTTGCAGGCCGAGAACCCGGGCAAGCCGGTTCCGGTGGACCTGGTCACGCAGTCCGGGTCAGGGCTCGATCCTCACATTACGCCGGCGGGAGCCGACTTCCAGGTCCCGCGCGTCGCCAAAGCC
>DATDGY010000295.1:0-15591 GCA_036521855.1 Candidatus Angelobacter sp.
CGCAGCAGCAGGAATCGGGCCCGGCTCCGCAGAGTCCTGAGCAGATCCAGGCCTTGGTGGCCCCGATTGCGCTCTACCCGGACGCGCTGGTGGCCCAGGTGCTCTCCGCGGCTACATTTCCCGATCAGATCGCTCTGGCGCAGAACTGGCTCGCGGAACACAAAAGCCTGACCGGCGACAAACTGATGGGGGAAGTTGACAAGCAGACCTGGGACCCGAGCGTGAAGGCGCTCACGGCGTTTCCCACGGTGCTGGACAACATGGCCAAAAACCTCGCTTGGACCTCCGAACTGGGCGAGGTCTACCACTATCAGGGAAAAGACGTGATGGACGCGGTGCAAACGTTGCGCGCCAAGGCCAAGGCGGCCGGCAATCTCAAAACCTCTTCGCAGATCACGGTGGCGCAGCAATCTCCGAGCACGATCGTGATTGAGCCCGCGAACCCGCAGGTCATCTATGTGCCGCAGTACAACCCCGCGGTCATCTATGGATATCCCTACGTGGTGCCCGGATACACCGCAGGCGAAGTCGCTGCCGTCGGCGTAATTTCCTTCGGGACCGGCATTGCCATCGGCGCCCTGATGGCCGGCGGATGTTGCCACACCTGGGGTTGGAGCACATGGAACGTTAACTGGCACGGCGGCGGCGTGTACTACGGCGGGCATCCTTATTATGGGAATGCTGCCTGGCACGGCGGCTACGGCGCTTACGGCTATCACGGATACGGAGGCTATGGCTCCGCGGCCTACCACGGTCCCGCAGGTTCCGCGGCCGGATATCACGGCTACACCGCCAACGGCAATTACCACACCGGCGGGGCTTACTCGACCGCCTACGGTGGCGGAGCGGCTCATACCACCTACGGCGCTGACGGAGCAGTCCACACCGGAGGCAGCGGCTACAACGCCTCCACCGGCCAGAGCTACCACTATGGAGCCAGCCAAACTGCCGCCGGCGGCACGGTGGCACACGGCACTACCAGTACCGGCCAGCATTATGCCGGCGGCACCACCGCCAGCGGCCAACACTACGGAGGCACCAACAGCGGCTGGGCGCACGATGACGGCGCGTCGGCACGAGCAGCCAGCGACCGCGGATGGGGAAGCATGCACGCCAGCGGCGGTGGCTACCATGGCGGCGGCCGGCGCTGATCCGTTGCGCATGAAGCACCAGATGGAATGACGACATGGAGGTATGCGTATGTTGAATCCAGCTAGCTCCCGCAACCCTGGGGCATCACGTCTTCGCTTGATCTTCACGCCATTGTTGACGCTCATATTTCTCTTCTCACTGGCCTCGTGCAGCAATCGCCAGACCAAGGCCACAGAAAGACCGGCCGAGCCCGCCGGCGGAACCACCACCGTTGCCCCGAAGACCTTCGCCTCTCCGGAAGCGGCCGGCGCGGCTTTGTTCGAGGCCGCCAAGACCGGCGACCAGACTGCGCTGCTCGCCATCTTCGGTTCCGAGGGCAAAGATCTCCTGTTCTCCGGCGACCCGGTGAAGGACAAAAACACCGCGCAGCGGTTTGTCGAGGGCTACAGCCGCATGCATCGTTGGGAAAAGAGCCAAGCCGGCGCTGAAATTCTCTATCTTGGCGCCGACAATTTTCCTTTTCCGATTCCGCTCGACAAAAACGCCCAAGGCCAATGGGCCTTCAACACTGCGGCCGGGAAAGATGAAGTGCTGGCCCGCCGCATCGGCGATGGTGAACTGGTCGCGATCGGCGTGCTTACCGAGATTGCCAATGCCCAGCAGGAATTCTTCAGTCGAAATCATCAATTCGCGCAAAAGTTCGTGAGCGACGAAGGCCAGCAAAACGGCTTGTACTGGCCGGCAGCCGAGGGCCAGCCAGTCAGTCCGCTGGGCCACCTCGGCGACCTGGCCAAGTCCCTGGGCTACAGCCGCAGCGACAAGCCGCAGCCCTTCAACGGCTACTACTACAAAATGCTGACCGAGCAGGGAAGCACGGCCAAGGGCGGGGCCAAAGATTACCTGGCCGGCGGCAAGCTGACCGGCGGTTTCGCCGTGGTGGCCTGGCCGGCGAAGTACCGCGATTCGGGGGTCATGACCTTCATCGTCGGCCAAGATGGCGTGATCTATGAGAAGGACCTGGGCCAGAAGACCGCCGAAACCGCGGCGGCCGTTACGGCCTACAACCCCGGTGAACAGTGGAGCGTAGTGCTGGCTCCGGAACCGCCCAATGCGCCTCGCGGCCCAAAGTCGGCGCAGAAGTAACCGCCGCGCAAAGGCCGGTAATCTTGCAAAGAGGAACCGAAATAGTGGCAATGCATTCATCTCGAAGACTGCTGATCACTGTGTTGACGGCAACACTGGCTTTGTTTTGCCGGCCGCTGAGCGCTCAGGAGCAACCGTCGGCTTCGGCTTCGGCTTCGGCTAACGCCACGCAAACAACACCAATTTCTGCGAACAAACAAACCGCCGCAGACAATCCAACGGCCCCGGCCACACCAACGGCCACGCAAACCCTAACCCTGAACACCGACTCGTCTTCCGCAAAAGGGTCCCCGGCGCCCAATGACCCCAATAACAATGACGGCGGCTGGCATTTTTCCCTCACCCCATATCTGTGGTTTGCCGGAGCTCACGGGTACGTGGGTGCGCTTGGCCATACCACCAGCATCCACGCCAGCCCTGGCGATCTGCTCTCGCATTTCGATATCGGCCTGATGGGAGCCGCCGAGGCCCGCCGCAAGCGCTTCCTGCTGGACGGTGACCTCCTGTGGATCAGGATTTCCGACAGCAGGGCGATTCCTTTCCTGGGCCTGGGCGCAATTTCGGCCGATGTGCGAGTCGGCGAATTCGTCTGGACCTCGAAAGGCGGCTTCCGCCTGATCGACGGCAAGAAACTCAAAGCCGACGCCAATGTCGGAGTCCGCTATTGGCATCTGGGACAGAGGCTGAGCTTCAACCCCAGCCTCCTGGGCCTGAATTTCAACGGCTCGCAGAGCTGGGCGGACATCGTGATCGGCGGACGCGTCCAGCTTCCCGTGGGCAAGAAAACCGTGATCGATCTTCTGGGCGACGTCGGCGGCTGGAACGCGACCGCGAAACTCGATTACCAGTTCGCCACGCTGCTCGGCTACAAGATCTGTCCCCGGTGGACCCTGCTGGCCGGTTATCGCTACCTGTTCGTGGATTACCGGCCTACCAACCTGTCGGTCTTTAATGTGATCACCTCCGGCGCGATTCTGGGCGCAACCTTCACATTCAAGTGAGGAGCTTTTCAGTAGTTAGTACTTAGTAATTAGTACTTAGCATTTGGTTCTTGTTTTCCCGACCTATCCCGGAGCGCCGTGGATCACCAGACCTGCTCCGGGTTTTCTTGTCAAGCCCTCTCGGACTCCGCCCGCCGACCGCCACCAGGTTTCGCCTGCCCCGGCTAAACCGCGGGTGCCGCGGACCACCAGTCACCGATTTCTTCAGCCGTGATCAGTGTCATCAGCGTAAAGTTTTTTCGGGTCTTCCGATCACCGGATCACCGGCGCCTGTCCCGGCTCCTGCCCCGGCTTGCCGCGGGTGCCGTGGATCAGCAGATCTTCGGTCGCTTTCTGATCCGCGTCTATCTACGTAAAACCTGTCCCGGCTTGCCGTGGATCTGCGGCAAAGGGGTTTCTCTTTTTTCTGGCCGATGTTGAAAACAAAGTGCATCCAGCAGTTTGTTCGTGTTTTATTCGCCACCCCCTCCCCCCACCCCCATTTCACGCCAGTTCACCCCATGTTCACCCCAAGTCACCCCAGACCCGCATATGCACTTCAATATGCAGAGTTCCGTTCACGTCCGATCCGCAGCCATCCGCGTGATCCGCGGTAAGGGTTTTTGGTTTTCCGATCACTGCGATAACGCGCGATGACGGCGATCCCGGCGATTCTTTGGTTGTTGGTTTCGGATCACCGGATCACCCGATCACGCGATCTGTACCTACCACCCTCCCCTCTCTACCATGATTCCAAAGGGGTTAAGTACACTCATCCCCACTCATTCCAGCTTTTATCTGTTGATAACAAAAGAGTTACAGGTTTGATCCCCACGTCATCCCCACTCGACTTATCTTATTTAGATGCTTCAGCTTACGGGCACTAAAACGTGTCATCCCCACTAATCCCCACTTTTCGGTGTGGCAAGCAAAAGTCCTGTCACGTTTCTGTCCCGCTTTTACCCCAGTTCTTGGCAAGTCTGCTCCGTCCGGTTGATTGGAAAACGGCTGGGAAACAGGCGTCTCCAAAGAGCAACGCACGCTTCGGTCTTCGATTCATCGGCAGGTTCGGCGCCTGGCGATTGGGCCTTCCGCGTTTCCTCCCGGCGCATACCGTGGTCCCCGTTCTTGGCTTTTTTTGAGGCGGGTATGTCGGTGCGCCCCTCGGTTTGCTTGCGGGCGGAGGGGCGTCGAGTCCGGAGGATTCCTCGTTCAAGGCGGTTCGCCATTTGCTTAGCCGTAGGCCTCATGTCGTTCGGTTGGAGCAGAGGCTGACTGGTGAAGCTGAATACATCATGTTGTCAAAGAGCCCGCCGCCGGCCCGGTTCGGTCCGGCGGCAGGAACCTGCCGTTGAGGGCACGTCCCGTCCTTTAGTATACTATATCGTCAGTATAAATTAAACGCTATTGTTGAGATTTTTGCGAATGTCTGTGATCCGCGTTCATCGGCGTTTGATCGTTGGTCCGCGCTAAGCCTTTGCTTGGCTAATTGCTAAGGCCTGCCCCGGCTAGCCGTGGGTGCTATTTGCTAAGTGCTGATTTCCGGCTAATTGCTGATCTCCGGGGCTTAAGCCCACAAATGAGAGGAATACTTTTCGCGGCTCTAAAGAGCCGCTCTTCCACCGTCCCGGAGTTCTCTCGATGCTGTTTCGTTACCCTGTGGTCGCGCCTCCGGCGCTTGGCTAATCTGAACAGCCGGGCTCTCGCATCATCAATCCCGCCGGCTGAATGCTGCGTTAGGAGCACTGCTTATCGAACGTGTCTCCTCGCCGTTCGACTACACTAGGGAGCGCTGAACTACAGGGAGTGCGGCTTCAACCTCTGAAGGTTTGCTCGTGCTATGGAAAATGTTTCTAACGACGTAAAGTATGCAATCCGGATCCTGATCAAATCGCCTGGCTTTACTTTGGTCGCCCTAATCACGCTGGCTTTAGCCATCGGCGCGAATACCGCGATTTTCACGTTGATTGACAGTCTGCTGCTCCGACCCCTTCCTGTTCACGATCCTAGCCGCCTGGTCGGTCTCCATTTATCGCGGCGCGACGGACGAAGGACACAGATTTCCTACCGCACTTTCCAAGGCCTCGCTGCACGACAGCAGGTCTTTTCCGGCATCTTCGCCTGGGATGACAATGGCCTTAACGACTTTCAAGTAGGCCAGGTGTCGTGGCATGGACCGCGCCTGACTGTTACCGGAGATTTCTATGCGACGGTCGGTGTTTTGCCTTTCATGGGGAGAGGCATTACCGCCGACGATCTCTATGCCGGCGCCGCTCCGGTTGCCGTGATCAGCTACGATGTGTGGAAACATCGACTCGGCGGGGACCCCGATATCTTGGGCAAGACACTTAAGGTACAGGACATACCCTTCACCATCGTTGGTGTGACCCCGCCAAGCTTTTTCGGCCTGTACGTAGGCGTTTCCGCCGACGTGACCGTACCGGTTACCGCGGTTGGACTTTTTAGCTTGGGCGGCGGCAAGGCGCTTGAGAATGCGAGCTGGCTCGAGGTAGCGGCTCGACTGAAACCCGAGGTGTCGCTGCAGCGGGCTCAGGCCCACTTGAACTCGATCTGGCCAACGCTGCTGGTTGACGCTGCTACTGGTATGAGTGAGGAGCAACGTGAGGCGCTTCCCACGCACGCCGATATTGAGACCGCGACAACCGGCTTTTCCTCTTTGCGCGCACGCTTCTCCCGCCCTTTGTTCATGCTGATGGGCATGGTAATCCTCGTGCTTCTTCTTGTTTGCACCAACCTTGCTGCTCTGATGCTGGCCCGGGCAGCCGCACGCCGCTATGAGATGGCCGTCCGCATCGCTCTGGGTGCGAGCCGGCGCCGAATCCTGCGGCAACTTCTCACCGAGACCTTCTTGCTCTCCGCAGCCGGCGCATTGATTGGCATGCTGTTGTCATTCTGGATGAGCCGCGGTTTGGCGAAGTTCGTTTGGACGGGTTTGGTGCCACTGTCGCTGAATTTGCGGCCCGATGTGCGCATCTTGACGTTCGCAGTCTCGAGTACTCTGTTAACGGGTCTGGTTTTCGGATTGGCTCCAGGCTGGCGCGCCGGGCGGCACGATCCCATGCTAGTACTGCATCACGGACGCATCGCCGGCGCCGCTACCGGCGGGTTCGGCAATCTGCTCGTGGTGACGCAAATCGTATTCTCCGGCGTGTTGCTGGCTGGTGCGTGGACAGTTGTCGGGCATCTGCGCCAGCTTCGTGCAGTACCTCTCGGCTTTGATCCCGGAAGGGTTCTCCTGGTCCGTCTCCTTAATCGTCCAGGTGCCTATCGCAATCTTGATCATGCGGTCTATGATCGTGAATTACTGGAGCGAGTGTCTGGGATCTCCGGCGTAGAGTCGGCGAGTCTTTCGCAAGGCGCCATCCTTTCCGGCTTGGAATTCAATCTACCGGTCAACACTCCTCTTGGAGGCGTAAGCTCAACCACCGCCCTGTTTGACCGAGTATCACCAAACTTCTTCAGAACTTTAGGTATGCAGATCAGAGAGGGACGTGATTTCGACTGGCACGATGATGCACAGTCACCACCGGTTGCCATCGTGAGTGCCAGCTTGGGACGCGAGTTGTTCAGCGGCGAAAACCCTCTGGGACACTCGATTCGTGTGGGGAACCAGGGACAAGATGCGACCTACACTATCGTGGGGATCGTCAGCGAAGCGCGTTTGGGAAACGTGCGCAATCAAAAGCCGATGGTATTTCTCCCATCATTCCAGAAGCCTGAGCAAATTGTGCAGCCGCTCTTGGAAGTTCGCTCGTTTGCGGATCCTGCCGCTATCGCCGGTTCGGTTCGGTCGGCTGTGGAATCACTCGGCCGGGAATACCCGCTGAAGACAGAAACGTTGCAACGTGCCATCGATGAGCAACTGATTCCTGAACGCATTATCGCCATGTTCTCCGCCGCATTGGGCGCATTAGCGTTCGTGCTGGCTGGTATCAGCTTGTTCGGGCTGATCTCATATAACGTTTCGCTCCGAACGAATGAAATCGGTGTGCGCATAGCGCTCGGCGCCGGAGGTTGGAGCGTGCGCCGGCTGGTGGTCCGTGACGTGTGTGTTCTGGTCCTCATTGGCGAAACCCTTACGGCGCCGGTCGCTTTCGTTGCTCTGCGAATAATTCCGCGCTTCCTTGCCGGTGTGCATGCCGGGGTGGCTCCATTGATCGCGTCCGGAATCGCGTTAGCTATCGCCGCTGCTATCGCGGCATACATCCCGGCCCGTCGAGCTAGCCAGGTGGATCCGATGGTTGCGTTGAGGCACGAATAGGGCCTCCCCGGCGCGCGCTTCAGTGATGCACGTCGGATGGAAGAGCGGCCCTTTAAAAAGGATTCCTGAACGGTGGAAGAGCGGCCCTTTAGGGCCGCGAAGAGGATTTCAAGGATTCCGGCTTTAGCCGCGGGCGTTTTTTTGGCGCTTCGCTACGCTCCACCCCAAATGCGCCTTGCCTGTGGCGACCCAGGCCTCACTGCTGTCCTGGCGGCACGACGGGGGCGGAAGCGGGCGCTGCTGGCGCCGGCCTCGACTCTGCAGGCGCGGATGCGGGCGGAGCGGGGACAGTTGGGGTCGAAGCAGGTGGAGTGGTTACGGCGGCTGGCGTCGAGGCGGGCGTTGTGGGCACGGCTGGCGTCCCCACGTCAACGTTGTCCCAGACACCTTCGTCGCCGCCGGTCTGGGCGACGACCAGGGCCTTCGTCTTCGCTGCGGCCGCGGCATCCGCGTCGGCATCCACGGGTGGCCGTGGAGGGGCGGGTTCCGGTCCAGCCGCAGTTTCAGGCATCACCAGGATGGCCCGGACGGCTCTCGAATCCGCGGTGTCGCCCATAATCACATAATTCACATGCGCTCCAGCGAGCAGCGCGGCGATAACCTGCGTCGGG
The DNA here is from genome assembly GCA_036521855.1 of Candidatus Angelobacter sp. Lineage (GTDB taxonomy): Bacteria > Acidobacteriota > Terriglobia > Terriglobales > Acidobacteriaceae > Angelobacter. The sequence goes on from DATDGY010000295.1 coordinate 8,109, forward strand.
GCCTGGGGTCCGAGATTCACCGTGACGCGCGCATTCAGCGCGGGAGCGTCAATCACGGCGCCAGTGGAATCGTGGATGCGGTCCAGGACGTCGCGCAGCTTAGCGTTCTCAGCCGTGATGGTGAGCAATCCGTTCTGGTATGAAACAACGGGCGACAGGTCGGGGACTGCCGTTGCCGGCGCCGCGCTTGGCCGCGCTTTGCGGACCTTATGCCCCGGAGCGGCGTGCGGGTGGGTGGATGAGGTTTGCTGGGCTGCTGCCGCCAAACTCCCCGCCGCAAACAGAAACGTGATTGCCAGTAATTTCTTCATCTTTACTCCACTCCGCGCCTGTTGCTGCCTCTAATGCTGATGGCTGGCGTTGGGGGGCGGAGCAGCAGCCAGCACAACCACCGGCCCCTTGGCCGTACTCTTCGAGATGAGACGGGCTATGCCGGCCGTGTCGAACTGAACGCTGACCTTAAAGCTGCCATCGGCGTCGTGGCCAAGATATTCCCACGTCTCTCCCTGGTAGTCAACCGGATGGCAATCTTCATCGTTGACCACGCGCCAGGGGGTTCCCAACAATTCAGCGACCTTTTCCCTGGTCGAGCTACCCACCTTGATTTTCGCGACCATGTCCATGGCGACGTACTTCGTGACGGACGCAGCCGGTTTGGGAGCATCGGATCCCCAAGCGAGCGAAGAGAGCAGCGCGATTGCGACGATAGGAAGCGCCCACCTGTAACGCATAGTTCCAACCTCCTTCGAGAATGGTTGTCAAGTTTGGCGATGAACGTCTGCTCGGTAGTGGGTCAGTTTCGCCTGAAAGGCCACCGTCTGATACGCGGTTCCTCACTACCGAGATAAACGTCTGCCTGAAGGCCCGCGATCCCGGCGCGCCGGGATCGCTAGACGCTGATACTCGGTAGTGGGTCAGTTTCCTGACCCACTGCCGAGCTTCAAACACAGGTTAGTGGTCGCCGCGATCGTCGCTGTCCCCCTCGACGACTTTCTTCGCGTCCCCCGTCAGTTTCAGGATGTGCATTCCCGTACCTGACCGGTCTGCGAGGTAGATAAAGCCGCGATCGTCTACCTCAGGATTGTTGGTGTGGATGGCGAAAACCGTGTGTCCGTTCCGGCCGCTGTTGCTGAAGGTACAGCCGAAACCCGGCGACGGCCCGCCTGCCGGCCCGCACCCGTTCGGCGTAGCCACCGTATAGGGACCGTTCGGACCAGGAATGAAATAGGCAATCGGCCGCGCGGCGTCGGGATTGCGAATGTCCCAGAGCCGGACGCCACCGGTAAACCAGGAAGCAATGATCAACTTGCCGTAGTACGGCGGATAGAACAGCTCTGTAACCGCGTGCGTGCCGAAGCGCGCACCCTGATTGCAGAAGCTGTTGGGGTTAGCGGGGTTGTCGGTCGGAGTCAGGCTGGCCGGATACACCCCGCCCGCCGCAAACGTATGCGGCGAGTATGTCCACGTGTAATCAAAGCCGTTGGGGACATCCAGCCGCGTGTTCGCCGGATCGTTGGGATCGACCGAGATCTGCTGTGGGCTGGTTTCCTTCGTGACGTCAAACAGCCACACCGCGTGCGGAGCGCTCCCTGCCGTGCACTCGTTGCCCCCTTCCTCGGAAGTTATCGCCAGGACGTCGCGCCGTTTTCCGTCCTCCTCTCCGTAGATGGGGAAAGAGCTGTGGCCTCCTTGAAGGGTCGCTCCTGGCAAAGTGAAGAAGCTGATCTGCGGCGCCAGCATTTCCGCTTCGGTGGGGCTAATGGCGCAGTTCGCCGACGTGGTGGGAAGCGTGCATCCTTTGAGCAGCTTCTCGCGATCAACGATTTCAACCACGCCGTTGCCGCCAACGCCATAGGGCATGTAGACGCGATTCTTTTCTGCGCCTGCGGAAATGGGTCCGTGGATTCCCGTGGGCGGAGTGACCAATCCTTCCACGGTGCTGCCTACGTTAGGTTGCTGGCCGACGAAACCGAAATCGCGGATATACTCCGGGTTTGCGGGATCGTGCAGGTTGTAGATTTTAAGGTGCTGGGTCGAACCGCTGTGGTGCCACCCAGGAGCCAAATCAGGGCGGGGAGTTGCGAGCGAGCTATCGTTCGCTACCAGGTAGGCTATCCCGGTATCGCACTCCCACCAGTTTTTGTGAGTGTTCGTGAGTTGCGCCACGATGGTGGTCAGCAAAAACGGATGCGCCGGGTCGGTGACGTCAAAAATCTGCTGCGATTCCGTCCCCGGGTTCGCTGCTCCAGACGTATTTCCATTGCTGCGCAGCAGATAGTAACGACCACGCTTTCTTTCCGCCTCAGCGTGGCTGTTGGACGGCAACACGTCGCCGCTGCAGACGTGGGCCATCTGGTTACCCCCGGCGTCAATCGAGCCCGCGGGACCGGGGATGTGCGCCAGGTAAACGGGGTTGTGGGGGTCGGTGACATCGAGGAGCGAAGTCCCGTTGGTCTCGCTCAAGCCAGTCAGCCTATTGATCGCCGTGCCCGCATGGTGAGCCATGTAGGCGATGTAGCGATGCCCCTGGCGAACCACCAGCGGCTGATACGTCGAGCGACCATCAAGAGTGTCATATCCCACCAGCTCCATGTTCCATTCCGACTGTGCCGGCCTACCGCTTCCGTCCGACAACAGCTGGGGTGTTGGTGGGGTTAACTGCGGCCTTACTTTGTGGTCGAAGTGGGCGATCGGAACGTGCGATCCGTAAGGTGGATAGTCCGGGCTGTGATCATTGTCGCCCGCCACCATATAAGAGGGCACGACGATTATGAGAAGGAGAAGTAACGGCAACACTTTACAAGTGGATTGAAGGATTCTGGTCAAAGAGTAGGTGGGGCCCATGGTTCCTCCATTTCTGCTACAGGAATGTAGCGGTCCGATTTCGGATGAGGGGGATTCGCCGTTAGTTCCGAGTCGAACTACTAAGCCGGAGGTCTTCCCCCTATGTACGAGCAGACGAAGTTGGGGGCACGAGCAATTACTCTGCTGTACTCAAGCTGGGCGGGGAGCGGCTGGAGTGCAGCGCCTAGCACAAACGCGGCAAGTCTATTCAGAGCAGGAAACCACGTCAAGGCAGTCCGCCATAAAGTTTTGTAAAGCGGGGAAAGAAACTTTACGCGATCCTCACAGACTCGGTAGGGCCTGATGACTGTTGCGCGATCGCCGTGGGACACCGAAGGGCCAAAGCGGCAAGGATGCGAACCGAGTCAACCCAGGGGAACCATCGATTGACACGGTTCTGCTGCGTAGTAAAATCCCCCGCTCGCAAAAAGTAAAAGCACAAAAAACATTTTGCAGGATGAGTCGTGAGACCAATTGTGGGACGATTCGTTGCGTTCGCTGTCTTGCTGGTGGCATCGTGGGTGTCCGCTCGGGCTCAAATGTCGGCCTGCTACGCCGGATTTGAGCTCTCTCCGGCCTGCATTACTGAACGCGGACTGGATCAGAAAGCGGCGGCGTATCAACGCAAAATCACCGAGGCCATGTCGAGGTTAGGCGCCAGCTACAAGTTCAACCTCCGCGTCGTGAATCATCCGGTTGAGGCGGGATACACGGGCGTCGGCGATGTCTTTACGGACGTGGTGCGCGACCAGGAGATGCGGAACCAGTCATTCATCGTGAACGTGACTGCCGAGTTTCTGGAGCATCAGCCGGAAGTTCTGTTTGAGGCATCATCGCTTCACGAAGTGTGCCACGTCATGAACGACGATTTGACCGGATACCACCGCAACGCCGCCAACATAGAAGCTGCCGAAGAACATTGCGTCCTTCAAGCCGTTGGCGAGCCACGCTACAAACAGTATTTACAGGCCTACGCCGCATATGAGCATTGGGACACGTCAACGTATGACAGGTTTCTCCAAAAGGTGAAAGAGGTGGTGCTGGTTCCAGCGCCCAGCGAGACAGACGAGGCGGACAGACTCGCTCAGGAATATTTCAGAAAACATGCCGACGGGAAGGAACATCTCCTGGTTTACAACGGCGAACTGCACGACGTGACTCTCTGGTCCACGAGGGACCGCGTGCGGCATGACCCGGAAAAACTGAAGGCGGTCATCGAGGCGGGCAAGCCGATGATCTTTTTTCACAACCACCCGGCAGAAGACGGCAGGGCGGCCATGTTCCCGAGTTACGACGATTTCGGAGTCGCCGGGTTGTTTTCGTTCCTGGTGTACAGAGAAAACCCCGGCCTCGTGGTTGAATTCAGAGTCATGCAGCTCAATACCGAAAGCACAGTCGTGTCCTACGGATTCAAAGAAGCCGCTATCGAGGACGTCAAGAGATTTGCGCTGGAGTATCGAGATGCGATCGCTCGCCAGGCGGACATTGCGCAGATTGAAATGCGCCAAAACATCCTCGATTACCATCTGGCCCAGGACTCTTTCAACGATTACCTTCAGCACGCCTGCCCAGTGGATCTGGCCCGCAAAGACGCGGAAGTATGCCGGACGCACCCTGAATACTTTCTCTGGCCGAGCAACAGATTTTTCCTACACTATCGGCCACAATAGGCCCTACTTGTCGAGGCGAAGATTCAACTCATTTTGCCGGCGCCTTCTGTTTCTCTTGTTCCAGTTCTTTCAGCTTCTTCTCGAGCATCTGCTTTTCCTGCTCCTTCGATAGCTTGGGAAAGAGGAAAGCGAGTTGTAGCCGCATGCCCCACAGAGAACCGGCAGTCGGATGCGCGGCATTGCCGTAGAACTGGGCGCTCAGGTTCACCGGCTGCGGCCCGAACTTCATGATCCGCCCGACGCCTCCGCCAAACGGCACGGTCCAGACATTTCCGCTGCTCGCTTCCCAGTTGGCGGTGATGATAGGTTGCGAAGTGACGTACCAGCCTTTTTTCAGGTTGTAGTTGATGAAGTACTGGAGCAGCATCTGGTTGACACTGGGGCGGCTCCCCGAACCGGCAATGGACCAGGCATTTGTTGATCAGGGCGCCGATGGTCCAATGCCCCGGCTGAAGCAGTGCCACAAAGGATGGGCCGATGCTCACCTTGCCCTGACCCAGCACTCTGGAGGTCCCTGTAGGGAGGATGAACACTGGTCCGGCGCCCCAGATCAGCTTGCCTGGTTTGGCCGGAGACAAGAAGAACGTAGGCGTCATGTCTCCGAACCCGGACACGCTGGCATTGTTTTGGATCGCTATTCCTGCAAAGTATGCGGGCGTCTTCTCTTCAATGCCGAACACCTCCAGGTTTAGTGTCCCGGGAGCAGGCTGCGAGATGATAGGTGTGATCCACCGGATGATGAGGTTCCATTGCTTGCTTACACCGATTGGAATCACCGGCTGGATATTCAGGACATTCTGCGTGCGATCAAACAGACCAATGTCAAAGTTGGTGTTGTTCTGGAGAGGAACGCTGATGAGGCTGGCTACAGGATTCTGCGTTGCCTTCTGTAGCGATTCGCTATCCGATTGTTCGTCGGTGGCCTTCTGCTGTGTATAAACGGTCAAGGAAGAAAGCAGGATCAGGAATGTGAAACAGAAGCGCCTGTATTCGCGACCTGAGCGCACGTGCATGCAAATAAACTTCCTCACTTGTCTATGGCAGGCGAGCGCGCCGTGGCGAAGGCCCGCCCGCCTGTTTCCATCCCTGTTCGTCCCCATCTTGCTAATCTGACGGGTGCCCGCCGCCGGTCTTGATCTGTTCCATTATCTGCGTGAGGTTGTAGCTCTCCGGCGCCTGCAATGGCGGGAACTCTTTGAGCGTCTCAAACCAACCCAGCCAAAGTTGCTGGCCGATAGGCAGCATGTTCCAGTCGTACAAGAAGGCGGTAGACGGAGACGCCAGGGCGCCGCCGAGGCCCGCCGCGGTTTTTTGATCGATGCCGACTGCCTGCTCGAACGGGTCGCGCCGGATGTTGTCAACCAGCGTGAAGTGGAATGGGATGAGCGGCAGAATCCAGCCCTCCGCTCCGGGTTGCGACATGGTGTAGTACATCTTCCAGTTCTTATAGCGGACTGCCGAGGGCGTGGCGCCCGAGAAGTAGAAGAAGACGTCTCGCGCCGACTTTTCGGACTTGCCGGTCAGATAGTCGATCTGGTTGACGCCGTCGAGCGTGGTCTTGACGATCCCCGGGTACTTCCCGGCCTCGATCTCCTTTTTAAGGCCGTCCCCCTTGGGCCCGCCGGCGATCTCCACAAACGTGGGCATCCAGTCAAGGGCGGAGAACATTTCCGTGAACACCGTGCCCGGCTTGATGACTCCGTGCCAGCGGATAACCGTCGGCGCGCGATAGCCGCCTTCGTAGGCTTCGCCCTTCTGGCCTTTGAACGGGGTCACGCCACCGTCGGGGAAGGTGATCGCTTCCGCGCCGTTGTCGGTGGTGAAGACGACGATGGTGTTGTCCAACTGGCCCATCTGCTCCAACTTCGCCAGCACCAGGCCAACGTTGTCGTCCAGCTGCTTCATGCCGGCTTCGTTGACGCCCCAGTCTTTGCCGCCTTTTGTGCCCACCATGGCGTCATACTTCGGCGAGAGCATGGTGGTAACGTGCATACGCGCCGGGTTGTACCAAACGAAGAAAGGTTCGCCGGTCTTCTTGGGATCGTTGCGATCAAGGAAATCGATGACCTTGGCCGAAATCTCCTCGTCCACGGTTCGCGACCGGTCCAGCGTCAGCGGGCCTTCATCTTTACAGGTCTGGTTCTTCTCCATGCCGTCGGACGAGTGACACCAGAGCACCGGGCGCGGCGGCGTCAGGCAAGTGGTGGTCTTGGGATCCACGGCGCCGGCAACCTCGGGGACGCCGGGGATGGGCGTGTTCTTACACGGCGGTGCTACGCTCTGCTTGGTCGGGCTGGAGTTAATGTCCGGGAAGCTCACCTGCTGCATGGCATCCAGGTGATACAGGTAGCCCCAGTACTCCTGGAAGCCGTGCGCCGTGGGCAGCGCCGCGGTGTGATCGCCCAGGTGGTTCTTGCCGAACTGGCCGGTCGTGTAGCCGAGGTCGTGCAGGAACACGGCCAGCGATGGCGTGCCCGGCCGCAAATAGCTCGGGCTTCCCGGGAGTTGCGGAGGAATCATACCCGTGCGCAGGGGATACATGCCGGTAAAGAAAACGTTGCGCCCTGATGTGCAGCTCTGCATGGCATAGTAGGTGGTGAACATCCCGCCTTCCTTGGCCAGGCGGTCGATGTTAGGTGTTTCCCCAAGCCCTACGCCGCGGTGGTAAACGCCCACCTGCATCCAGCCGATGTCGTCTCCCATGATGAACAAGATGTTCGGCTTTTGCTGCGCAGCGGCCCCAGCCTGTTGCGCCGCCGCGCCGGCCTGTTGCGCCATCGCGCCGATGGTTGCCACTAACAATATGCCGATCGCGATAAAGACCCTGGGAAACCGATTCATGTCTTAACTCCTTCGACAAGAACCGATGCCACCCATCCAGAGCGGGATGCCATGCAGAAACTTGCGCAGCCGAGGTCGATTCCCGAAGTGTGAGCGCAAGCCAAACTCTGGATCGCCCTTGATCTGGC
>DATDGY010000296.1:0-8131 GCA_036521855.1 Candidatus Angelobacter sp.
CTTATGATAAGCAAAAGAACTATAAATTTGACTTATCATCCGTTCCGGCCCAGCATACATGAAAGTTTTGTGCGCGGAGGAAAAAACTCCAATGGCCAAGCCGCATATTGCGATTTTTGATACCACCCTGCGAGATGGAGAGCAGGCGCCGGGCTGCAGCATGGGCATCCAGGACAAGGTGCGCATGGCTCGTCAACTGGAAAAATTAGGCGTGGACGTGATTGAAGCCGGGTTTCCCATCGCGTCAGAAGATGACTTCAACGCTGTGAGCTTGATTGCCGGCACGATCCGGCGGCCGGTGGTCGCGGGGCTGGCCCGGGCCAGCGAACCTGACATTCGCCGTGCCTGGGCCGCTCTCGAAACCGCTCAGCATCCCCGCATTCACGTCTTTCTTGCCAGCTCCGATCTGCACATCCAGTCGAAGCTGCGGATGACGCGGGACCAGGCGCTCGACCAGGTGTATAGCTCGGTTTCCTACGCCAAGTCGCTTTGCGACGATGTGGAGTTCTCTCCCGAAGACGCTTCGCGCTCCGACGTGGATTTTCTCTGCCGCTTCGTGCAAGCGGCGGTCGACGCCGGCGCCAACATAATCAACATTCCGGATACGGTGGGCTACACCATCCCCGAAGAATACGCCGAGTTGATTCGCGCCATTCGCGGACGCGTGCACGGGATCGAGAAGGTCGTCATCTCCGTGCACTGTCACAATGACCTGGGACTGGCCGTGGCCAACACGCTGGCGGCTATCCAGGCGGGAGCGCGGCAGGTGGAGTGCACCATCAACGGCATCGGCGAGCGCGCCGGCAACGCCTCGCTGGAAGAGATTGTCATGGCGTTGAGCGTGCGACAGACGAGGCTTCCCTACCAGACCAGTATCCGGACGCGGGAGATCTATCCCACCAGTTGCCTGCTCGCCGAGATGATTGGCATTACGCCGCAGCCGAACAAAGCCATCGTCGGCCGCAACGCGTTTGCCCACGAAGCCGGGATTCACCAGCACGGCGTGATCGTCAATCCGCTGTGCTACGAGATCATGACCCCGGAGTCGGTGGGCGTGCCCGGCAACAACCTGGTTTTGGGCAAGCATTCCGGCCGCCATGCCCTGGGCAAGCGGCTGGCGGAGCTCGGCTATTCCGCTTCGGGCTCCGAGCTGGACTCGGTCTATAAGCGGTTCATGAAGCTGGCGGAAAACAAGAAGAAGATCTATGACCAGGATCTGCTTTCGCTGCTGCCTTCGCCGGCGCGAAGCAGCGTTGCCGCGCAAGCCGCCGGCTAGAAGGAAATTGCCAGAATTGCCAAAATCGGGTAATTGCAAATTGTGCTTGATTGGCAATTCCGGCGATCTTGGCAATGCTGGCAATCTTGGCAATTACGTCCATGTGTAGGCGTGCTGGTTGCAAAGGATTTGGTTCAGTTTTATGGGATTCAAGATCACGGTTCTTCCCGGCGACGGCGTCGGCCCCGAGGTGTGCTCGGAAGCGGTTCGCCTTCTGCACGCGCTGAGCCACTTCTACAACAGTGAATTCCGTTTCGAAGAAAAACTGATTGGCGGCGCCGCCATCCGCGCAGAGGGCACTCCCCTTCCGAAAAGCACTCTTGACGCCTGCCTGATGAGTGATGCCGTGTTCCTGGGCGCGGTAGGCGCGCCGGAATTCGATCATTTGCCGCCGGCGCGACGTCCTGAGGCCGGCTTACTGCGTTTGCGGACTGTGCTGGGAGGCTTTGCTAACCTGCGGCCCGCGGCCTCCTATCCGGCGATCGCTGATTGCTCTCCATTGCAGCGGTCGCGGGTAGAAGGCGCCGACGTGCTGATTGTCCGCGAGCTTCTCGGCGGGCTTTACTTTGCCCAGCCGCGCGGCTTCAGTGAAGACCAGGACTCCGCCTACAACACCATGCGCTATTCCACTGCCGAGATCGAACGCGTGGCGCGCGTCGCTTTCGAGCAAGCGCGGTCGCGGCGCAAGAAAGTCACCTCCGTGGATAAAGCCAACGTGCTTGAGACCTCGCAGTTGTGGCGGCGCACGGTAACCCGGGTAGCCAAGGATTATCCCGACGTCGCCCTGGACCACATGTACGTGGACGCTTGCGCCATGCATCTGATCTCCAATCCGGCGCGCTTTGACGTGATCCTCACCGAGAACCTCTTCGGCGACATTCTTTCCGACGAAGCCGCGGCTATCACCGGTTCGCTGGGCATGCTGGCCTCGGCCAGCATCGGCGGCGAGGTTGATCTTTACGAACCGGTCCATGGCTCGGCGCCGGACATCGCCGGCCGCGGCCTGGCCAACCCGCTCGGCGCCATCGCTTCCGCAGCCATGTTGCTGCGCCATTCCGCGGACATGCCTCACGAAGCTAGTGACCTCGAAAGCGCCATCGGCCAGGTCCTGGAGGCCGGGCATCGCACCAACGACATCGCGCGTTCGGGCCGCGCCGGGGTCAGCACCAGCGAAATGGGTGCGCTGGTGGAACAGGCTTTTGTGGCCACGCTCGACCGGCGCTTCTCGTATCATGCGGTATAGGTGGAAATGACGACCCCGCGCACACTGTTCGATAAGATCTGGGACCGTCACCTGGTCTGCGACGGCCCGGAAGGCTCCGCCATCCTCTATATAGACCTGCACCTGGTGCATGAAGTCACATCGCCGCAAGCCTTCGAGGGGCTGCGCCTGGCGGGACGAAAAGTGCGCCGGCCGGACCGTACCTTCGCGACCCTTGACCACAACATTCCCACCCTCGGCAATCGGCTGGTCATCGATGACTCATTAGCGCGCACCCAGGTGGAAGCTTTGCGGCGCAACTGCAGCGAGTTCGGCGTTCCGGTGTTCGATCTGGATTCTCCCTTTCAGGGAATCGTGCATGTCATCGGCCCAGAACTGGGACTCACGCAGCCGGGCGAAACCATTGTCTGCGGTGACAGTCACACCAGCACGCACGGTGCTTTCGGGGCGCTGGCCTTCGGCATCGGCACCTCGGAGGTCGAGCACGTCCTGGCCACGCAGTGCCTGGTGCAAAAGAAGCCGAGGACCATGCGGGTGCATTTCTCCGGCGATATGGCACCGGGCGTCAGCGCCAAAGACCTCATCCTCGGGCTGATTGCCCAGATCGGAACCGACGGCGCCACCGGCCACGTGATCGAGTATGCCGGCGACGTCATCCGCGCGCTCTCCATGGAGGCGCGCATGACCGTTTGCAACATGAGCATCGAGGCCGGCGCGCGCGCGGGAATGATTGCGCCCGACCAGACTACGTTCGACTATCTGCGCGGACGCCGCTTCGCGCCGCAAGGCCGAGACTGGGACCTCGCGGAAACTGATTGGAAGACGCTGCCTACGGACTCAGGTGCCGCGTTCGACAAAACCGTGCAGATGGATGCCACGCGCCTCGCCCCTTTCGTGACTTGGGGAACCAATCCCGCCATGGCCGCGCCTGTCACCGGCGAGGTTCCCGATCCCGAAGGCAGCGCCAGCGATTCCGAGCGCGGCAGTATTCGCCGGGCTCTCGAATACATGGACCTTCGGCCCCATACCCGCATTGCCGAGATTGCCGTGGACCGCGTGTTCATCGGCTCCTGCACCAACGCGCGGATAGAAGATATTCGCGCCGCGGCCAAGGTGATCAAGGGCTACAGGATTTCGAAGCGCGTTCAAGCCATGGTGGTGCCGGGGTCGCAGCAGGTGAAGCATGCCGCCGAGAGCGAAGGGCTGGACAAGATCTTTGCCGAAGCCGGCTTTGAATGGCGTGAGTCCGGCTGCTCCATGTGCCTGGGCATGAATGCCGACCGCCTGGGCGCCGGCGAACGCTGCGCCTCCACCAGCAACCGCAATTTTGAGGGCCGGCAGGGAGCGGGCGGACGCACCCACCTGGTCAGTCCGGCCATGGCCGCCGCGGCCGCAGTCGCCGGCCATTTTGTGGACGTCCGGCAATGGCACTATAAGGATTAGAACGTCGCGGACAGCCTCTCCGGGGGCACGAGACGTAACAGGGCATGGCTGCCGTGCCGCAAAGAAAATTGAGAGAACCATGCAGAGCTTCACCGTTCATACCGGGACCGTCGCCGTGCTCGACCGCGATAGCGTTGACACCGACCAGATCATCCCCAAGCAGTTTCTGAAGCGCACCGAACGCACCGGCTACAGCGACTGCCTGTTCTTCGATTGGCGTTATGACGGCGCGGGCAAACCCAATCCCGCCTTTCCCTTGAACGCCGCCAAATACAAGGGCGCCAGCATCCTGGTTGCGGGGAAAAACTTCGGCTGCGGCTCCTCGCGCGAGCACGCCGTGTGGGCCCTGCGCGACTATGGGTTTCGCGCCGTTATCGCGCCCTCCTTCGCCGACATCTTTGCAAACAACTGCGTGAAGAACGGCCTGCTCGCCGTGACTCTCAACCCCGCTGACATCGCGACGCTGAAATCCCGCGACGCCGCCGGCCGCCTGGAGTTGACGGTCGATCTACGGAGATGTGAGGTCTGGTCCGGCGACGGCTTCCGCGTTCCCTTCGCAGTCGATCCTTTCCGCCGTACCTGCCTTCTCGAAGGCCTGGACGAGATCGGCATGACGTTTACGCACGAAGCGGAGATCACCGCATATGAGAAGCAGCGAAGCGGTGGAAGAACGGCGCCATAGGAGCGCGGCAAGATTGCGAACCGAACGACGAATCAGAACTCTTGAAAAGATCAGAAACCGAGCTGACCATCAAGTCACTTGAGCCCATTTAATGATCCGCGTGTCGCATCCGCGCACTTCCGGGGCAAGGTTTGATCTCCATTCATTCACGCGGCTTTAATATACGGTATTAGGGCACCATTTTCGGGTCAAATACGTGCAAAAACCCCGTCCAAAGGGGGTGGTACATGTACTTCTGCCTAAGGTTCTATTGGCCTTAGGTGCACTTACTTTAGATTGCCCTTATGGCATGGCGACAAGGTCCGGAGTTTTGTGCGATTCTTAGCTACAACTCCGGTTGGCAACGCCCTTCCCTCAGCCTGAGTCTTACAATCTGCGCCATTTCGGTAAGGAGAAGAAAAGTGGCAGTGCCGCGTTTCACTTACGAGCTGTCTCCTGCCCGTAAAGACAGGTACGTAGTCAGCGTGATCCTGCACATTGCGGGGCTTCTCTTCCTTTGGAAGGTGGTGCCCCTGATACCGGCGCCGTCGATCGCGCCCGCAGAGACCAAGCTCACGTTACTCTACGAGCCGCCACCGCCTGAGCTGCAACCACCGGCGCCGGTGCTCAAGCCGCCTCCGCCGCGGATCGTTGCCCCGCCGCCCAAAGTGTTCGCGGCGTTGACTCCCAAAATCACGGCGCCGCCGGACACCAAAGTGGAGCCGCCCAAGATCGAGCTGCAACCCAAACTCGATTTGGTGAAAGCGCCAACGCCAGTGCGGCCCAAACTCGAACAGAAAGTTGTCGTGGATACGTTCGTCAGGCCGGAGATGGCCAAGCCGTTAGAGACCAAGAAGAACGTGGTCGCTGCTGAATTTTCGGGAAGTTCGCAGCCGGCCACTTTGAATAAAGCTCCGCGCGAGGTGCAGACCGGCGGCTTTGGCGATCCTAACGGCATCCGCGGCGTCTCCGACAAGAAAGGCCCGGCGACGATGCCGGCTGTGGGCGCTTTCAACATGCCCGCCGGACCCGGCAACGGCAATGGGACCGGCGGCTCGCGCGGCGCGTCGGGGACCGTGGCTAGCGCCGGCTTTGGCGACGTGGCTGCAGGTGGAAACGGAAATCGCACGCGCCAGGGCACAGTCGTGCAAGCAGGTTTCACGCCGGCTGCCGCGCCGGTTGCCGCGCCGAAGGCCCGATCCGAGGAGAAAGCTAACCTGAAACCTGTGGAGATTCTCTTCAAGCCCCGCCCGGCTTACACCGACGAGGCGCGCCACCTTCACGTGGAAGGCGAGGTACTGGTAGAAGTGATGTTCACCGCCACCGGCCAACTCCGGGTCCAGCGCGTGGTCAAAGGATTGGGCCACGGCCTGGACGAATCGGCGCTACGCGCCGCCCAGCAAATCCGCTTTCGTCCCGCACAGCGCGATGGCTCACCCTATGATTCCGCAGCGTTGGTGCACATAGTTTTCGAACTGGCCGAGTAAGCTACAATCAGCCGGAGGATACGATGCGTTTGGTTAGTCAGACCCTTGTTTTTGCCTTGATCTCATGCCTGTCGGCGGTCGCACAGCAGTCAGCCGACAGTCCTAACACGCCTCCTAAGGACGCTGCCGCCGCTGCTTCCACCCAGCCCAACGCCGCGCAGCCGGCCGCAGCGCAAGCAGTGAAAGACGCTGCCGCGGCGCCCTCGCAAGATCCGGCCGCTCCCGCCGCAAATGACGCCGCTTCGCCAGTGAGCAAGGACTCGGCAACTACGGCTGGAAGCGACACGTCCGCCGTCCCCAGCAAGGATGTTTCCACCGCGCGCAAAGAAGTTCCTGCGCAAGCGATCAAGGACGGGGGCACTCCGGTCAGCGTGGTGGCCGAGCGCGTCTTTGCCCAGGAAGCCAAGCTGGTGGAGAGCATGCATCACTACACGCCGCTGGTAGAAACGTATGTTCAGAACCTGAAGCCCGATCCGGACCTGGTGACCGTCCCCGGCAGCGATCGTTATTTCCTGGGCCGTCTGGTGCTCGACCCCAAAGGCATCAAGGACGTTGCCTTCAAAGATAACAACCGGTCGGCTTTCATGTATCAGGTGTTGGACCGGCTGAACAGCTTTTTCAGGATGACGTATCACAACGTCGGCTTCATGCAGATGATCTTCCTGAATGACCGCTTCGACGCGAGCCACTACAAACTCAAGTTCCTGCGCCGCCAGTTCCTGGGCGAGGTGCGCACCCTGGTGTTTGACGTGGCGCCGCTGGGCAAGATCGACCCGCCGTACTTCGTGGGACGCATCTGGGTCGAAGACCAGGACTACAACATCGTGCGTTTCAACGGGAGCTACGGACCCAACTCGGGGATCTCGTTCAATCTTCACTTCGACAGCTGGCGCGTCAACATGCAGCAGGGACTCTGGTTGCCCGCCTATGTGTATACCGAAGAGACCAACGCGGACTTCTCGGCCTTCGAGAACGTAACCATGAAAGGCCAGACGCGCCTGTGGGCCTATGACCTGAAGCATTCCGGCCAGCAGTCAGAGTTCACGACCATGCAGGTGGACTCCATCAACGTGACCGACGACAGCGGCCGCGGCACCAACGAGATCAATCCGGTGCAGAGCCAGCACATGTGGGAGCGCGAGGCTGAAGACAACGTCCTCGACCGCATGGAACGGGCCGGCGTGATGGCGCCGGATGGCGATGTCTCCAAGGTCTTGCAGACCGTGGTCAGCAACCTGGAGATCACCAACAACCTGACCATCGAGCCGGAAGTCCGTTGCCGGGTGCTGCTGACCACGCCGCTCGAGTCCTTCACCGTGGGCCATACCATCGTGCTGAGCCGCGGTCTCCTGGACGTGATGCCGGACGAGGCCACGCTGGCCATGGTGCTGGCGCAGGAGCTCGGCCACATCGCCCTGGGACACCGCATCGATACGCGCTACAGCTTCAGCGACCGCATGATCTTCCCTGACGAACGGGTGTTCAAACAGCTCGGGCTCACCCAGGTCGATAACGATGAGCAGGCCGCCGACGCCAAGGGCCTGGAACTTCTGCAAAAGTCTCCTTACAAGGACAAGCTGAATACAGCCGGCCTGTTCCTGCGCGCCCTCGACAGCCACAAACATGATGTGAGCTGGCTGATCAGTCCGCACTTCGGCAACCGCTTCACGCGCAGCAATCTGATCCACGTGACCGCGGTCGATTCCGCTCCGCAACTGGAAACCCGGAACATGGCCCAGCTTCCCGCGCTGCCGCTGGGGAGCCGCATCAGGCTCGATCCCTGGGATGACCACGTGGAGATGCAGAAGGGCAAACCGGTGCCGCTGATTTCGGCGCGCGACAAGATGTCGTTCGAAGTTACGCCCATGTTCCCCAACCTGGTGCGCTTCAACCCAACGTCCGCCAACAACGATGTGGCCGCCAAGACGGGACAGTAATCAGCAGACTCTTTCGCTTGAACAAATCGTGATGCCTGTGGGAGCGGAGCTTGATTCCTAAATCAAGTTCCGCTCTTTCACTTCCAGATACTGATTGACCAGCGT
>DATDGY010000297.1:0-9037 GCA_036521855.1 Candidatus Angelobacter sp.
ATGCAGCAATGGAAATGGAGTTCTGCGAGCTGCGTTTTTCGTGAGCTTCAATGCAGAGGTTTTGCATTTCGGAACAGATCGCCGCGGACGAGAGGGTGGAGCATGCCTTCAGGGCTCTATCCGATTTCGGCCACATCCTGAGGATCAGAGGATGGGAAAAACCCTTTGAGGACCAGCGCCGGGCGCGGAATAAGTTAGCCCAGGCCGGCAGGCGTGGGTGGGAGACGAGAAAACCGCCCGAGCCCCGGAGGGGCGACACTTACCGAAGACATATTTGGGATCGAATTCAATACCATGCTTCTTGAGCAGGCCTGTGAATTCATCTTCAAATGTCATTTTCCGATGATGCCGCTCCTGAGACATGTGTCGCCCCTCCGGGGCTCGTGTTTTTATTTTCAGGTTACCCAGGCCTGCCGACCTGGGCTAACTCATTCCGCGCCTCCGGCGCTGCGAGTTGTAAGAAGTTTCATTGTCACAGATTGGTTTACGGAAGAGGCAGATTGGTTTACGGAAGAGAATGGGCTCGCAGCACCCAGGTTAGTAACCGAACGGCTCAATGCACTCTCTGAAGACCTGCTCCACCATCTAGTCCTGGAATGTGTCGAATCGGCGTAGCCCCCGCGCCAAAGCCACGCGAAAATTCACCTCAGTTCGCGCTCTGGGGAAATAGCCACTCAGGAACCGCTTAGACACCAGAGAAGCTCTGAAGTTCCTCGATACGTTGCACTTTCTTGCTTTTTTCTTCCCAAGAATTTCTCTGCTCACGCAAACTATACGGCGCAAGAACGAACCCGAGTTGCGTTCTCTTTTCAAACGTGAAAGCTCGCAAGCGGTGACGCGCCACGTTCTTGGAGAAGCATGATGAAAGCCCACAATGAAGACCACAAGACTAACCAATCCTTAAGATTCTGGCTGTTTTTCTCGGCGGCTCTGGTGATGATTGCCGCCGGCATCTGGATGCTACAGCCCTTCCTTGCCGTCACGGCCGATTCCGAATTCGTGACCCACACTCCGGGATTGCTGCACTTGAGCATTCCTTATGATGCCAGCCGCAGCGGAGCGGGAGTGCTGACCATCGAGGTCCTGGACCCGGAGGACGCGGTCTTGGGACGGGCGGAGCGGCGAGTCGAAGTTTCCGCGGGGCGAGGCCGGTGGCTCGAGGAAATCAAGCTCGACCAGCCTATGGCCCTGGACGCACTGGTATGGCAGCGTGTGCGCTATCGGTTTACGTACAACGAGGGCACATCGGCGGCGCTCGAAAGCACGGACTCCATCTCGCAGCTCCTGCGCATGCCGGTGGTCCACATCCTCGGCCAGCAATCTTATTTGAGCGGCGGCCAGGCAGCGGTGCGTGTGATCGTCATGGATTCGAAGAATGAAACCATCGCTGGGCCGGGCACGGTGCGCATTGAATTGCTGGCCGCCGGCCAAGAACCTCGCAGCCTGTTTGAGGGACGGCTCAACCGTCGCGGTACCACCGAAGCGCAATTCCAGTTCCCCGCCGGCCTGGTGGGCGCTTATCAACTGCGCTATGCCGTGGACACGTCGATCGGTGCAACAGAATTCACCCAGCCGGTTCGGCTGCAAGACAAGGTCTCCATTCTTCTCACCACGGAAAAACCGCTTTACCAGCCTCGCCAGACCATTCACGCGCGCGCGCTGGCGCTGGACCGCTCCAATCACGAAGCGGCAGCGGGGCGCAGCCTGATTTTTGAAGTCGAGGATGCCCGCGGCAACAAGGTCTTCAAAAAAGCAACCACGACGGACAAGTTCGGGATTGCCTCGGCGGAATTCGGCCTGGCCGACGAAGTGAACCTGGGCGCCTACCACCTTCGCGCCCTGATGAGCGAGGCGGACGCCGCACCCACGAATACCTCGGAAATTACTCTCAACGTGGAACGCTACGTTCTGCCAAAATTCAAAGTCGCCGTGGATCTCGTGGGCAAGGACAACAAGGCCAGTCGCGGCTACCGTCCGGGCGACCACGTGACCGGAACCGTCCACGCCAATTATTTCTTCGGCAAGCCGGTCGATGGCGGCGAGATTATCGTGAAAGCGTCCAGCATGGATGTCTCAGTCTTCGACGTAGGTTCCGTGCAAGGCAAGACCGATCGTGACGGCGCTTACCACTTTGATCTCAAGCTGCCCAATTACTTCGCCGGACGTCCGCTCAGCCAGGGCGCGGCCCGGGTGTTGATTGAAGCGACTGTGAAAGATTCGGCCGGCCACGCGGAGACCCGCGGCCAGCCGGTCACCGTGAGCGAGTCGCCGCTGCTGATCACCGCGGTTCCCGAAGGGGGCACGCTGGTACCAAATCTGCAGAACGAGGTGTTCCTGCTTACCTCGTATCCGAACGGCTCTCCGGCCAGCGCGGATCTCACCGTCCATATCGCCGGCGCTCCTGATCAGCGCGTGACCAGCGACGACGGCGGCGTTGCCGTAATTCGCATCAATGCCGGCACCGGTCAGGAAACGCTGGAGATTGAGGCCGGCGACAAAGCGGGAAACCACGCGACCAGCAAGATTCCGCTTCAAGTCCGCGAGGAGCGGGGCGACGCCCAGGTTCTCCTGCGCACGGAACGCGCCGTGTATCGCGCCGGCGACGCGATTCGTCTGCGGGTCTTTTCCACGAAAAAGCGCGGCACGGCCTATGTTGATGTCGTCAAAGAAGGTCAGACCGTACTCACCCGCGACCTCGACATCGAAAACGGCCAGGCAGAGCTTACGCTGACGGCGACGCCGGATATGGCTGGAACTGTTGACTTCAGCGCCTACCTCTTCGGCCGCGATGCGCGGCCGGTGGGCGATCACCGGCTGGTGTTCGTGCAGCCGGCGGACGAACTCAAGGTCGAGGCGTTTGCGGAAAACGCTGTTTACAAGCCCGGAGATGACGCCCGCATCCGCTTCCGCGTTACCAACGCCCGAGGCCAGGGCGTACAGGCAGCTTTGGGCTTGCAAGTGGTGGACGAAGCTGTATTCGCATTGGCCGAAAAGCAGCCGGGCTTCGCCAAGGTCTTCTTCTACCTGGAGCAGGAGGTGATGAAGCCGCGGTATGAGATCCATTCCATCGGCATGTCGGACATCGTGGAGCCGGTGGAGAAAGCACAGGCCGAGCAGCGCGACCGCGCCGCCCGTGCCTTGTTCTCGGCCACGGAAATGGTGAGCGCCAACAAGTTCGAGACCGAGTTCGGCCGCACCGTGCCGCAAACGAAATATGCCGAGTACGCTGAGCGTTACCAGAAACGTTTTCTGGCTCAGGCACAAAAGCTGGCGGAGAGCATCAGCCGGGCATACACCGCCAATCCAGGCGAGAGCGACTTGACGAAAATCATCCGCCAGGTCACTGATGCCGGCGGAGCTGAGCTGCGTGACGCGTGGGGCACCACGTTACGCGTGGAACCGGTCCAATGGTATCCCCAGAAAAACTATTACCTGGTGCGCAGCGCCGGCCCGGACAAGCAGTTCGGCACCGGCGATGACCAGGGAGTTTATCTGGAGGTTCGCCGCAGGAAGATCGTCGGCAAGAAGAGCTCAGGAGCCAGCGCCATTGACGCGGCCATCGAGCATGATCGCGGACCCTACAACGGACTGGCGGAGATCACCGGAACCGCGGTTGATCAGTGGGGCGGAGCGCTGGAAGGCGCGTCGGTCTGGGTTCGTGAAGCCGGAAGCGGAAAGATGCGCGCAGCAGCGGTAAACGCTGAGGGACGTTTCACACTGGCTGGTCTGACTCCCGGCGACTACCGGGTTGAGGTCATCGCCGAGTCCGAAAGAGTTTCAGCAAAGCTCACGCTTGAAGCGCGCGATCGCGCGGCGCTCTCCGTGCACCTGCGGCAAAAGACTGCAGGCGTGGTGGTGGCTGCGAACGGGGAAATGTTCATACAACAATTCTGGGCGCGTGACGGCCGCGGGGTTGTAGGCGGCGTCCCCATAGCCGCCGGCGCGCCGCGGGAGTTTGACCGGCTTGAGTTTTTCGACCGCCTCGCGCCGGCGCCCAATGCCAAGCAGGCCGTTGAGGTCAGAGGCCAATCGGAAACAGTTGAGGTTGTTGCCAGCACTGCCACTCTCGCCAAAGACGAACCGGCTTCGTCGGGCGCGCGCGTGCGTTCCTACTTCCCGGAAGCGCTCTACATCAATCCGGAAATCATCACCGACGGCGATGGCCGCGCCAGCGTCTCCATTCCCCTGGCCGACTCCATCACCACCTGGCGCATGGCCATGGTCGCCTCCACGCAGCATGGCGCGCTGGGCAGCGCCAACTCCAGCCTCAAGGTCTTCCAGGATTTCTTTGTCGATCTCGACCTGCCGGTCACTCTGACCCAAGGCGATCAGGTCACAATCCCCGTGGCCGTCTACAACTACGCGGGCCCGCCCGGCGACGTTGACCTGCAACTCAAAGCCGACGATTGGTTCTCGTTGGTAAACGACTCCGCCGAGAAGAGCCTGGCCGTGGAGCCCTCCAGCGTGGGCGGCTCGCAGTTCACGCTGGCGGCCCGTCGCATCGGGAAGTTCAAGCTCACGTTGTCCGCCCGCATGAAGGGCGGGGCCGAGCGCGCTGACATCGTAGTCCGCGAAATCGAAGTCATCCCCAATGGCCGCGAGCAGAACCTCGTCTTCAATGGACGGCTGGAAACCGCAGCCCAGCACGAACTGAACTTCCCGGCGGCTTCCGTCCCTGATGCCAGCAAGATCTTCGTGCGCTTGTATCCCGGCCCGCTGAGCCAGGTGATCGAAGGCATGGACAGCATTCTGCGTATGCCCGGCGGCTGTTTTGAGCAAACTTCTTCCAGCACCTATCCCAACGTGCTGGCGCTCGATTACATGAAGCGCAGCAAGAAGCTTACCCCCGAGGTCCACGCCAAGGCCGAGGGCTACATTGCCAACGGCTACCAGCGGCTGGTGACCTTTGAAGTTCCCGGGGGCGGATTCTCCTGGTTCGGCCAGGCACCGGCCAACAAAATCTTGACCGCGTATGGGTTGATGGAGTTCTACGATATGTCGCAGGTCCACGACGTGGACCCCCGGCTCATCGCGCGCACGCAGAAGTGGCTGGCCGGGCAGCAGCAGCCGGACGGCAGCTGGAAGCCCGATACTTCGTTCATCAACGAGGGCGCCACCAACCGCTACAACAATGACGTGTTGCGTATCACTGCCTACATTGCCTGGTCGCTCGAGAACACCGGTTATCAAGGGCCGGCAGTCGAGAAAGCCAAGGATTTCATCGAGAAGCACATGGGCTCCGGCGCCAACACGAAGATGGACGCTTACACGCTTGCCGTCCTGGCCAACTTCGCCGCGGACTATGCCAAGGACCGCGACTTCACCGCGCAAACCATGCAGCTCTTATTGGAAGCCCGAACTGAGAAAGACGAGCAGGCCTGGTGGAGCGCCGACGAAACCAGCGTCTACGCGACCGGCGCCAGCGCCAGCGTGGAGACCACAGGACTGGCCGTGCAAGCTCTACTCAAGTGGGGACAAGCTTCAGGCACGGCGCGCAAGGCCCTCACCTATCTCGCCGCAAAAAAGGATTCTTCCGGCACCTGGGGCACTACGCAGGCCACCATCATGGCACTACGCGCCCTGCTCCTGGCCACCCAGAAGGGCTCGGCCGACGTTCGCGGCACGGTGGAGGTGCTGCTCAACGGCAAACCCGCGGAGAAACTTGTCCTGACCCCGGAAAACAACGACCTGCTCCATCAATTTGTGTTCAAAGGCGGCGAGGGCAAGGGCGCTGACACGGTACAAATCCGCTTTGAAGGCAAAGGCGGCCTGGCCTACCAGGTGGTAGGACGCTACTTCCTGCCTTGGGACGAGAAGCGGGCCAACGAGCCTATGGCGATTGACGTGGCTTATGACCGGGCCCATCTGGCGCAGGACGACATCGCCACGGCCACGGCCACGATTAGAAACAATCTCCCCAAGGCCGCGAACATGGTGATGGTGGACCTGGGCATTCCTCCCGGTTTCGACCTGCTCAGCGAAGACTTGCAGGCTTACCAGGAGAAGAGCGCGGGGATGAAGAGCGGTCGTCTGGAGAAGTTCAGCCTCACCGCTACCCAGGCCATTCTCTACTTCGACTCTTTCGCGCCGGGCGATGTGGTCACGCTGCGCTTCCGTCTGCGCGCCAAATATCCCATCCGCGCCCGGACCTTCCAGTCCCGCGTGTATGAGTACTACGATCCGGACGTTAACGCGGTGGCTCGGCCGGTGCAGCTGGAGGTGCGGGCGAGGTAGGTGCGCAGATTTTCAGGAAAATAAGCTAACCGGGCTCCGAGCGGCAAGTCCAACCAGAAATGCTTACGTTCTGGAAGAACCTGACCTACGCCTGGCGCATTCTTCGCCGGTCCCCTGGATTCACGGCCGCGGTGGTAGTTGTGCTGGCGGTCGGTATCGGCGTCAACAGCGCGATGTTCAGCCTGATTGACGCGGTGCTGCTCCGTGCACTTCCCTTCCATCATCCGGAGGAGTTGGTGATGCTCTGGGAGCATCCACCCGGTTATGCGCACAATCGTGTCTCGCCGCTCAACTTCGTGGATTGGAGCGAACAGAACCATGCGTTTTCATCGCTGGCAGCGATCTCTGGCGGCTCCAACACCCTGTTAGCGGCAAACGGCACTCCAGAAAGAATCCCCGGACAGGAAGTGACCACCTCCTTCTTCGATGTGCTCGGCGTGAAGCCGGTGGCGGGCCGGATGTTTACCGCCGACGATGCCCGCCAGCAAGCCAAGGTCGTGGTGATCAGTGAATCCATGTGGCGGAGCCGTTTTGGTTCCGATCCAACGCTGATCGGCAAGACACTCGTGCTGGACGATGAGAACTACACGGTCATTGGCATCGCACCGGCAGAGTTCCAGATCGTCTATGCCAGCAGTTTGTGGACGCCTTTCTATCCCCGCCGCAGCCCCGAACAACGGCGCATGCATTATCTCCTGGTGATCGGCCGCCTGAGGCCGGAAATGAATCTGGCCCAGGCGCGCGCCGACATGGGAACGGTTGCCAACAACATAGCTCGCATCGCCCCCGAGACGAACGCAGGCTGGACCGCCACCGTCGAGCCGCTGCGAGACGCGCTGGTGGGCCATGACTTGCGCTTGACGACGCTCGTGCTCGGAGGGGCTGTCGGATTCGTGCTCTTGATCGCGTGCGCGAATGTCGCCAACCTTCTGCTCGCCCGCGGCGCGGGTCGAACGCGTGAAATGGCGGTGCGCCTGTCGCTTGGAGCAACCCGTATCCGAATCGTGGCCCAACTCCTCACGGAGAGCCTGTCGCTGGCTGGCATGGGCGGCCTGGGCGGAGTTGCGATTGCCTGGATGATCGTTCGCACGGCTCCGTCCTTCTTGCCGCATGGCACACTGCCGGCGGGATTGTTGCTCAGGTTCGATGGCCGCGCCGTGGCGATCGCGGCCGCGATTGCTTTGACGACCGGAGTGCTCTTTGGTCTCGCCCCGGCGTGGCAAGGCTCGCGCGTCGCTTTGTTCAGCGCTTTGCGTGCAAGTGGGCTGAACCTTACTGGCGGTACGGCGCGATTTCGCGCGGTGCTTGCGGCCGGTGAGGTCGCCATCTCGATGGCCCTGATCGTAGGAGCCGGGCTGCTTCTGCGGACCCTCGATTCGCTCAACAAGCAGGACCCGGGGTTCCACGCCGACCGGGTGCTGACCATGTACGTCAGCCTACCCTTGAAGCATTATTCCAAGCCGGAAAGCGCTTTGCGTTTCTATCAGGCAGCTCAGCAGGAAATCGCCGCCATACCCGGCGTGCGCTCCGTTGGTTGGGCAACAAGCCTTCCGTTGGATGGATGGAACATCGGGCAGGGATTTGAGATTACCGGGCATCCGGCGCGCACCGAGGCCGAGCAGCCCGCAGCACACTATCAGATGGTGAGCGAAGACTATTTCAAAACCCTCGGCATCGAGGTCTTGCGAGGCCGCGGCTTCACCGAGCGCGATACTGCTGCTGCCACTCCCGTCTGCGTCGTGAACGAAGAAATGGTCCGCCAGTATTTTCGGGATCGGGACCCCATCGGCGCCACTTTGACGGTCCAGGCCATGGATCCGGCAGGGCCGAAGCCGGTGCTGCGTGAGGTGGTGGGCGTGATCCGCCAGGTGAAGGTCGAAGGGCTTGGCGAGCACGACAATTCTTTGGAAATCTATGTCCCTCTGGCTCAAAACGCGTGGTTCGGCGCAGCGCTGTCCGTTGCCGCCACCGGCGACCCAACGTCGCTCACGCCTGCAGTCAGACGGGCGATCGCCGCCGTGGACAAACAACAGCCGATAACACAGGTGCGGACCATGCAAGAAGTGGCCGCACAATCCATTGCCCAGCCACGTTTTCGCGCAGAACTCCTTGGGTCTTTCGCTCTGTGGTCGGTGCTGCTGGCGGCGTTTGGAGTATTCAGTGTGCTCGCATTTTCCGTCAGCCAGCGCGCCCGTGAATTTGGCATCCGCATGGCAGTGGGCGCCAGTACGGGAAACATTCTGCGGCTGGTGGTCAGGGGTGGGCTTGCCATCACCGCTGCAGGGATCGGAGCCGGCCTCGTTGCCTCGCTGCTGCTGGCGCGTCTGCTCGGCTCGCTGCTCTACGAAGTGAAACCGATCGACCCGGTCACTTTCGTGGCCGCCCCCGCACTGATGGTGTTGGTGGCGCTCGCCGCTTGCGTGACTCCAGCCCTGCGCGCCAGTCGCGTGAATCCGGTTTCGGTGCTAAGGCAAGAATAAACAGAACATCGGGTGATCGCCGGAATCGCAACGTGATCGCACGTGATCGGAAAACCCGAGGGTCCCATGTCCCGATTGATCCGATGCTCAGAAGTTTCCGATGACGTGCGATTCCGGCGATTACGGCGATCTCTGCTTCTTCTTCCCCGCTCTCGCCAGTATGCGTCGTACCTTTTTCGGCGAAATCTTTAACCGCTGGGCCACGCGTTGGACTTTCTTGTCTTCTTTCTCCCACACGCGTGGGATCACGACTTCGGCAAAGTCCTCCGCCAATTCCTGGAAGGTCTTATCGCCGGTAACGCCCTGCGACCAGGCCCGCAATT
>DATDGY010000298.1:0-10110 GCA_036521855.1 Candidatus Angelobacter sp.
GATCGGCATTTACTCATAATGGCTTGATGAAGGCGGTTCCGGAGGGGCTCGGGGAGTTCATAAATCTGGTTATCGCGGTAGATCTCGATGGTCTTCTTGGTGGTATTCATGACCACGTGGCATTCGTGGCACCAGTGCAGATGCTCGTCCAACTCGGCCTTCAGGTTTTCAGTGAGGTTGCCGTCGAGATAATCGGTCAGCTCTTTTAGGAATTCAGTGCACTTCACCTTTGGCCGTCTCCATTTTTCCTTGACTTGAAATACTTTGCCAAACGTTCCCGCAATTGCAAGCGTGCCCGCAGCAGCCTTGATTTGACTGCCGGTACGCTAAGACCCAACATCTCCGCGGTCTCTTCAGTGGAGAGACCTTCCACGTCGCGCAAGACGAACACCGTCCGGAAACCAGGAGGCAGGCCTTGAACCGTCTTCTTCAAAATATCGCCTAGCTCCGACTGCCCGTAAAGCTGTTCCGGGTTCGGCGACCAATCGGCCACTTCCCGCGGTATCGAGCCGTCCTCGGTTTCGACGTCCTCGTCAAGCGAAACCGTTCTGTCATTCCGCCGCTTGCGCAGCTTCATCAGCGCTTCATTGACGGCGATCCTCACCAGCCAGGTATAGAACTTCGAATTCCCCTGGAACTGGCCGAGATTCTGATACGCCTTCAGGAATGCGTCCTGGACCACGTCCTGGGCGTCTTCCTCGTTGTGCGTGATGTGCTGCGCGATCCGGAAGATGTTACGGTCGTACCTATGAACCAACTCGCTGAACGCTTCCAGATCGCCTTTCTTGGCGGCCTGAACCAGTACCAGCTCGTCAGTTACATCTTCCCCAGCTCTTTTTTGGATGGTTTCCATGCCACTCCGACTCAAATTAATTTACTATGTTTCGCGGTCCCTGGGGACGAAAGATTTTCGAAACCCCTCCTTCATTTAGACTCCGTACGTGAGCTTTTGTTACAGGACCGTTCGCAAGGTTATGAATCGAATCGTATTACTTCTCTTGTTGAGTTTCCTGCCGCTGCTTTCAGGATGCCAGAAAAAAATCCCCGCCGATGAGCATATCCGCGTCACTATGAAGAAGTATGTGATTGAACCTTCAGTGATTCACGTGAAGTCCGGGGACATCGTTGAGCTGGAAATCAGCGCTGCTGATGTCCAGCACGGACTGGACATTCCTGCTCTCGGCATCAAAGCACCCGTCCAGCCCGGCAAGGAGACGATCGTGACCTTCAAGGCGCCTGCCAAGGGCGAATACGCGATGGCCTGCGGCGTGATTTGTGGGCCGCATCATGACGATATGGTGGGCAAGCTGGTGGTGGAGTAGCTCGGGGCCGGGGCGCCTCAGGGCGCGATCTTGGTGGCCTGGGATGCGGCCAGCGTCCAGTCCAGGCCTGATTTCGTCCACACCCGGGTGAACTGGTAGTCGCCGTTGAGGCTCTGGCCGTGGTAGCTCCCCTCCACCGTCATCTTTCCGGTAACGATCGCGGTGTCGCCGTTGAAAGTGCGGACGGACCGTTCACTGAGGTTCATGATGTCATAACTCAGCTCAGAGGAGCGGTGCAGGGCTACGGTTTGCGCCTTGTTGTTTACCTTACCCCGGAAGTCGACATCGGTGTAGCTCTCGGCCAGATACACATCCCACCAGGAGGCGTCGCCCTTGAGCGTGGCCAGGCGCATCTGGTCCTCCAAACGGGCGACGGCGTTGAAGGCTTCCTGTTCCCGGTTGCCCGGGTTGGCGGGAGTCGCCGGCTTTCGCGTCTGCGCGTGAACCAGCAGGATGCCGGCGAGCAAAATCGCCAGCGCGGAGATTCTTCCGGGTTTCATGGTCGTTCGCCTCCCACAGTCAGCCCCCGCACGAGATAGTTCTTTGTTGCCTGGCGGCGCCGGGGTGAATACCGCCGGGGTGAATACTAAGATACTAGAGACCCTAACTTCAGTAACCTCCCAGGTTGACAGTGAACCGGTAAACCTTAATAATCGCGGCCAGAGCTCATGCCACGCCCCACCGAGATCCACAGCATCATTGAAGAGGCGGTTGCGGATGTCTTCGCTACTGCTATGCCCGGTTTGCGGACGGAGATCGTGCGTCGCGCGACCGCGGAGCTGGAGCTGCTTGCCCCGGCGCCGGGAGCCTCGCCCACCGACATTCTCAACGCCGCGGCAGCCTCCATCCAGGAAGCGACAGCGCAGGCGGAAATCCTGCGGCATCTCCTGGAAGGAGAAGCCCGTTTTGCGGGCCGCGTGGCGTTGTTTGTGGTCAAAGGCGGCGCCATCAACGGCTGGCAGGGAACTGGATTCCAGGACAATGAGGCCATCAAGAACATCAGCTTGAATACCTCCGCGGGTTTGGTCGCTCGGGTCATCCAGTCGCGCGTGCCTGCCGGCGGTCCCACCGCGGAATTCGATCCCGGGTTTATGAGTTCCGTGGCTGCGCCCGCCGACGGTAAATGCTTTGTCCTTCCTCTGGTGGTCAAGGAACGTGTTGCTGCCTTGCTCTATGCCGATGCCGGCGCTGCTCGCGGCGGCAAGCTCGATGTCTCCGGGCTCAGCGTTCTCACCCGCTGGGCCGCGCTCTGGCTTGAACTCACTGCCTTACGCAAGGCCGGCGTGTCGCCGGCCGAGGAAGCTCAGCCCGCGTCCGCGGCAGCAGCGGCCCCAGTCGCCGCCGCCGCTCCGGCAATGGCTGCAGAGGAAACGGACCTGCACAAGAAAGCCCGGCGCTTCGCCAAACTCCTGGTCGAAGAGATTAAGCTGTACAATCAGCCCAAGGTGGTTGAGGGCAAGCACAACCGCGATTTGTATGATCGGCTGAAGCAAGACATCGAGAAGAGCCGGGCCACGTATCAAAAGAGGTACGGGGAAACTCCGGTGGCATCAGCCGATTATTTCAACCAGGAATTGGTCCGGATTCTGGCGGATAATGATGTTTCGCTCATGGGCGCAGGTTTTCCGCAATAACCGCAATAACAAGGAAGCTGTGGTAACTCGACTTCTCGTAATCTCTCTCCTCGTGTCTCTGCTGTTGTTGCCGGTCGGCTCTTTCGCGCAGACAGCCAAGAAAAAGAAGGCCGCCCAGCCGCCTGCCGCGAGCAAGCTGGATCACATTCATCGGGCGTTTGTGGCCTCGGCCGATCTCAAGCCCATGGCCCACCAGCTTCTGGAGGACCGCTCACCGCAGGCCTACGCTGGAGTTGAAGCCTACGCGCGCAAGAACGCTGCGACCCATGCGGACGCCGCAGCGCTGGCCTGGCTGGTGCTGGGATACGCGCGCTACCTCGACAGGAGCTACGAGCAGGCGCGCACGTCCTGGCAGCATGCAGGCGCTTTGGAGCCGGTGCTGGGCGACTATCTGGCCTGGCTGCGTGCCGGCACCTATCAGGCTGAGGGCAACTCCATCGCGGTGATCGCGGCGCTCGAGGGATTTGAGCAGAAATATCCCGACTCGCTCAATCTCCACGAGGTGCAACTGCTTTACTCGGGCGCGCTGGTTGCGAACGGAGAACCCCAGCGCGCGGCCGCATACCTGGAGAAACACCGGCAGCCCTATCATCCTGATACCGAATTATTTCTGGCCCGTGCTTACCGCGGCGCAGACCAGAGAGAGAAGGCCGCTGAAATCCTGCGCCGGCTTTACTTCGAGATGCCGTTGACCAGCGAGGCCGAAGCCGCGGCGCTGGATCTTCAGTCCCTGGGCGAGGCTCGGCCGGCGGGCACATTTGAACAGCGCCGCATTCGGGCGGAGATGCTCCTGAAAGGCAAGCGCTATCACGATGCCGTCAGCGAGCTCAGCCCGCTGGTGGAGCAGGCGCCCACGGAGAAGTTGGAGGAGCTGCAACTGGATTTCGCGGCCGCGCTCTATCATGAACACAAACGCGACGATGCCCGGCATCTTTTCGAGAACATTGCGCAAAGTCCGTCAGCCAGCGTTGTCCAAAAGGCCCAGGCACTGTACTTCCTGGCCGAGTTGGCGCGGGAGAAAGATGACAGCAGCCGTCATGCCGAGCTCATTTCGCAGTTGCGAACGCTGGCCCCGGATAGCGATTGGTTCCAGGAAGCCTTGCTGTCCGCCGGAAACATGTACGTGCTGCAGCACGACTACGCCAGCGCCTCGAGATTCTTCGCCGAAATGTTTCAGAGGCAGCCGAACGGACGCTACGCCGCTTTAGCGCACTGGAAGAATGCCTGGCTCACCTATCGCTTGGGCGACAAAGATTCCGCCGGCAAACTTTTCGAGGAGCAACTGAAATTGTATCCGGCCTCCAATGAGGTCCCGGCGGCGCTTTATTGGCGCGGACGCGTGGCCGAGGAGCAAAGCGAAAAAGCGACCGCCCGGGCCTACTACCAGAAGCTCTCGCTGAATTATCGTTACTATTACTACGCCAACCTGGGGCGCGAGCGCCTGGGCAAGCTCGGGTTACAAGACATCGCCGACCCTCCGCTGCTGGAGAAGCTGCCGGCGCCATCCACGCCGCCGCGGAACTGGGACACGCCCGCGGACAATCTGCGCGCGCAAAAAGCGCAGCTTCTGGCCAACGCCGGACTCTGCGATTTTGCCGTGAAGGAATTGCAGGGTGCCAGCCCGGGATCGCCTCCCTGGATGGCCAAGTCCATCGCCGGAGTCTACGAAGACCAGGGCAGCTACATTCACGCCATCGACACCCTGAAGCACGCCGTTCCCGGTTACTTTTCCGTGGAAGTGGGCCAACTCCCGCGGCCGGTGTGGGAGGCCCTCTTCCCGCGTCCCTTCTGGGACGAGCTCAAGAGAGACGCGCAGAAAAACCAGCTTGATCCCTACCTTGTAGCCTCGCTCATCCGCCAGGAGTCGGAGTTCAATCCCACAGCTATATCGCGCGCCAACGCCATGGGTCTGATGCAACTGCTGCCCAAAGTAGGAAAGGGTCTGGCCAAGGAGATGAAGATCAAGCGCTTTTCCCGCGATCAGTTGTTGCAACCCAATACCAACATGCAACTGGGCACGCACTACTTCAAACGCGTGGTGGACCACTATGACGGCCACATCGAGTACGCTCTCGCCGCCTACAATGCCGGTGAAAATCGCGTGGAAGAGTGGCGCAAGAGCGGGGACTTCAAAGACATGGACGAATTCGTGGAGTCGATCCCCTTCACCGAGACTCGCGAGTACGTGCAGGCCATCCTGAGGAACGCGGTGTTGTACCGGTTGCTGTATCCGAAGGGGTGAGTACTTAGAACATGTTTCATAAATACGATTCGTAACAGGGCACGACTTTAGTCATGCCGTTAAACCCCCATCCCTGGGCTTCCTGAGCGGAGCGCCTGGAGACCGTATCCCGTATTCAAGTGATGGGCGCGGAGTCGAAGGATCCCGAGAATGTTCGAGTTTGAATGCGGCGTCAAGGCATTCTCACATGGCAGAATTCGGGGTCGCTCAGGAAAGCCAGGGCAAGAAGGGTCGCTAAAAGGATGCTCATGCTACCATCTGCCCAATGCGGGAAGGCCGCTTTCACACGTACTGGGTATATATCCTGGGAAGTCGTACCGGGACCCTTTATGTGGGCATGACTGGATTCTTCGATCGGCGCACTGGGCAGCACAAAACGGGCATCGGGAGCGCGTTTGCCAAGAAGTATGGCTGCAATCGTCTTCTCTACTACGAGGTCTATAGCGACGCACTCCAGAGCAAGCGCCGGGAAATACAACTGAAAGGTTGGCGTCGGGCGAAGAAGGTCGCCCTGATTGAGAAAATGAATCCCCGGTGGGAGGATCTTGCCGAGCACTGGGGCCAGCCAGTGCTGCTACAGGGACAGTCCCTCAAGAGAACGCCTTGATGCGGCAACGCAGAGGGCACATTCTCGGGATCCTTCGACTCCGCGCCCATCACTCGAATGCGGGATGCGGTCTGCAGGCGCTGCGCTCAGGAAGCCCAGTGAGGGGGTGGGAAGCTCATGGCATCCCACAGCTCTCTAGACTTGCTTACTCCCGCCTCGACCCGTGACGCGGGTCGAGTACCCAGGAAGCCCAGGCTGGGAATCATCGCGATTCATTCGGATTCGAACGAGCGAAGAACACCCTTCCCGCCAGCAGTAACGCGCCCACCACAATCGCGCTATCGGCTACGTTGAAGGGCGGCCAGTGATGCGGCCCGATGTAGAAATCGAGGAAGTCGGTGACCTTTCCTTGGACCAAGCGGTCGCAGAGATTTCCCAGCGTGCCGCCCAGAAACAGTGCCAGCGAAACCGTAGTCACATTGATCGCCGTGCCGTGTCTCCAGAGAAGAACGGAGATCACCACCAGCGCGACGAGTGAGAACAGGACCAAGAAACGGCCGGCCCAGGGGCCCGGGGAATCGGCGAAGAGGCTGAAGGCGGCGCCGGTGTTTTCCAGGTGCGTGAGGCGAAACAGGCCGGGAACGATGTCAGTATTGCCGTCGAGAGGAATCTTCTGCCTCACCAGCCACTTGGTGAGGGCGTCCAGGGCGAAAACGACGGCGGAGATGAGCAGAAGATACTTGCGCATGGGCGAGCCATTAGCAAATAGCAATTAGCAACCTGAGGGCAAGGGGCAATGGTCTTGCTAATTGTCATTTGCTAGCTAATTGCTGACTCCTTCTCTTCCTGTGGCGCGAGGAAGATTTCGCTCAACAGCAGCAAGGCGCCGATCACAATGGCGCTGTCGGCCAGGTTGAAGGCCGGCCAGTGGTGTGACCTGTAGTAGATGTCAAGGAAATCGATGACACGGCCGCTGGAAACACGGTCCCACAAGTTGCCCAAGGCGCCGCCGAAAACCAGGGACAAAGCAATCGCCGTGGCGTTCATGGCGTTGCCATTTTTCCAGAGCAGCGCCGAAACCACCGCCAGGGCTGCCACCGAGAACAGGATCAACATACCCACTTTCCACTCGGAAGGGGAATCGGAGAAGAGACCGAAAGCAGCTCCCTGGTTCTGGACATGGGTAAGGCGGAAGAAGCCCGGAACCACATCCACACCGTCCTGCGGGGCTATCTTTTGCGCCACCAGCCATTTGCTCAACCGGTCCAACAGGACGACCGAAGCGGCTATGATGATGTGGTACTTTCGCATAGTTAAGGCCTATTCCGGCAACTCCCTTTCCAGCTCTTCCAATACCGCCAGGCATCGCTCGCACATCGTGGGATACCGCTGGCTCTTGCCCACCTCGGTGGAGTAATTCCAGCATCGCTCGCATTTCGTTCCCGGAGCTTTGCTTACCTCTACGCGCAATGGAGTGTTCCCGTTCCCTACGGGAGCATTTTTTAGTTCCACGGCGGAGACGATCAGCAAATAGCGCAGGTCGTGCCGATAGCGGTCCAGCAGTCGATAGGCATTTTCCGGCGCGTGGATGGTGACCATCGCCTCCAGTCCGCTGCGGATCGACTTTTCTTTGCGCGCGACCTCCAGGGCTTTCATGGCCTCACCGCGCACGGCCATCAGGGAATCGAAGTCTGTCCGCAGAGCTTGTACATGGTCCGGACCGGCCTCCCCGCCTGTGATGTCGTTGGCTTCGGAGAAGTATGCCAGATGCACGCTCTCGGGTCTTCCGGAAACTTCAGGCAGGAACGACCACACTTCGTCAGCCGTAAAACTCAGGATCGGCGCTACCAGGCGCACCAAGGCCTCGGCGATGCGCCACACCGCGCTCTGGGCGGAGCGGCGCGCGGGAGAGTTCGGGGCGGACGTGTAAAGACGGTCCTTGAGGACGTCAATATAAACGTTGCTGAGATCCACGGTACAGAACTGGTTCAACTGGTGGTAAATCCGGTGAAACTCGAAGTCCGCGTACCATTTCCGCACGCGTTCATTGATCTCGGCGGCGCGCAGGACCATGTACTGGTCGAGCGGCTGAAGCTCGGAGAATTCGACCGCGTGCCGCGCCGGGTCAAAATCCGCCAGGTTGTTGAGAAGGTAGCGGAAGGTGTTGCGGATGCTGCGGTAGTTCTCCGCCACCTGGTCCATGAGTTCCTGCGAGACGGTGACATCTTCCTGGAAATCCACCGAGGCCACCCAGAGGCGTACGATCTCGCCGCCCAAGCGGTTGGCAATCTCGACAGGATCAACGCCGTTGCCCAAGGACTTGGAAGTTGCCCGGCCCTGGGGATCGAGCGTCCAGCCGTGGGTGGCCACGCCGCGATACGGCGCGTGTCCGCGCGTGCCCACGGCGCAGAGCAGGGAAGAGTGAAACCAGCCGCGATATTGGTCCCCGCCTTCCAGATAGAGGTCCGCGGGCCAGGGCAGGCCGGGTTCGCGTCCCAGGACGGCGGCATGGCTGCATCCGGACTCGAACCAGACATCGATGATGTCATTCTCCTTGCGGAAGCGAGCTTCTCCGCAGGCCGGACACTTGGTTCGCGGCGGAACAATCGCCTCTGCCGCGCGCGCGTACCACGAATCGGAGCCTTCGCGGGCAAACAGCTCTACTACGGCATTGTTGACTTCTTTGGATTCCAGCAATTTGCCGCAGGCTTCACAGAAAAACACGGCGATTGGCACGCCCCACACTCGCTGTCGCGAAATGCACCAGTCCGGCCGGGTGGCGATCATGTTGGAGATGCGCTCTTCGCCCCAGGGCGGCATCCACTTCACTTTCTTGATTTCATCGAGCGCCCGCTGGCGCAGCGTGCTCCCGTCGACCGGGGCCTCCATGGAGATGAACCATTGCTCGGTGGCGCGAAAGATGACCGGGTTGTGGCAGCGCCAGCAGTGCGGATAAGAGTGCTGCAACTTGCTCTCTCCCATCAGCGCTCCCCGCGACTTCAACAATTCGATGATGGGCTGATTGGCCTGAAAAACCGTTTTGCCGTTGTATTCAGGCAGGCCGTTGTGCAGGCGGCCGGCCTCATCCACGTTGCAGCTCTGGTCCAACTTGTATTTTTGGCCGGTGTAAAAGTCGTCCGCGCCGTGGGAGGGCGCCGTGTGGACGGCGCCGGTGCCCTGGTCGGTAGTGACGTAATCGGCCAGCACACCCAGGATCTGCCTGTCCAGAAATGGATGAGCGAACGTAGCCAGCTCCAGCTTGCTGCCGGGGAAGCGCGCGATCTCCGTTGCGCCGGTAAGCGCGGTGTTCTTGATCGTCTGCTGGGCCAAAGCTTCAGCCACGATGAAGACTTCGCCCTGATGTTCCAGAGCCACGTACTCCAGCCCGGGGTGGAAGGCCACAGCCATCGAGGCCGGCAGCGTCCAGGGAGTCGTAGTCCAGATGATCGTGGAAACATTTTTTCCCGCCAGACGGGAATCGAGCTTCGCCGGATCGCTGGTCAGGCGGTATTTCACCCAGACGCTGGGGCTGGTGTGCTCCTCATATTCCACTTCAGCTTCGGCGAGCGCGGTTTTGTCGTGGATGCACCAATGCACCGGCTTCAGTCCCTTGTAAACCGCGCCCTTTTCCATGAAGTCGAAAAGCGTTCGCACAATGACCGACTCATACTGCGGATCCATGGTGGAGTACGGTTGTTCCCAGCGTCCGAAGATTCCCAGGCGCTTGAACTGAGTGCGTTGCAGGTTGAGATACTTGTTCGCATACTCCCGGCAAGCCTGGCGCACCTTGATCGGCGGCATCTCCAGCTTCTTGCGCCCGAGTGCGTCGTCAACCTTGATCTCGATCGGCAGGCCGTGGCAATCCCAGCCGGGAACATACGGGGCGTCAAAGCCGGCCATGGTCTTCGACTTGACCACAAAATCCTTCAACGACTTGTTCAAGGCATGGCCTTCATGGAGTGCTCCGTTGGCGTAGGGCGGACCATCGTGCAAGACGTAGACCGGCCGGCCCTTGCGCGACGCGCGAATCTTCGCGTAGATCCCCATTGTTTCCCATTTTTCCTGCCATTTGGGCTCGTTCAGCGGCAGGCTGGCCTTCATGGGGAAGTTCCCCGAAGGCAGATTGAGTGTCGACTTCGGATCGAGCGGAGCTCGCATCATTTCTCCGAATGCATCAGTTTAATACTTCATTATAACCAGTATTGCTTTTGGCCCTTTCCCAAGCGTATCTCCAAGAGCAACGATCGGCGCAGCCTGCGCGAAAATGGACCAGGAAAATTTACGGATTATTTACAGCTCTTTTTGAGGAGAAGAGCTGCCCCGATCTGCTTGTCGTCATCAAAACAGAGAGACACAAATTACGCC
>DATDGY010000299.1:0-25734 GCA_036521855.1 Candidatus Angelobacter sp.
GAAAAGCGCAAATCTCAAGAAACAAGGAATGCGTGTAACACAATGGAACAAGGAACAGTTAAGTGGTTCAATGACGCGAAGGGTTATGGCTTTATCTGCCGGGAAAACGGTGAGGACGTGTTCGTCCACTTCTCCGCCATCCAGGCCAACGGGTTTCGAAGCCTGAAAGAAGGCCAGGCCGTACAATTCAACGTCGTCAAAGGTCCCAAAGGCTGGCAGGCAGAAAACGTGCAGTTACTGTAAGCTTCAAAGGATTCTCAGAACCGGGCGGTCCGCAAAGGGCCGCCCTTTCTGTTGGTCGCACGCAGGAGGATCAGTAGAAGCTACCGGGATAGCCTGCCGCTCAGATCCAATAGTTCCACCGCCGGAGGCGGCGCATCTTCAAAAATCAAGTCCGTTGGGTCGAACTCGTCTTCCCGCAACTTCGCGAGCAGCTTCCACGCGCCGAGGCCTGCCAGGGCCATGATCCAGAGATAGATCGGGCTCTGCAGGAGCAAATTGTGCTCTAGGCCGGCGGTCCCGGAGGTAAAAGCGACCGCCCCCATAGCATAGAAGATGATGACGACCGTGGCGTTCTGCTTCCAGGGAGCGTAAGCGCAGGTGAAGGCGATCTTGCGGAAGCGACGCAACAGAAAGTCAGCCAGGCAATAGCTCCAGACCATGACCACGGCAACGTGGCCAACAGCCAGCGGCCAACCCCAAAACCAGGCGTACGCCGGCAGTCCCACCAGCAGCACCCACGGCCACACCAGACTGAGCGTGACCTTGCGCGCCACTGGAGCCGCCTGATGCTTCTCCCGATCTACGATCACTCTCGGCGCCCAGTTGGCGCTCAGCTCAGCCGGCAGCTCAAAGACAAAGCGCAGGCCGCAGATTACAAAGTAGGCAAGAATCAGGGGCAGGGATAGGATCTCCGCGCTGGGCACGGCATCCTGGGCCGCCTTTTGGTTGAACGTCGAAACCAAGGTTTGTGACGCCAGCACCAGACCCAGACCCACGAAGGCGCCCAGCAGCAGCGACTGGCGTTCATTGCGTAGCAGCGTCTTGATCGTGAATCGGTAGCAGGCGCGTTCGAAAGGAGAGTGCAGCAGCACGCGATCCAAGAGCCAAGGGGGCAGCAGCTTTCGCGGCTCGCGCTTGCGGATGGTCACGTCCAGGGTCTCCGGGATGCGGATGAAATAGCGATAGTAACTGATGACGTAAACAACTGTGGCTACAGCAGTCGTGGCCAGCATCATCCGGATACCGAAGGCGCCCAACTGGATGAGATGAGGGTCCGCCTTGCCGATCAAAGAACGCACAAGACCCAGGAACCATACGGGTGGAAGCCACAGCAGAAGCCGGCTGTGCGAGGCGACGGACTCCCGCAACAGCCCGGGCACGGCAAAGCTGGTGCAAAGCAGGGCAAGCATGGTGACCACCACGCCGATCCGAAGATATAAAGATAGCTTGCGGAAGATGTGGCTGGGAAGAATCGCCATCAACGTCCCGATCAGGGCAAAGAGAGCAAAGAAGACAAATAAGCTGCAGAGCAGGACTCCCAGAACGTGAATGCCCATGAAACTCAGATAGCTGTGAAATGTTCCCTGCTCCATGTTGACCAGCAGAGGAAAGAAAACGGCGGAGACCGAGTTGACGTCGATGGCGAAAAACACAGCGACCACAATGATGGCGATGATGTTGGCGAGAAAAATGTTGCGCGTGGGGATGGGCAAGGGCGCCAGGTTCATGTAATCGCGGCGGTCGGGGAAAATGCTGTCCCATTTGAGCGCGGCGACGATCCCGGTGATGACCATGGAAAAGGTAAAGAAGAAATACTGGTCGGGCAAGGACTGCGCGTAGGGATCGAACGGCCCGCCACCGCGGAAAAACCGGATCAAAGAAGAATACTTGTCAAACAAGAAAAGCGTGATGAACATGCCGGGAGTGGCCAACAGGGCCAGCACGGCCCCGACGCCGAGGCTGAGCTCACCTTCGCCGGCATCATCACCGCTGCTGAACAGGCGCTGGCCGAAGTGA
This sequence comes from Candidatus Angelobacter sp., assembly GCA_036521855.1. Classification (GTDB taxonomy): domain Bacteria; phylum Acidobacteriota; class Terriglobia; order Terriglobales; family Acidobacteriaceae; genus Angelobacter. The sequence goes on from DATDGY010000299.1 coordinate 2,020, forward strand.
GCGGCCAGCCGGCAGAAGGGGCGACGCATGAGACGCTGCCAACGGTTCCGCAGCAGGATGCGCATGAGTTCAATCACGGCGCGCCCATGACTTCCACGATGTTGTGCGCGATTTCCTCGGCGTCCTCCTCTTCCACCAACTGGGCAAAGCTCGCTTCGAGCGTGGCCAACCCCGTCATTTCCCGCACTGCGTCGATGGTGCCGCAGGCCACTTGGCGGCCTTGGCGCAAGATCAAGAGGTGCGAGCAGAGTTTCTCCACGACTTCCAGCACGTGCGAGCAATAGAAGATGATCTTGCCCTGTTCCCCCAGCGACTTGACCAGTTTGCGGAAGATCATGGCCGAGGTCACATCCAGCCCGGAGAGCGGCTCATCGAATACCAGGACCTGGGGATCGTGCATCAGCGCTGCAATCAACAGCACGCGCTGCCGCATGCCTTTGGAGTAGGAGGCGATCGGCGAGTGACGGTGGGGATAGAGAGCGAACAGGTGCAATAGGGCATCTGCCCGCGCGCGCAGCTGCTTGCGCTCCATGCCGCGCAGCGTGCCGACGAAGTCCAGATACTCCCAGCCGGTCAGGTAGGGATAGAGCATCGCTTCTTCGGGCACATAGCCGAGGAGTCTCTTGTAGCTGGGAAGGTCTTCTTTGATATTGGCGCCGGCAAACAGCACCTGGCCGCGCGTGGGCTCCAGCAGCCCGGTGAGCATTTTGACGGTGGTGCTTTTGCCTGAGCCGTTCGGACCGAGATAGCCCAGGATCTCCCCGGGGCGGATCGAAAAACTGACGTCGCTCACCGCCGGAAGACTGGCGTAACACTTGGTGAGTTCCTTGGCTTCAAGCACGGCGGCCGTCTCCCTTGGTCAGCTCTTATTTCGGATCGCGAAGTTGCCAGGCAGGGTCCCGAGAATCCAATTTTCCCGCCTGCCGCATCTAATATAGAATGCTACATAGCGGGCGCACCGATATAGAATACTACATAGGGTCATACGGCACAATGGAAGCGGCAAAAATCACCCATACCTCGGCGATGATCCTGCAGATCATCGACGCCGGCTACGTGTACGGATTTGACATCATGGAGGCCACCGGCCTGCCCAGTGGAACCATCTATCCAGCCCTGCGCCGGCTGGAGAAAGAATCCCTGGTTCTGGGAAGCTGGGAGGACAAGCGGAATGCCTTCAGCCAGGACCGGCCCCGGCGCCGGTATTATCGGCTTACCCGGCCCGGCAAAGAGACTCTGGCCGGAGCTCTACGGCGGTATCCCTTGCTGGCGCAACTGGCGCCCGGCGGCCGGGAAACCAAGCCGGTTCGACAGTAAGATATAGATAAGGATTCCTGCGTGAGGCCTGCGCCATCGATTCGCGGTTTGATCTGGCAATGCACGCTGCTTCTGCGCTCCGCCAGCCTTCTTGTTCCTAAGCCCCAGCGCCGAGAGTGGTATAGGGAATGGCACGCGGAGGTCTGGCATTGGGCGCATTTTCTCCACGAGTCAGGCCGGCTGACTCCACACGCCAAGCTGGAGTTGGCCCGACATTGCTGGGGCGCGTTTGCCGACGCCGCCTGGCATCGATTCGACCAAGACCGGTTCATGCGCGGCCTGGACAAGATGCCGCGCTCGGCGCGCTTCTGTCTCGGCTCCATCTTTTTCGCTTTTATCTTGGCGCTGTTGATTACGGGATTTGCGCCCACCATCCGCTCCGGACTCACCGGGCTTCCCTACTATCAGCCGGACCGGATGGCGGTGCTTTCATTTCCGAATCATTACGCCCTCTATCCTGACGGTGGGCTGTTCCGGTCTGCGAACGGTTGGTCGCGAGTCACGCGCACCGCCAGCGGTGTTGCCGCTTATTCTTTCCGCTCCACCAGCGTGGCGCTGGATGGAAACGCATTCGACGCCAGGAGTGTGCGAGTTTCGTCCAACTTCTTTGAGACGCTGGGCAGCCGGGCCGAACTCGGCCGACTGTTTCTCTCCGGAGATGAGCAAGACTGCAGCAACTGCATCGTGCTGACGGAAAAGGCGTGGAAGACCACCTTTCACGCCGATCGCGCGATCCTGGGCAAGGAGTTCACCTATGCGGGCGTGAAGAGCCGGGTCATCGGCGTGCTCCCTGCAGAATTCGCGTTTCTATGGCCCGAACCAGCGATCTGGGCTTTGCCGCCCAGCCAGAACGACATCGGAGATTGTGGCGAGAATATCGGAGCCGTGCTTCGCTTGCGACCAGGAGTTTCTGCCTCCCAGGCCGAACAAGAATTTCGCGTGCTGGCGTATGCAGACCGCCAGTCTCTCGATTTCGAAGTGCCGGACGTTGAGATGATGGTTTCCCGGCCACGGCAGGCAGCCAAAGTCTACCTGATCGTTACCATGCTTTCGCTGCTGGGCGGAGTGATTCTTGCCGGCACCCGGCTGGCCGCAACCCGAACCCGAAAGCTGCATCTGAGTGTTCCCTGCCTTCTGCGCTGGTGGGCCTTTTTAGCGCTAAAGACCTTCCTGCTGCTGTCCACCTGTTTTGTAGTTTCCCTCGAGCTACCTATCCGGATCTCGCGCATGATGAGCGGAACCGTGCACCCTCTGGCGGGTCCAATCTCAACCTGGTTATTCCTGGTCACTGCCATGGTGGCGCTCTCGTGGTGCATCCATGACCAGTGCCGGCGCTGCCGGATCTGCCTCCGACGTCTGGGTAACGAAGCTTCCGTGGGCGCGCCCGGCTACCTCCTGCTGGACTGGTGGGGTACAGAGTTGGTCTGCTCGGACGGCCACGGCCTTCTCCACGTTCCAGAAAGGAAGTCCAGCTGGGAGGACCCCGAACAATGGGTTCCTCTGGATGAATCGTGGAAACCACTGTTCGAAGAACCCGGTACCATCAGCGCTCGCCGAAGCTGAACAGTGTTTTGCCGCAGGTCCACTTTGCCGCAGATCCACGGCCAGCCCCACGGCAAGCCGGGGCAGGCGGGACAGGTGAACGCAGAAGAACGCGAGATCAAAAGGCAAGTTGGGCCGCGAATGAACGCGAAGAAGCGCGAATCAAACACAAAACAGCGGCTCTGATGTCTTCCCCAAAGCAAAGTTTTGGCAAATTCGTTTTTATTCGCTTTGATTCGCGGCTAAATCATTCCTGATCAGCGTGAATCTGCGTTGATTTGCGGCAAATGCTTTACCAGTTTCGTGCTATCGAAGCGATGATCTTGGCCAGCGCGTCGAGGTCGCGGGTATCGATCACCTCGCTCGGCGAGTGCGCGTAACGCAGAGGCCAGCCCAGGGCCACGTCCGTTGAGCCATAAACCAGAAACGCCGAGCCGTCATTGCCCCCGCCAGTCACTCCGTATTGCGCGGGAGCTCCGACAGCGCGGGCCAGCGCGACCACTCCTTCCACGAGTTTTCGGGGCACAACATTGGAGTTATCAACGGCACGCACTACAAAGCCTTGCCCAAGGATGCCGTCGCCGAAACGTTGCGATTCGAGGGGAGAATCGGAGCTGACGAAAGTGTCCACGGCAAAGACGTAATCCGGGGCTTTCCCTTCCTCCGCCAGCTTCTTCGCCGCTGCCGCTGCGCCTTCCAGGCCCAGCTCCTCGCTGGTGGACCAGATGAAGGTAATATCGCGACTGCCCAGGTTCGGCCCCAGCGCCCAGGCAGCGGCCACCAGGGAAGCGCAGCCCACGCGATCATCGAAGGCGCGGGCGCTGGCACGCTGGCCCAGCAGCCGGCGATATTTTTTGGGAATGGTGACAAAGTCTCCGGTCTTGATGCCCAGCTGGGCAACGTCGCCGGGATTGTGCGCGCCTACATCCATGTGGAACATCATCCGCGGGCCGCGCGGCCACTGAAAGTCCGGCTTCTCCCAACCGTCGGGCAGCTCCAGCACTCCGGGATGCATGCCGTTGGCGGAGTGCACCAGCGCCGCATGGCCCAGAAAATACGCCAGCACGCCGCCGCCTTTCGATTCCAGTTCCAGATGTCCGTCGGAAAGAATGGAGTGAACTTCATAGCCAATCTCGTCCTGGTGTGCCACCACGGCGATCCTTGGACCTTTCCCGCTGCCTGGCCAGCGCAGCCAGAGGTTGCCGGCTTCGTCGAGCTCCGTTTTGGCCCATGGCGGCAACAGTTGTTGGATGGCCTTGGCGACATTGCCTTCGTGGCCTCCGCTGACGCCGTACGTCTCTATGAGCTGCTTGAGAATGACTTCAGGCGAGGGCGCGACTATGGGCTTCCGGGGCGGAGTTGGCTCGCCCAACCGACCGCCGTAAACTTCGATGAGGCGATGGTAAATCTCTTGCGGCGACTGAAACGCGGGCTTCACGGCCGAACCTTGTTCGGCCTTAGCCATCTCGCTCTGTCCCTGAAGGTAGTTTTCGAGCAACGCCAGCAGCGCGGCGACGTCATGTCCATCCACGACTTCGGCGGGTGTTGAAGGCCAGGCCGTGGCCACGGAGAGATGGACTGCCCGCTCGGGCAGCGGAGGCGGTGGCGTATATCCTCCTCGCGGTTCCACGGGCGCCGAGTAATCGGCCTTGACGGAGATATTGTTCTGGGCGGCCAACTGTTTGATCTCGGCCGCGAAGCCGGACGCTTCAGCTTGCGGCTTTTCCGTTGCAATCAATACGCCGCTTCCCGGCTTCTGAGTGAATCCTGGAGCAGGTTCGCGTGGGGCAAAAGCGTTGGCCGGGGGTGAAGGCGGGCGTATGAGCCGTCCGACGTAAATCAGCTCATCTGGCTTGATCGCATAGAGCAGGCGCTGGAGGCCGCGTGCGCCCAGCCATTGTTGCGCTACAAATGCGACTGTGAGCGTACCCTTCACCTTTGCCGGAGCGATGTTGCGCAGAAGCTCGATCAATACGGCGTCGCCGAAGCGGTCGCCGATGGCGGGAGACGTCCATTGGCCGGAGCCCATTTCGTAGAAGGTGCGATCGACGACCAGCGGGCTGAGCCGGGCTGCTCCGGCGGCCCGGGCCTGGGCCGCAGTGGTGGCGCCGATATCGACATACATGTTATCGAGATCGGCGGCGCTGGGCGGATGCTGGCGCTGGGGCAACAAATGAATGGAGATGCCGGCCACCGCTCCGGAAATCCAGTTGCCTTGTGCAGTTTGAATTTTTACCGGCTGCGCTCCGTAGAGTTCGTTGAACAAAGGCAGTGAGCCGAGCTGCGGCAGACGCTGCGTTTGCAGATAACCCTCTGCGGTGATGTTGCTGACCACGTAGCCCGGCTCGTCCATGGGCGCAACCACCAGACGGTGCGGCGATCCGCTGCCCAGCGTCACGGTCACATTGCCCATGCGGTCCGTCTTCGGCGATAAGGCCTTCAAACGGCCGGCGATCTTGGCCGACAGCGGCTGCTCGTACCCGGCCACTGCCGGAGTCTCCGTCAGCTCCCGCAGGTCTTCAACTAGACTTCCGGGAATGTTTTGAGTGGAAGCTCCGGTTACGGCAAACAACGCAAAAATGATTACGAGATGACAGCGCATCTGGGATTTCATTCTTTCTCCTGTTCGGATCGGCCTTAAGAAACTAAATCAGGAGTTGGTGAAAATCCAGTGCGACTGCTCAAAGGGATGGTTTTTGCGGTGGGAGTTCAAAAGTGGGTTGTCATTCCGAGCGCCGGTTTCTTGGCGCGAGGAATCTGCTGTTTCTCGAGACTCAGCCAGGCGCGGATTCCTCGCTCCGCTCGGAATGACAATGACAATGTCTTGGGGCGCCACATATTTCGTCGTGTCTACTCGATCTTCACAACTTCTTTGCTCACCTTGGGAAATTTCTCAAACACCGCCGGATCGTGGCCGGGGATGATCAGCCGGGGACTGGCAGCGAGTTGCCGCATGCGGTCCTGAGCGCGCAGGTTGGAATCAGCATCGAGCGTCTGGGCAATCGGCACATGCTTTTCCAGATTCTCGTAGAGATACATGTTGTCGCTGGCCAGGATGACAGTCCCTTCCTTGCCGGAGACGCCAACGTATTGTGACTGGTAGGTGTGCTTGCCGCCGATGTAACAGGTGATTCCAGGAATGATCTCCTGGGCATCGCCATTCACCAATCCGACCCGGCCTTCCATGTTCAACTTGACTACAGCCAGCACGTCATCGGGATCAATGCCCCCATGGGTGCCCTTTTGCTGCCAGGCTTCGCCCGTGTAGTACGAGTATTCGTCCTTTTGCAGCCAGATGCGGGCCTTGGGAAAAAGGTCCATGCCGTCAGCGTGGTCCCAGTGCATGTGAGTGATGATCACATCGGTCACGTCTTCCGGCTTCACGCCCAATGGCGCCAGCGCCTCAGATGGCTTCGCGAAATCCTTGACCGTCCATTGTTTGAAGAACTGGTCACGGTAAAAACCAGAGTCCACCAGTACGACGTGACCATTGCCTCTGACCAGCCACACCGTCATCGCGATGTCGAGCTTGCGCGCGGGATCGGCGCCCTTGATCAGCGCAGCTACGGGGAAATCGGGAATCGTGGCATAGCGAACAGCATAAATTTCATACTGCGGCTTCTTCTCGGTCTGCGCGCCGGCGCCCGCGAAAAAGCTGAGAACCACCATGACTCCCAGTGCCGCACACTTTGGTTTTTTCAGCACGGCCTCTCCTTCTCTGACCGCCGAGGGAACAATCAACTAATCAACATTGTCACAACCGGAAGTCTTAAGGTTATGGAATAATCAGTCTAATGTATCGCGATCCGCCATCTGCGTCCCTGATGCGCCGGATTGGGCTTAGCTTTCTCCTTGGTTTTGCCCTTTTTGGACTAGGCGCGCTGGTCAATGCCCTTCTGGAACGGAGCCATGTGGGCGGCATGATTCTCTACGTTGATGATGTGATCCTGGGGTTGATTGCGGGCCTCTTGGTTTTCTTCTACGAACAGAGACGGCACCGGGCGACGTTGGACAAAATCCGGGTGATTGCCGAGATGAACCATCACGTCCGTAACGCGCTCCAGGCCATAGCCCTCTCTCCTTACGCCGAAAAGTCATGGCAGATCGAACTGATCGGGGAATCGGCCGAGCGAATCCAGTGGGCCCTGCGCGAGATCCTGCCCGGGGAAGTTGAGCCGGTTCGAGCGCCGAGCGAAAAGACGATCGCGAGCTGACCCTCTAGCGGCGAACCCAGGCGAAGCAAATCTCAATGGAGCAAGGCCTTCATCTCTTCGGCAGCGATTTCGCGCCATTGCCCCGGCTGGAGCCCTTCGGCCCGCATCTCGCCGATGGCAACGCGCACGAGCCGCAAGGTGGGATGTCCTACGGAAGCAGTCATTCGCCGCACCTGGCGGTTGCGGCCTTCGCTCAGCGTGATCTCGATCCATGAGATGGGCACAGTCTTGCGAAAGCGGATCGGAGGATCGCGTGGCGGGAGATTAGGCTCTTCATCGAGCAGCCTAGCTTTCGCCGGACGCGTGCAATAACCCTGAATCACCACTCCGCGCGCCAGTTCTTGCAGGGCTCGCTCACTCGGAATGCCTTCCACCTGGACATAATAGGTGCGGGGATGGCCGAACTTGGGATTGGTGAGGCGGTGCTGCAAGACGCCGTCGTTGGTCAGGAGGAGCAGGCCTTCACTGTCGTGGTCTAGCCGGCCTGCGGGATAGACATCAGACACCGGCAGATACGCTTTCAAGGTGCGGCCGACGCCGGAGAACCGGGACTCGACTCCAAACGGCTTGTTGAAGAGAATGTAGCGGTAGAGCAAACTTCAGCTTACAGGAAGATATGCCGTGGACGTTGGCGCACCGGCAAACTAGAGCCGCTAGAAAGGACCTGCGCGACCATCCTGCCTTCAGCTCCGTGCTTTTGCGTCAACGCCCACAACTCCTTGGCTGGCCCGGCTCCCGGCTTATGAATTAAGTTCGGAGCGATAAAGGGAACATGGCCAGAAAAAAAATTCACGTATGAGTGCGGCTATCCTGAGTGACCCCCTTGCACATCGGGTGTAGCACGACAACTTCAAGCAAGAGCCAGCACCGCGTAACCGGCGGCCACCCAGGCAGCGAAAATACTCGCCGTCACCAGGAAGCGAAACGTGAAACTATCCAGCATGCGATTATTCTTTCCGTCGAACATATCGAACCTCCTGAACGGACAATCGTCAATTTGCGATTTCTTCACTCTTTTGATGATTCCCATGATTTTTAGTCGCATCTGCCATGCCAAATCCGGAGTAGCACGTAACTCCTTGAATAGACAGATGAACCAGAGACTGTGCTGAAAGGGCCGCCAGGGGTGAGAGTGTTCGCTTTCGATCAGAGCTGTTCGGGAGCGAACACCGGAGAGGCAGTAACAAACTTGTAAACAATCCTGAAACAATTGTAGTGCTCGATTCGTCTAAGTATTGAGATCGGTTTACGGGCCCGCGGGGAAGTGTGTGCTTCTGCTCGCCTGCAGTAGAATCAGTCGTGGCTCGACCCCATTCCAGAAATCACATGGCGCCCGGACCAGGCACGCTGGCCTTCTTCCGCAGTTTGCCTGAATTCAGAAGAGATGCGCTGACTCAGTTCTGGCAAGCAGCGATGACCTATGGCGACGTGGTACGTTACCGCAGCCTGTGGTCCGCGTATCAGTTGAGCCATCCCGACCACATCCAACAGGTCCTTCAATCCAATTGCGGCAACTATCGCAAGGGACGCGACTACCACATCCTCCGGCTCTCCCTGGGACACGGGCTCTTGACCAGCGAGGGCGCTCGCTGGCAGCGGCAACGAAAGATGACCCAGCCGGCCTTCCAGAGCCAGCGGGTGGCCTCGTTCATGCGCGTGATGGCCGGACACACGGCGACGATGCTCCAGCGCTGGGAAGTCTTCGCCGCGGAAGGCCGCGTCTTTGACGTTGTTCCGGAATTGATGGCGCTGACCCTCAGCATCGTGAGCCAGGCGCTGTTCAGCGCGAATCTGGACTCTGACGCGGCAGCCATCCAGGAGATGCTCGCGGTAGGCCGCGAGTACTCGGTCAAGCGTGCCTGGTCCGTGGTCCCGACTCCACTGGCGATACCCACAAAGCGCAACCGCGAATATCGCAGGTCGATTGCGGCGTTTCAGCAAATCATCGACCGCATCATCGCGGAGCACCGAGGCTCGGTGTCCCGCCCCGCCGACTTGCTCACCATGCTGATGGAAGCACGCGACGAGGAAGGAGCGGCCATGTCAGACCGCCAGCTCCGCGATGAAGTAGCCACGCTGGTGACCGCCGGTCACGAAACCACGACCCTGGTGCTGGCCTGGACATGTTTTCTTATCGGCACGCGTCCGGAAGTCATGGAGCGCGTGGCTGCGGAGGCTGCTCTAGTAAACGCCGCCGCGCCAGCTTATGAAGATGTGGCCAGACTCAAATACACACGGACGGTGATCGAGGAGGTCATGCGCCTCTACCCGCCGGTGTGGGTGCTTTCGCGAACCGCGGCGAAGGCGGATTCGATTGGCGGCTATCACATCGCGGCGGGCTCGGAGATCCTGATCTTTCCCTACATCACGCATCGCCATCCCCAATGGTGGCCGGAGCCGGAGAGCTTTTGCCCGGAGCGATTTGCGCCGGAAAACTCAGCTTCGCGTCCGCGCTATGCCTACCTACCCTTCGGCGCCGGACCGCGCACCTGCGTCGGCATGCACTTTGCCATGACAGAGATCCTGCTGGTGCTGGCGCTGCTGCTGCAGCGCTTCCGGGTGGAACTGGCCATGGACCCGGCGACGGTGCGAGTGGAGCCTTCGGTCACCTTGCGGCCGAACCCGGGTGTCTTGATCAGGCTGCGCCGCGCCTGATCGAGAAAGGTGCCGCTGAGAGAGCCTTGCGTGCTAGTTCCAAAGATCACAGGATGGAGCAGGCCTTCAGGCCTGCGATGAGGTAGTTGAACAAGATCGGCTTCAGCCTCTGAGGTACAGGATCACAATTTGAAGGTCGGATTTACCGAGCTGCCTTGGATGTTCTTCCGGCTCCGCATCCAAGAAAAGTTTCGTAGGATTCTGCCGGATGTAATCTTTGAACCTCTCATACTCTCCCGAGTCTCTCGCAACGCAGAGCGGCGCCTCAGCGGCTGAAAGCCGGGTTCTAAAGCATCTCACCGCAGGCCTGAAGGCCTGCTCCACCCTCTAGCAAGTCTCCGCTTTGGGGCTCTCACTCTTCTCCGCTGTCTCCCATTTCCAGTTTGCAAAGCGCTTGCGGAGTTCCAGCTTCGACAATTTGCCGGTGGAGGTGTGCGGGAGTTCTTCGACGAAGACAAATGCGTCCGGCAACTGCCATTTGGCGAAGCGCGAAGAGAGAAAGACACGCAGCTCTTCGGCATTTGCCTTCATACCGGGACGCGTGACTACGACTGCGACCGGCCGTTCATCCCATTTCGGGTGGGCTACGGCGATTACGCCGGCTTCGCGCACGGCAGGGTGGGCGGCCAGGGCGTTCTCCAGATCCACGGAGCTGATCCATTCGCCTCCGGATTTGATCAGGTCTTTGGCGCGGTCGGCGAGTTGGACGTAGCCCTCCGCGTCGATTGTGGCAACGTCGCCGGTACGCAACCAGCCATCGGCGGTCCAGCGATCGGCAGTCTCCGGCGCGCGAAAATAGCTGCCCGCAACCCACGGCCCGCGGACTTGCAGCTCGCCCAGCGTCTTGCCGTCCCAAGCTGCCTGGCCCTGATCGTTGACCACGCGCACGTCCACTAACGGCAAGGGACGTCCCTGGCGAATACGCATCCGGTACTGCTCATCTTCCGGCCACGCGTGCATGTGCGATTTGAGGGTGGAACACAGCGCCAGCGGAGTCGTTTCCGTCATGCCCCAGACGTGAACCAGCCGCAGACCTTGCTTGTCGAGTCGGCGCACCAGGGATTCGGGAACAGCTGTGCCGCCGACGAAGCCGCGAATCCCGGAAGCCAGTTTCCAGCGGCCGGGATTCTGCTCCAGCGCTTCTGCGATGGTCGTCCAGACGGTTGGCACGGCAGTGGCAAAGGTGACTTGTTCTGACTGGAAAAGATCGAGCACCGACGGAGCATCAAGCTGGCGGCCGGGAAGCACCATCTTGCACCCCACCATCACCGCCACATGGGGCAAGCCGTGCGCGTTGGCGTGGAACATCGGCGCCAGCGCCATGACTACGTCGCGCTGGGAGATGGCCAGCGAGTCCGGCAAAGCAAAGGCCAACGCGTGCAGCACCACGGCACGATGCGAGTACAGCACGCCTTTGGCATTGCCCGTAGTTCCGGAAGTAAAGCACATGGCGGCGGCATCAGTCTCGTCGGTTGCCGGATAGGAGAACTCGCCGCGAGCTTGGCAGAGCAGTTCTTCGTAGTTTTCAGCTCCGGCAGGAACAGGTCCTTTCTCGTGGTTCACGACGAACACGCGCTCGACTCCGGTCTTCTCTTGGAACTGCTGCCACAAGGGCAGGAGCACGTCGTCCACGATCAGGAAACGATCTTCCGCGTGGTTGACGATGAAGGCGAGCTCCTGAGGATGCAATCGCAGGTTGAGCGTGTGGACTACGCCTCCGGCGGCGGGGACGCCAAAGTAGGCTTCCATGTGCGCATAGTGGTTCCAGCAGAGAGTGGCCACACGATCACCGGGTTGCAGGCCGGCGTGTTGCAGCGCTTCCGCCAGAGCCTTGGCGCGGCGAACAAACTCGCCGTAGGTGTAGCGGTGAATGCTGCAGTCCGGCAGCCGCGAAACCACTTCGACTCCGGGGTAGAGGCTGGGAAGACGCTCCAGGATCGAGTGCAGGGTGAGGGGATAATCCATCATCGTGCCCTTCATAGGCGCCTCCGGTGGAGCGACATCCTAGCATACGCCCGCTTGACCTGTGGGCTTATACTTCAAAGCGCTATGAAGAGCCACACCGCTGTTTCGCTGGTCGTTCTCATTCTTGGGCTGTGTCCGGCAGCCGCGATAGCGCAGGCCGGCTTCACCGTAGGCACGGCCACGGCCTCGCCGGGACATAAAGCCACCGGCGCCATTGAAGTTCCAGCCGGCGTGGACGCCGCCACCTCCATTCCCGTGGCTGTGATTCGCGGCGCGAAGCCTGGACCAGTGCTGGCGCTGGTCTCTGGGCTGCACGGCACCGAATATGCTTCCATCATTGCGCTGGAGAAGCTGATCCCGGCGATTGATCCGGCCGACGTTTCGGGAACCGTGATCATCGTGCCGCTGGTCAACATCCAGTCCTTCGAGCAGAAAGTACCGCATGTGAACCCGGTGGACGGCAAGAGCATGAACCGCTTTTACCCCGGCAAGCCGGACGGCACGCAGACGGAACGAGCCTCGTGGCTGATCACCAAGCAGGTGGTGGAGCGCTGCGATTACCTGATCGACTACCACGGCGGCGATCTGGACGAGAACCTGCGCCCCTACTCCTATTGGCCCAAGAGCGGCAACGCGAAACAGGACGCGGCAACGCGCGATATGGTTTTGGCCTTCGGCCTGGACCACATCATTGTTTGGAGCGACCGTCCCAAAGATCCGAACGCCTCGCGCTACCTGGACAACACCGCCAACACGCGCGGCAAGCCGGCCATCGCGGTTGAAGCCGGTTACTCCGGCACGGTCCAACCCGACGACGTACAGGCGCTGGTCGGTGGCACGCTGAGCGTGATGCGCTATTTGAAGATGCTGCCCGGATCACCATCCCTGGTCGAGCATCCGGTGTGGATCGGGAAGATCGACACCGTGGCCAGCGACCGCGCCGGGATCTTCTATCCCCTGGTGCCGCGCGGAACCTACGTTGCGCAGGGCATGAAGATCGGCTACGTCACCGACTATTTCGGCAACATCGTTTACGAAGCAGTCGCACCCGCGGCCGGGGTGGTCCTATATATATGCGGCGTGCCTTCCATGAAGAAGGGTGATACCGTGGCCAACATCGGAGAGATCACAACCAATCCCTGAAGATGCCTTCTCATAAGCGTGCCCGCTTCGCTTTCCACCGTAGGTAGAAGAAGCTGATCCATAGAACCACGGCGATCACTGCGAAGACGACGGTTACGTCTGCATCTGGGCTGAAGAGGAGCAGCGTAACCCGGTGGTCATGAAACGTAGGAAGAAACAGCAGCACAGTATAAAAGCCGGCTAGCCACAGAAATTTGGTTTGCGAGCGCATAGGTTCCTTGCTGCGCCGCACACTCAGGTAGAGTAGCCAGAAGAACGCTGACATGCACGTAAAGAACACGCCGACAACGGGCGACTTGTCCCACATGATCCAAATGAGCCGGTGGTCGTGGACCCGGAACAACAGCAACAGGAGTGTGAAGCACACTGCAAGCCAAAGAAACGCACTTCGGGTTTCGGTGATCTGGCGGGCCCGCTCCAGGGCCAGCTTCTCCCGGGCATCGCCCGCCGCGGCCGACAAGGCTTTCAGGCCTTCCAGCGGATGATTGCTGCGGCGGGCCGCGGCTTCAAACTCCGGGTTCTCACGGAAGTAGTCTTCAACCAGCGTGCGCGTGGCTGCGCTGGATTCGCCGGAAAAATATGCCGGCAGCAGATCGATGATTACTTCGCGTTCCAATTTCATGAGCGCACCTCCTGAAAGACTTCCCGTGCTCGCATCAGTTTCAACCGCGCCCGGTGGACCTTGACCTTCACCGTGGTTACCGGCATGTCCAGGGCCTGGGCAATCTCTTCGTACGGCATCTCTTCCTGCACCCGCATCAGCAGCGCCGCACGGTCGACTTCCGCCAGTTGCTGCAACGCCGCCATCACCGCGTCCAACTCGGCCTTTTGTTCTGTCCGCGCCTGCAGGCTGGGCGAGGTGTCCGGCAGCGACTCTTCCAGGTCCTGAAACCTGTTGTTGCGGCGCAGATGGTCGCGATACAGGTTGCGCGTGATGGTGAACAGGTAAGCTTTCACTGTCGCTTCGCGTATCTTTCCCCGGGACGTCCAAGCTCGTACAAACGTTTCCGAGGTGATGTCGTCGGCCAGCATCGCGTCTCCGCACAGGAAGAGGGCGAATCGATGCACCTGGGGGGCATAACGCTGGTAGAGGCTGTGGAAGTCGGTCATTCCATCACGAATCGTAATGGATACGGACAACGGAGGGGAAAGTTACCCGCGTGTGTGGGCACGGGTGGGCGCGGCCGTTTGCCGCTGGTCCTCAGAATTCCCGCGACGGCGGAGTCTGCTCTTGTCCCACGCGGCCGGCGACAATATCAGCGCGAAGATAGTTCTCGGCGCGAATCGGACATCCCGCCATCCGGCGCAGCATGGTGAGCTGACCGGTATGGGTCAGGGCATCCGCGATCGGGCCCTGAAAGAGCTTCTCCACGGACTCGCCCAAGGGAAGGCCGGAAGCCAGGTAGTCGTCAAACGCCTTAAGCGTTGCGAAGAACCGTTCCACTTCCTGAGCCCAGGGGAGGGGCGTGGAATCGTGCCACGCCTGTTTGCCTTTGGCGATGGAGAGCGCCCAATCAAACAGGTCACCCATGTGGGCCGCGATTCGCACCGGCGTGCGGCCTTTCTCACCGGTCCCGTAATCGGCAAAGCTCTCAGGCGCGCCGCGCAACGCCTTGCCTGCCCGATAAGCCAGGGTGGCCACTGTGTGGCGCAACATCTGACGGCTTGCGTCTTGCGAATCCATGTTCTCGTGTTCTCCTCGGCGCCCAATTGGGCGAAAACCTCACCGGCTAGAGTAACATTCGCTTCCGCCAGCCCAAAGCGTCTCCGGATCACCGAGCAAGGCCGGGCACTTCGAGGTTTCAGTTTCCGCCCATGCACATTGAGGCCCCCGCCTGCATGGGCTTCAGCGAGAAGAAGGCAGGCGCGAAGAATGGCGTTGCCTGGGAGCGAATGCCCGTATAATTCGCGGAGATGCGTGCCCTGCGATGGCTTCTGGGACCCGAAGCGCCAGCCGAAGGCAAGACCACCCATCTGTTGCCGCGATGGATCTTTCTTCGTGCGTTGGGGATGATCTACTTCTCCGCGTTCTACTCGCTTCTCTTCCAGATCAAGGGCCTGATCGGCCCGCGAGGACTGCTCCCGGCAAGGGACTTTCTCGACGCGGTGCCGCAGTACTGTCCGGGCGCACAGCGGTTTTGGTGTGCCCCCACGCTACTATGGTGGTCCGCGAGCGACCGCGCTTTGGCCGTGCTGGCCTGGGTAGGATTGGCGGCGGCGCTGGCCGTCATCTGCAACCTTTGGCCGCGGGTCAGCTTGGCGGTCTGCCTGGTCTGCTTTCTTTCTTTTGTCGCCGCAGCCCAGGAATTTTCCGGTTATCAATCCGACGGCATGCTTCTGGAGGCGGGATTCATTTCCCTATTCTTTGCTCCGCCGGGTTTGCGTCCGGGACTGGGCTCGGCGCATGCGCCTTCCCGCGCCAGCCTGTTCCTGCTGCGCTGGGAGTGGTTCCGTATTTACTTTGAATCCGGGGTGGTCAAGCTCACCAGCGGAGACTATTCCTGGCGTCACCTCACCGCCATGGACGACTACTACCAAAACGGCCCTCTGCCCACATGGGTCGGATGGTACGTGCAGCACCTCCCGCACTGGTTCCATGCCGCCACAGCTTTCATGACGCTGGCTGCCGAACTAGGCCTGGTCTTTCTGTTGTTTCTGCCCCGCCGCTTCAAGATCATCGGTTTCCTCATCCTTACGCCGTTTCAGATCGGCATCATCCTCACCGCCAATTACACCTTCCTCAACTATCTGGTGCTGTGCCTGGGCTTTTTGCTGCTCGACGACGGGTTCATTCGCAGCGTGCTGCCGCAACGCTGGAAAAACTTCGGCAGGCGCGAAGCTGTGCCGGTCGCGGCTGCCGAGCCCGGAGCGCCAAGACGGCTCGTATGGCGATGGCGGCCGTGGGTCCATGTGCTGGGAAGGACCATCGCCGGCTGGAGCCTGGCCTGGGTCTTCTATGTGACCACATTTCTGTTGCTTTCCACGCTGCCGTGGGGAAATCCGCTGCCGGCAGCGCCGGTACTGGCGTTGGAACCGTTTCGCATCGCCAACGCTTACGGGTTGTTTGCGGTGATGACCCACGAGCGCTACGAAATCGAATTCCAGGGCACGCTGGACGGCGAGACCTGGAGCGCCTATCCCTTCCGCTACAAGCCGCAGGACCCGAAGAAAGCCCCCGGCATTTATGCCCCCTATCAGCCGCGTTTTGACTGGAACCTGTGGTTTGCCTCGCTCGGCTCCTGGCGGCAAAACATCTGGGTCGTGAACACGGAAGAGCGTCTCCTAGCCAACGAGCCTGACGTGCTGACCTTGTTCGCCGGCAACCCCTTTTCCGGCAAGCCGCCGCGGATCGTGCGCGCAGTGGTCTGGCAGTATTGGTTCACCGACCGGGCCACCAAACGCAAGGACGGCGCCTGGTGGCGACGCGAGCTGCTAGGACTGTACGCGCCGCCTCTCCAGCGCATGCCGGATGGAACCATCCGCGTAGCCGAGTCCGGCAGCGGGCTGATGGAAGCCGCTCCACCCGATCACTGATCAACAAAGGTTCTTAGAGCGTGTTTCATAAATGGCATATAGAGGATTGATCGGTCTTAAAGCAACGCAGCGGAGCGCGAGCCAAGAATCCTAGGGACTAAGCCCTATGCCCGCCTATTTCAACTCTTATGTCTTTAGGAGTATGGTACCATTCTGAGCACGTAGGAGCTAGAATGCCTGCCCGCCATATCCTTCACATTGCTTCATTTACGGCACTTTTCACGAGCATTGGAGTCACGCAGGAAACCGTGCAGCCGCTTCCTTCTGCTCCAGCAACTCCGGAACAGACCATTGCGCTGAGCGTACCCAAAGGTGCGCCACTGGAGATCGCGCTCAGTGAAAACGTGCGGGTCAAGAAAGTCGGGCAACAGATCCACGGCCGGGTGGTGCAGCCTGTGTATGCCTTCGACCGGCTTGTGCTCCCGGCGGGCACTGAAGTGAACGGTCGCATCGCTAAGATCGAGGGCATCTCCCGCAAAAAGCGCGTCTTCGGAATCCTGAATGGCGACCTTACGCCCGCTCACAACGTTGAGGTCGAATTTACCGAGCTTCAGCTTGCTGACGGCAAACACATTCTATTTCAGGCCGTCATCACGCCGGGATCGGGCCAGTCGATGCAGCTGGTAAGCGCCAAGAATGGGGACGGGGGGAAGAAGAAAGGCGTCGTCGAGGACGCGGCCGCAAAGAAAATCGACGAAGCCAAGCAGCAGGCACGGCAAACATGGGACCAGGCGATGAAGGAGGTGAAAGACCCGGGCAAGCTTCGCCGTCTGGAACAATATGCCGTGGCCCAGCTCCCCATCCGTCCTCAGTATCTGCATGCCGGCACCGTGTACTTCGCCGACCTGCAGCAGCCGCTCGACTTTGGCAGTGAACTTGTCCCGCCCGCGTTGATGTCGTCTTTCGGTACGCTTCCCCCCGATGGCAGCCTGATATATGCGTTGCTGGTAACGCCGCTCAACTCAGCCACCACGCAAAAAGGCGCTGAAGTCGAGGCGGTCCTTTCTCGGCCGTTGTTTGACGGCGATCACCTGGTCCTTTCTGAAGGTAGCCGCCTCAGGGGGAGTGTCGTCCAGGTGCGACCGGCGCATCTCTGGCATCACAACGGCCAGCTGCGAATTGTTTTTCGCGACCTGGTGCCTCCCGACGGTGTTCAGCAAAAAGTAGTTGCTGGGCTGGAGAGCGTACAAGCGGGCAGGAATGAGCACGTGAAGCTCGATTCCGAAGGTGGCGCCGAAGCCACTTCACCCCCGACGCGCTATGCCTCGCTTGCGTTGTCTCTCGCCCTGACGACTGCCGCCTTCCATCAGCACACTGATGCCGACGACCCTGCCGGCAGCGGACAATCGAACAACGGCGTTGCCGGCGGAATCGCGGGTTTCAAGCTGGTAGGCATCGTCTTGGGCCTCGCCATCAAGTCGCAGCCCGTTGGCATGGCCATGGGCGCGTACGGATCGGCGCGCTCGGTTTATTCCACCTTCATTGCCAAAGGCCGCGACGTGGTCTTTGCCAAGAATACTCCCATGGAGATATCGTTGGGCTCGCCGCGCAAACCCATTCTCCCCGTCCCCCAGTCGGACAGTCCAACAACGGCGGCGAAACCCTAGGACACGAAAGCACCAGACCGGCCGGCAAGGAGAACCGGCTGCCGCGAACCGGGTCTTGCTCCACCTCGCCTGGTAACGCCTTAGGGCCTGCTCCGGGCATGAGGCGCAGCCGCGATTGACGCTTTCAAAACGCCGGCAAACATCTGCGTCGCCCATCATCACCCTTGCCCTTTTGCCGAAACGCTGTGAGTTTACCTGAAACGGCAGCACGGGCGGTCTCACTAACCAGAAGATAGCGAAATTAGATCTGGAAGGAGATTTTCCATGTACAAGAAGCATCTGTCCTTTTTGTGCTTGTTCCCGGCAATCGTAGCGCTGTCCCTCTCTGGCCAGCAACCAAAGGCACAGGCTCAAAAAGTCGAGAGCCCGGTGCTCAAGAATCTTCAACACAAAATAAGCCTCGAGGGCGGGACCGAAGTAACGACAGCTGAAAAGGCTGTGGACTTGGCTTTGCCTCGCGAAAAGTTTCCGCAAGTACACTTTGTGCAAGCGAAGGCGTTTTTCACCGAGCACAAGGACCGCAGCAAAACACCTTCGGGGCTCTACATTTTGGACTCCGATTTCATCCCCCAGCAACTGCCAGACATCCTCAAGAGAGCGCACCTTACCCTGAAACCCGACGGGAGCCTGATCAATGCTAACGGGGGAAAAGTAAGCATGGTGCTGTGGCACAAGTTAGTGGCCGTTGCAGAAAGACAAGGCTCGCTGATGGATCACGACAAAGGATGGAGCATTCTTCCAGTGGTTCACGCGGCAAGCCCATATCCGCTGAGCTATGTGAGCGCATGGGGGAGCTGGTATGCGGACAACGGCTTCTGTCGGTCGCTGACCGCTGATACGGGCGCCGATTCGTGGGGTCCCCTCCAAAACGGTGCCCGGCCACACACGCGTATTCAATTCATTGAAACGCGCGCATGGGCCGCAGGAGCCAACACGGCTGACAATCAATGCAGGAATTGCGACACTCTAACCTCGCAGTCGGAAGCGTCTTTCGGTTGCTTCTGGCCTGCTTACGGCGGAGGAACCTATAGTTATGCCGACCTGAAGGACGGCTCCTTCAGTTGGAGTTGGCAATGGTGGGGCGATTGAGATCTTCCTTGGTGCAGGAACAAGATCGCTAGAACAACGGGAGGCCTGGTGTTGCCACCACCGGTGCCTCCCTATCATGATCATGAGTACGGCCGATAAAGAGCTCCTGCTTTCTGGTCTTAGTGGCTCTCCTGAATGTGGCCGAGTACGGAGTTGAGGATGGCCGCCAGTCGTACACCTTCGACAACCCTCCCCACATGGGTTCTCTCCGGTTTGCTCGTGATCCATCCCGGAAGTTTAATGCCAGTGAACTCGTCGATAAACACTAGCGGCTAAACACGAGTTATTTTCCGGAGGTGAAGCCCTCTAGTCAAACGGGACACGCCTTATTCATAGCGGAGAGCTTCGGCGGGTGGGACGGCCATGGCGTGGCGAGCGGGCAACAGGCAGGCGAGGAGTGCGCTGAGAGCGAGGAGCGCGGCGGCTGCGAACAGACTGCCTGCGGCAAAGGCGGTTTGCATCGAGTGGGCGAGGACGGCGCCGAGAAAGCTGTCAAAGGCAAGACCGATGACAATGCCCGCGGCCGCGCTGACGAGCGCGATGCGCGCGGCGACCCACAGGACATGCGCGCGCGGCGCGCCGAGCGCCAGGCGTACGCCGAACTCCGTAGTGCGCTGCGCCACGCTGTAAGCGACGACGCTGAAGATGCCGACCAGCGCGAGCGCGAGCGCCATGGCCGAGAAGACGCCAAACAGTATGGAGAAGAGCCGCTGGCTGCTGTACTGTGCGTCGCGCTCGATGGCCTCGTTGAGGGTGAAGGTGCCGTTGAAGCCGCCTGTGGAGATCTCCTGGTCGGGAGCGACGGATGCGATAGCGACACGGATAGAGTGCAGGTAGGTGAGCGGATCGCTCTGGGTGCGGACGAAGAACTGCGCGTAGCGCTGCATCACGGCGGTGTATGGAAGGTAAATGGCGGGGACGACCGGGCGATCCACGCCGTCGTTCCGCGCATCGCCGACGACGCCGATGATCTGACGCCAGGCGGTGCTTTGCGCAGAGGCGACCTGGTAATAGCGGTTCCGAGGTGTGAGACCGGGGATGCGTAGCTGCCGGCCCAAGGCATTGGACGAGAAGAGATAGCGCGTGGCGAAAGCGTGATTGACGACCGCGATGAAGTCTCCGCGGGTGTTTTCATCCGCATTCCAGATGCGGCCCTGAAGCAGAGGGATGCGGAGCGCAGCGAAGTATTGCTGGCCGACCAGTATCACACGGACCTGCGGCTGCTCGCGATCGCCAGTTCCGTCGATCTCGAAGGACTTCTCATCGTCAGCGCCAGTATAGGGCGGCGTGGCATCGGCGCCGGTAGCGACAGTGAAGACGCCGGGGACGGATGCGATCTTCTCCTGGATCTGCTCGATGTAAGCGATTCTCGCTTCGCGCGGCTGAATGCGGCCCCACTCGCCTGGGTCCTTGGTGTGCAGCTGGATGCTGACCTTCATGACATTGGCGGGATCGTAGCCCAGCGGCATCCGCATGAGCTCAAGAAAACTATGGATGGCGGTTCCCGCAGTGGCCATGAGAACAAGCGTGAGCGCGACTTGCGCGGCGATGAGAACGCTCCAGCGATGCTTTGCGGGAGCAGCGACACCGCCAACCTGCCTGCCGGGGAGCATACGCGCGGAATCGTGACGCGAGAGACGCAATGCAGGGACAAGACCGAAGAGGATGCCGCATAGCAGCGCGAGCGCGACGGAGAAGGCCAGGATGGGAGCGTTGATGCGGATAACGGATTCGGCTGGAAAGGAATCCGGAGAAAGCACCAAGGGAAGCTTTGCCAGCCAATAAGATGCGGTAACGCCAAGGACGGCGCCGGTGCAGGAGATGACGATGGCTTCCACGAGCAACTGGCGAACGATGCGCCAGCGGCTGGCGCCGATCGCACTGCGGATGGCGAGCTCATGCTGGCGCGTGCGTCCACGGGCCAGCAGAAGGATGGAGCAATTGGCGCAGCCGATGATCAGCAGGAGCACAACACCTGCAAGAAGAAGCGTCAGGGTGCGGCCGGTATTCTGCTGGAAAGTCCAGATGATCGGCGTTAGCGCGAGATGCCAGTGGTCGGGAAGGCGCTCGGAATTCTGTTTCGCAATCCAGCGCACAATGGGCTCGAGCGCACTGTTGGTGGCGGCAAGCGTGACGTGGGGCCGGAGCTTGATCCAGGGTATGTAGGACACGGATGGAACGTTGACAACCAGCTTTAGACTGGCCGGCAGGTAGACATCGCCGACGGCAGTAAGGTCATTGAATGCGAAGTTGCGCGGCATGACTCCAATGATGGTGTAGGCGGCGTGATCGATTTCCAGCGTTCGTCCGATGACGTTGGGATCGCCGCCGAAGTGGCGCTGCCAGAAGCGGTAGTTGAGAACAACCACGGAGTGGCCGCCGTTCTCTGCATCGGATGGCTCGATGTTGCGGCCGAGAAGCGGGCGCACGCCAAAGAAACTCCCGGCATTCTCTGTGAGGTAGATGCCCTGGATATCTTCCGGCAGTGCGCCGCCGGTGATCTCCATGGACGCCTCGTTGAAGCCAAGCGCCGAATCAACCGGTGCTGCAAGGCGCAGGTCATCAAACTGTGCCTTGCCAAGGGGAAAAAAGCTAAACCGGTCAGGATATTTCTCGTCGATGAAGAAGAGGTACATGATGCGGTCGGCGCCGGCGTAGGGAAACGGGTGCAGCAGGACGGCGTAGATGAGCGAGAACATCGCCGTGGTGGCGCCGATGCCGAGCGCGAGTGAGAGCACGGCGACTGCGGCGAAGCCAGGGTTGCGGCGCAGAGCGCGGACGCCGTAGCGGATGTCCCCGCCTAACTCATCGAAGAGGCGGAGGCCGATGGCGTGGCGGTAAGTTTCGTTTTGGGCCGCGGGCCGGCCGAGATCGATGCGGGCTTTGCGGCGGGCTTCTTCTTCGGGGAGGCCCTGGCGGATTAAATCTTCCTGATAGGCGTCGAGGGTAAAACGAAACTCTTCTTCCACGTCGCTGTGGGTGCGTGGCGCGATGGAGCGCCAGAGCTTGCGAATTGCGGCGAAGAGACTCATATCTCGCCCACTTTCTTGTCGAGAATGCCGGCGACCACAGCGGCCATGTCGGTCCATTTGGAGGTTTCGGACTTGAGCTGGCGCGTGCCGGCAGCGGTGAGCGAGTAAAAGCGGGCGCGGCGATTGTTCTCCGACTCACCCCACTCGCCTTTGATCCAACTCCGGCGTTCAAGACGATAGACGGCGGTGTAGAAGGAACCCTGCAGGATTTCGAGGCGCTCGCCGGAGATCTGCTGGATGCGCAGCAGGATGCCGTAGCCATGCAGCGGACCGAGCGAGACCGCCTTGAGGATGAGCATCTCGAGTGTGCCCTGCGGGAGTTCAACCGGTTTCGTCAAAGCTCTCTCCTATCTGGGAAAGGAGAATACACGCTCTCTCCTTTCCCGTCAAGGAGACTGCTATCCTCGCGATTGCGTCTTCGGCGGAACGTCATATTGACGCACGCGAACGTCGGTTGAATTTCTTAAAATCTTTGACATGTTTCCCCCTTCAGTGGCTCGGCAACTTATAATTGGGTCGCCGGTCTTGACCGGCATTTTCGATTCGGGAGGGCACTTCTATGCGAACTGTTGTGCGTCTATGTACTGTTGCCGCTATAGCGCTGTTTGCGACCAATCCTCTATATGCGCAGGAATCGCCGGATGCGAACCGTAAGATAGCGGGCGGGGGCATTACGGTTCCGGGTTGGCAAGGGAAGGTCGATCCCGATGCTGAGAAAGCGGGGCAGACAGTGAACGATGCGAGGCTCTCGCTTGAGGGGAACGCCTTGCATGTGACGACGGGGCCGGCGATCACGTACTGGAATCCGAAGAATGCGGCGAAGGGTGACTATACGGTGTCGGCTACGTTTACTGAGCAGAAGTTTATGAATCTGAATACGCATCCCCATCCCTATGGGATTGTGATTGCGGGCAATGATCTAGGGGCCGGGCAGCAGAGCTATATCTACTGCGCGGCGTATGGCAGCGGGAACTTCATCGTGCGCGGGTTTGGGCCGGATGCGTTTCAGTTGAATGGACGCCGCGAGGCGAGCGATGCGGTCCACAAGGCCGCCGGAGTAGGGCAGCCGGTGACGCAGGAGATCGCGATGCAGGTGAAGGGCGACAAGGTTTCTTGCATCATCAACGGCTCGGTCGTGAAGACGTTCGATAAGTCGGAGCTGGTAGTACCGGGGAAACTGAAGTCGACCGATGGCGTGTATGGGATTCGGTTTGCGCATAATACCGACGCAATTGTGACCGATTTGAAGGTGACCAAGCCGTAAGACGGTGCCAGTCAATCCGCAAAAGCCGCACAGCCAGACGCGAAATCGAGGGGCGCCGCAGCAGATTCTTGCCCTGTTTGACCGGGACGGTGAACCTGACAGATCTTCAAGCTAAGGGGCTGCAGTACGAAGGGAATGTAAAGGTACCGCAGATTTATTCGGGACCTTCCGAAGATGGAATAGCTACGGGTTACCGATTCCCGGATCGTCGGCAATCCGGAAGTTAGTTAGGAACTCTGGCTGAAGGAATGGTGTTCTGACGACTGGGGACTTGTCGGCACGGGCTCAAGCCAGAACCCTGACAGAGCAGAACGATAGTACGTTCCTGGGGCGGCTCTCATTGACTGGTTTCA
>DATDGY010000300.1:0-2142 GCA_036521855.1 Candidatus Angelobacter sp.
GTAACCGTTCACGTGGTCGTGGATCGTAGTGGAAGCAGGGAAGGTGCAGTAACCTGACGGCGGTGGCAGCGGACGGCATCCGTGAGGTAACCCAAGACATGGCGCCTCTGCCGCTTGCACGTCTGCGCGATAGTGAGTAAGCGCGCAGTGGCGATTTCGCCGTTGCGGCTACGGTTGCCGAAGCTGATCTTGCGCCACTGCACGGCAGTGCGCAGAGTACGTTCCGCCACATTGTTGGTCGGCTCCACTCCCTCTTGTTCCAGGAACGTGAATAGTCGTTCGAAGTGAATAAACAGGGCCGTCGCGAAATTGCGCACCTCGTTATCGGTATCGTCCAGGTGAGCTTCGGCCAAGGCGAAGAGCTTCTTTTGCAATGGAATGGATTTCAGAATCAGTTGCCGACGATCGAGCGGCTGCGGATTCCCGCGCCGGTCGCGCAGATCGCCGCGAAAGCGATACCACAGGCGGAACAGCCGGGCCACAATGGCCAAGGCGTCCCGGCAAAACTGCTGCGCCGAAGGACTGCGCACGGATTCGGCAATCCCCAAGATATTCCTCTTCAAATGGGCCCAGCACAACTGCATGCGCCCGGAATGGTAGGTCAGATAAACCACCCAGCGGTCGCTGCAAAGAATGCCGCGGAAGACCGCGCCCAGCAGGGACACCAGTACCTCGGTGCCGCGCGTGGAGGCCACCACGTAGAACACGAACTGCTGGGCCACCAGCGCCCAGATCCAGCGCTTATCGCCATTGGTCCGCCACCCCGTCTCATCCACATTCAAGACCGCTTCGCGCGGCAGTTGCTCCTGTAATTGCTGAACGGGTTGTGCCACCGCTTCACTGACTTCTTCCCAGGCTTTTTGGGTGCTTCCCAAGCTGATCTCGATGCCTAGCACGTCGGCCAGCATGGCTTCCACCAGCCGTCGGGGCAGTCGGCAGACCACGGTCCAATAGGCGATCAGCGCCGTCAGTTGCGGCCCAAAGTATCCCGCAATCTCTTGCGGCAGGGGGGCGCGCGTCGCCTTGCCGCACTCCCCGCAGACTACATTCGGAAACTGATATTCCGTGATGTGGGCCTTCACCGGTGGCACCTCGGTCACCTGATGCCGCCGCGGCGCTCCCTCGGTCGTCACCTGGCCCAGTTTTTGCGGCAGCCTTCTCCCGCAGTGTCCGCAGCGGTCGGGCAGCACCCGTTCAAGGGCGCTCACCTCAGCCAACGGCACTAAGGGCCGATGATGCCCGGGATGTCCCATTTGGCCCCCGGGTTTCCGCTTGCCCTTGTGCTTTCGGCCCCGCGGTCTCTGCTCCCCGGCCAATCCGTCCGAAGAAGGTGGTTTGGAGGAGTTGGTGGAGTTGCGCCTGTGTAGCGCCAGTTGATGTTCCAGATCCGTGATCTGCTTCTCAGCGTCCGCGATTTGTTTCTCGGCATCCGCGATTTGCTGATCCCGTTTGGCTATCTGCTTTTCGCGCTCGGTTAGCTTGCGGCGGAGTTCTTCATTGTCTCGCTGGAGCCGTTCATTTTCCCGATGGAGTTGCTCCCGGCTGGGCAGGTGGGAGTGACGATCACGACTTGCCGCCGTCCGTCTTGGCCCCACGCGGCGTGCCGCTCTCGCACTCATCCACCATACGTTAAACTATTCCGCTCAATTTGTCCAGAAAAATCGACCGGCCACCTGAACTGTTACGTTTCTGTGGGTGGCCGAGGTACTTTATGTTGCGTGAGGAAGGTTTCTGCATGAAAGCCGCGGTGGGGTATCTGACTTGGGAGGCGCTCGGTGAGATCGCTGCGACGACGCTCGCCAGCCTGACGGAGTTCCAGCAGGGCAAGAAACTTACCCACGAATTGAGACTCGAAGCTAGAAGCGGGAGCAGTTTCCGATAATGACCCACATCAGGACGGGCGCTCCCGACACAGTCACGTTGCCTAACATTCGCAAAGAAACCGACAGCCTCGGCGACGTGGACGTCCCCGCGAATGTCCTCTGGGGCGCACAAACGCAACGCTCCCTCGAGTACTTCAGCATCGGGCATGATCTCATCCCACGCGAGATGATCACCGCTTACGCCACGCTGAAAAAGGCGGCTGCGAATGTGAACCATGCGGCCGGGCGCTTATCTGAGGAGCAGTGCCGGCTCATCGTG
>DATDGY010000301.1:0-19671 GCA_036521855.1 Candidatus Angelobacter sp.
GGATGCGGCGCACAGCAAAGGCATCCTGCATCGCGACATCAAGCCGGCGAACATCCTGGTCACGCCGCGCGGACAAGCCAAGGTGCTGGACTTTGGGCTGGCCAAGCTGATCACGGCGGGCCGCACGTCGGAGCTGCCGACCTACGCCGGCACTACCATGGCGGCCGGCTCCGAGCACCTGACCCCGCCGGGCATGGCCGTGGGCACCACGGCGTTCATGTCGCCGGAGCAGGCGCGGGGCAAGGAGCTGGATGCGCGCAGCGATCTCTTCTCCTTCGGCGCGGTGCTCTACGAGTCGGCCACCGGCAGGCTTCCTTTCGACGGCGAGACGGCGGCCTTGATCTTTGACGGCATACTCAATCGCGCTCCGGTGCCGCCGCGGGAGCTGAATCCGGCGCTGCCGCCGAAGCTGGATGAGATCATCCGCACCGCGCTCGAGAAAGACCGCGATCTGCGCTACCAGAGCGCGGCCGAGATGCGGGCTGAGCTGAAGCGTCTGAAGCGCGATACCAGCTCGGGCAAGGTGCCGCTGGCCAGCGGATCGGGAGCGAAAGCGCCCGGGTCCCCGGCCACAACGGCGACGCCGGCCGCACGCCCGCCGGCAAACTGGCGCCGCCGAGCGCTTTATTTCGGGATACCGGCGCTGGCCGGGATTCTGGTGGCTGTTGTCGCGGTCTATTCTGCGAAAAAAGAACAAGAGCACACCTTCAACTTGCAGAACATGAAGATTGCGCAGGTCACCAGCAGCGGCAATGCGGGCGCGGCCGCGATTTCGCCCGACCGTCGCTACATCGTGTACGTGCTGCGCGAGGGCGCCCAGGAGAGTTTGTGGGTGCAGCAACTGGCGACCGGCAGCAATGTGCAGGTGCTGGCGCCGGACCAGGTGAGTTTTGTCGGCGTCAGCTTCACACCCGACGGCAACTACATCACGTTCGTTCGCTCGGACAAATCGACCGCGAATTTCCGCTATCTCTACCAGATGCCGGTGCTGGGCGGCGCCCCGCGACAGCTCATCCGCGACATCGATACGGCGCCCACGTTTTCCCCCGATGGCAGCCAGTTTGCTTTTGCCCGGGGCATCATCAGCCCGCCCGGGAACGACATCTTGATTGCCAACGCTGACGGCAGCGGCGAACGCTTGCTGGCCCATCGCGCCACTTTCGGCGCAGGAGCGGCGACCGTGAGCTGGTCGGCGGACGGCAAGAAACTGGCGATCGTGTCGCCCGAAATGCGGGACAACGTGCGCCGGTGGATGCTGGAAACCATTTCCGTGAAAACCGGCGAGGTCCGGGACTTGCACGCCTTTCCAGCGGGTATGAGAGCGGTGGCCTGGTTGCCCGACTCGCGCGGCGTGCTGGCGGTGGGGATCGATACGGAAAGCGGACGCACACAGATCTGGTTTGTGAGCTATCCCAAAGGAGAAGTCGCGCATTTTACCAACGACCTCACCCACTACGACGTGTGCTGTCTGGACATTACCCGTGACGGCAATTCTCTGGCTGCGATCCAGGATACGACCGTGAGCGATATCTGGCTAAGCACTGGCGGAGGCGAAAACCCGCGGCAGATGACGTCCGGTGAGGTCCTGAGCGGCGGATTGGATTGGATGGGCGACCGCATCCTGGCCGGAGATTCACGCGGCCAATGGATTGCGATGAATGCTGACGGCAACGGCCGCGCGCCGCTATTCAGCGACCACGATCCCCGCCTGCAACTGACTGCATGCCCCGACGGCAAGCACCTGGTTTACACCACCTTCCGTAATGGAAGGGTTGCGCTGTGGAGCAGTGAGAGCGATGGCTCCAACCCCCTGCAGTTAACCACGCGCCCGCTGCTGGGCGGTGGACTTTGTACGCCCGACTCGAAATTTGCGATATTCGCGGCCGAGGACTCAATGTGGAAGGCTCCTCTCGCGGGCGGAGCCCCGGGAAAAACCACTTTGCCACTGGCAGAGATTGGGTTTTCGCCCGACGGCAAGCTCTACGTGACCAGAAAACAAGATTTAGGAAGCGGCCATCTCGTGGCCAAGCTCCTCGTCATGCCTGCCGGCGGCGGCGCGCCGCTTTACACTTTCGACGTTCCCTTCGGAATGCAGGCCATTCGCTTTACTCCGGACAGCAAAGCGATTACCTACATGCTCACGCGCAACCTGGCCACCAACCTGTGGAAACAGCCCCTGGCCGGCGGCCCCCCTGTTCAAATGACTCAGTTTCCCGGTGGCCAGATGTTCACGTACGCCTGGTCTAAGGATGGCAAGCAACTGGCGTTCTTACGCGGACAACGCAAGACGGACGTGGTGATGATGAGTAATTTTCGATGACGCGCTTGCGCATGCCCGCCCAGCCGCGTCGCGACGGTCCGATCAAAAGCTGCGGGCCAAAACAAAACCGCACCGGTCCGTAAGGACCGGTGCGGGAGAAAGACCGATGGTTAGGAGTGGATTACCACACGTGACAGGCGTTGGCGCTGACCATCTTCTGGCCGGGCTTGCAGTTGAAGGCCTTGGCAAAGTCGGCGTTGTTCTCGACCGTCCCGATCACGCGGTACTGCCCGGGAGAGTGCGGATCGGTCTTGGCCAGGAGCCGCGCGCTTTCCGGAGTGCGGTTTTCGCACCAGACCTGGGCAAAGCCGATGAAGAAACGCTGGTCGGCGGTGAAGCCCTCCTTGGTCTGGTTGATGCTCGCGTCTTTGGCGGCGGCTTTGTGCAACGCCATCAGGGCGATGTGGATGCCGCCGTTGTCAGCCGTGTTTTCGCCCAGGGTCAGGCGCCCGTTCAGGTGGACGTCGTCCACGCTGATGAAGGAGCTGTACTCGTCGGCCACGCAGGTGGTGCGCTTGTCGAACTCCTGGCGGTCGGCGTCAGTCCACCAGTTGTTCAAGTTGCCGTTGCCGCCGTACTTGCTTCCCTGGTCGTCAAAGCCGTGGGTAAGCTCGTGGCCGATCACCACGCCGATGCCGCCAAAGTTAACGGCGTCATCAGCGTTCTTGTCGAAGAACGGCGGCTGCAGGATTCCGGCGGGGAAGTTGATGTTGTTCTCCGGCGGGTTGTAATAGGCGTTGACCGTGGGC
This sequence comes from Candidatus Angelobacter sp., assembly GCA_036521855.1. GTDB lineage: Bacteria > Acidobacteriota > Terriglobia > Terriglobales > Acidobacteriaceae > Angelobacter. The sequence goes on from DATDGY010000301.1 coordinate 3,070, forward strand.
GGCGTCATGCCCCATTCCTTCTTGTCCAGCGGCTGGCCGATCTTATGGAGGTTGCGCTTGACCTCAAAGGCGCGCGCCCGTTGCGCGTTGCCCAGCAGGTCGTCGCGCTTGATCCGGACCGTGCCGTAATCGCGCCATTGGTCGGGATAGCCGATCTTGTTGCTGATGGCTTGCAGCTTTGCCTCAGCCTGTTTCTTGGTCTCGGGCGTCATCCAGTCGAGGCCTTGGATGTCGTCGCCCAGAGCTTCCTCCAGGGCGTTGACCATCTTGAGCATGCGCTGCTTGCCCTCGGCGCCAAAGGTCTCCTGGACATAGGGCTGGCCCAGAGCTTCGCCCAGCGAGCCGTCAGTGAGTTGTACGCAGCGCTTCCAGCGGGCCTGAATTTCCTTGGCCCCGCTCATGATTTTTCCCTGGAAATTGAAGTTCTCATCGACAAACGGTTGGGAAAGGAGCGGCGCCGCAGCACGGACCGCGTGCCAGCGCAAGTAAGTCTTCCAGTCAGCCAGGGAAACGGAATCGATCAGCGGATTTACTTTCTGGAAGAAATCCGGAGGCACCACGTTGACCTCGGTGAAGCTGGGCCCGCCGCGGGCGGCGAAAAAGCGGGCAAACTCGAAATTCGGGGCCAGCGCCGTAAGCTCCGCGACCGTCATCTTGTGATCGCGGCTTTTGGGGTCGCGCATCTTCACGCGCTCCGTTGTGGCTTCCGCCAGCTTGGTTTCGATGGCCATTACAGCCTGGGCTTCAGTCTTGGCCTGATCCGGCTTATCGCCGAGAAGAACGAACATGTTGGCCATGTGCTCCAGGTACTTCTGGCGCGTTTCCTGCGACTTCGCGTCGGCGGCAAGATAATAATCACGGTCGGGAAGACCCAGCCCGCCCTGACCGATGTTGGCGATCTGTGTGCTCGCGTTATGCAGGTCCGGCGCGGCGCCGAATCCGAACAGCGCGGGCGCGCCGATGGAATGCAAATAGGCGATGGTGGTGATCAGTTGGTCTTTGGTGCGGATCGCGGCAATCCGTTTCAATTCGGGCTTCAGCGGAGCCGCGCCCTTGGCATTGACCGCCGACTCGTTCATGCAGGATTCGTACATGTCGCCGACCTTCTGCGTGACGGGTGGGCGCTTGGGATCCTTGGCCGACGCTTTTTCCAGGATCTGATGCAGGATCTGCCGGTTGTACTCGGCCAGTTCGTTGAAACGGCCCCATCGCGATTGATCGGAAGGAATGGGGTTGTTCTTGCGCCAGTTCCCGCAAGCATACTGGTAGAAGTCCTCGCAAGGGTCCGCCGTCTTGTCCATGGCGCCAAGATCAAAGGACTTGGGCTGGGCGACCGTCGTGTCAGGGGCCGCCGCGGACGCGGATTTTACGGATGCATGGGCCGCCGCGGCTTTCTTTTCCAGCGCGGAGCCGCTTTGCGCCAACGCGCTGAGCGCCAGCAATCCCAGGAAAACAAGGGGTATAGCTCGTCTGCAACACATGGTTTTGCCTCTTTTTGCCTCTGCAAGTTTGTGAGTTCGTGAAGACTGGAAAGTGTATGCCGAATTGGAATCCCTGTAAACAGGCCCGTCCCAGTGACCTAAGTGATTTCCAGGAGCAAACGCCGTGATTGATGATCCCGCAAAGTCAACGGTCGTACTGGACCCCGAACTGGAGGAGATCAAGAGCCAGGAGCCGTCCGGCCCTCACATTCGGTGCCCGCTATGCGGCTGGTCACCGCGGAAGAAGGACGTTTGGGCATGTAACTGCGGTCATTTGTGGAACACCTTCGATACCGGAGGAGTGTGCCCTGCCTGTCTTTACCAGTGGACTGCCACCCAGTGCCCTTCGTGTGGCCGTTGGTCTCCTCACTCAGCCTGGTACGCACCGGGAAGGAACACATGAGTTTCCGTGTGGACCGCGCACCGCAGCCACGGGAAAAGCCTTAGGCGCCGCACTCCAGGGCGTTTCGGCACTTACTAAAGTAATTGACCTTTCGGATTTCCTGGTTGCCTAGAGAGACAAGATGTCACATGATGGGTGTCAATCGGGACCCAGGGTTCGAGTGTGCGTGTTCTTAAGGAGTAAGGATTTGTCCGCAACCACCCAAGCCGCATTCGACGCCGGCAGCATCATCGTGCGCAGCGAATCACTGCAACGAGTGATGAAGCTTGCGGAGAAACTGGCTCGCCATCCGGCGGCCGTGCTGATTGTCGGTGAAACTGGCACAGGGAAAGAGATGATCGCGCGCCTGATCCACAATCATTCGCTGCGCTGCAACAATGCTTGGGTGGACGTCAACTGCGCCGCCATTCCCGAGCACCTGGTAGAGAGCGAACTGTTTGGCTACGAAAAAGGCGCCTTCAGCGGCGCCGATGCCATGAAGCCCGGCTTCTTCGAGCTGGCCGACAAAGGCACGTTGCTTCTGGACGAGATCGGCGACCTGGATATGAAGGTCCAGGCCAAACTTCTGCGAGCGCTGGATGGAGTGCCTTATTACCGTCTCGGAGGCAGCAAGAAAGTAAGCGTGGATGTGCGCGTGGTCGCCGCCACCAACAGCGACCTGGAGGAACTGGTGCGTGCCGGGCGTTTTCGCAGCGACCTCTATCACCGGCTGGCGCAGTTCCGGCTGGACGTGCCGCCGCTGCGCGAGCGTCCCGAAGACATTTTGGGGATCGCCGAACAGACGCTGCACGAGCACTATCCTTCGTCGCGTTTTACCCGCGACGCCAGCCAGGCGCTCGTCGCCTATGCCTGGCCCGGCAATGTGCGCGAGCTGCGCAACGCCGTCTTCCGCGCAGTAATGCAGGCCAAAAACCCTTCGGTCGAAGTCACGATCGACGATCTCGAGTTTCCCGGCGCGTTCCCTGACGATGAAGTCGCGAGCCCCGTCTCCGGGGACCTGAGCCAGGTGGAGCGGCAGATGATCTTGCGGGCCCTGGAACGCTTCAACGGCAATCAAGGGCAGGCCGCGGAAGCCCTGGGCATCTCGCGCCGCACCCTGATCCGCAAACTCAAGGTCTATCGCGCCACCGGAATGGACACTCCCGCCGGCGCCATCGGCCCATTACAACAGCGCTACTACCGCGCGCGCTTGGAACTCCCAGTACGGATGAAATGCGCCGACGAGCATCTTGACGGCATCCTGACCAATCTGAGCCTGGGTGGCGCCGGCATCAAGACCAACAAGACTCTCCGCCATGGCGCCCCGGTTTCCCTGTGTTTCTCGATTCCCGGCGCAACCAAGGAGACTGAGATAATCGGCCGCGTTGCCTGGACTAACAAGGACGGCCAACATGGCATCCAGTTCTCCAATCTTTCTGCTACCCTCCGCAGCACGCTGCAGCGGTGGTTGCATGCGGAAATGCAGAAAGACGGATGGGAGCTGGCGCAATCAACCTGAGCCTTCGCATCCGCTTCCGCGACCAACACGCTTCGTGAGCCTGGGACACTTTCCCTTATACTCTTAGCGGCATCAACAAGATGTTGTTGTACTGGTGAGGTTCAATTTGGCGCGTCAGGCTCCGCGTTCCGCCGCAAATCCGAAACTTGAAGACATCCTTTCTCTCGCCGAGTTTGAAGCGTTGAGCGAACGCTCGATGTCAGCCATGGCTCGCGCCTACCTCAGCGGAGGCGCAGCCGACGAAATCACCCTGCGCGCCAACTGCGAAGACTGGCAGTGCATGCGCCTGAATCCGCGGGTCCTGGTGGACGTCACGAACATCGACCTCAAGACCGAACTTCTTGGGCAGACGTTCGATTTGCCCATCCTGCTCGCGCCGGCTGCTTTTCACCAGCTCTGGCATCCCGAAGGCGAGCGCGCCACGGTGGAAGGAGCAAATTGCGGCGGAGCCGCCATGGTCTTGAGTTCGTACGCAACCCAAGCCGTAGAAGACATCGTCCGCGTCGCCAAGCATCCCCTGTGGTTCCAGTTGTACACGCAGGCCGATCGCGGAGTAACTCAGGAGATGGTCGAACGCGCCCAGGCTGCCGGCTGCCGGGCCCTCTGCGTGACGGTAGATACGCCCGTCCTCGGCCTCAGACATCGCGAAACACGCGTCCGCTTCCAAGTGCCGCCCGGACTCAAGCTGCCAAATCTTCCGGTGCGTCCCGCCAACCACGTGCCGCAGCGGGGCTCGGCGTTCACCGGTGCCATGCACCCGTCCTTGAACTGGAAGTACATGGAGTGGCTGCGCTCCATAGCCACCGTGCCGATTTTGCTGAAAGGCGTGCTGAACCCTGAAGATGCGCTGTGCGCCGCTGAAGCGGGAATCGATGGCGTGATTGTCTCCAACCACGGCGCCCGCAACCTGGACACGCTTCCCTCGACCGCCGCTGCCCTGCCGCGCATCGTCGAGAAAGTGCGAGGCAAACCACTGCTGCTGCTGGTCGATGGCGGCATTCGCCGTGGCACAGACGTTATCAAAGCTCTGGCCATGGGCGCTTCGGCGGTCCTGATCGGCCGGCCTTATCTCTATGGCTTGGCCATCGCCGGCGCGGCCGGTGTGGCCCGCGTGATCGAGATCCTACGCAACGAGTTCATGATGGCAATGACCCTGACCGGACGGACCTCGATTCGCCAGATTGATCGTTCCGTACTCTGGGATCGCTAGACGTGTTTCATACACGGTCCGGACAAGGCGGGTGGAGCAGGTCTTTAGACCTGCGGTGTAGCACTCCAACCCGAGGCCTTTTGGCCCTGAGGTCCGATCCACACCCATTCTGAAGAATGGACGAGCGGTCGGGGCAATGGTTTACAGTCTTGGCTTGTCTTCGTACAAATCGGGCAAATCGTTCTCGAGTAAAATCACATCGCCGGCACGCGAGTTTGCGCTCAGCCAATCACTCGCGGCGGCGTAGCTTGGGCAAGGTATGACTACGCCGGTGGGGTTGGATGCCCGGTAGGAGTCCGTCAGATCCTTGATTCTTTCGGGAACCACCGGCAGCAGAACATCAACATGGCTTGCCGCCAATTTTCCTATTCTGCGGTGCTCCTCAGCGTGTACCTCTCCAAGTTCAACCATTCCCGGCGTAACCAGAATGCGCCGGCCGCCATTTTTCTGAAGAAGATCGATCAACCGCAATGCGTTCGCAAACCCAACAGGATTGGAGTTATACGCATCGTCAATGAGAATGATTCCGTTAGGCTGCCACTTGACCTCAAGCCTGTGGCTGATCTGCGGCATCGACTCTAAGGCTAGGACCACTTCTTCGGGAGCCAGGCCGAGTTCGCAAGCGGCGGCAAAAGCAAGCGCAATGTTGGTAGAGTGATGGTCGCCATAAATCGGCGCCTTCACGATGTAAGAACAACCCTTCCAGAGAACCTCCAATTGAATTCCCCGAGGAATCAACTGCGAGGAAGTAATCCTCAGCGCAGCGGTGGGTCCGTTGCCAACGATGATGGCCGCGTCCTGGTGGGAAGAAATAAAATCTGCGGCGGTCTTAAAGGCCGTTAGTTCCCGAGGGATCACCAATTTTCCGTTCTTCTTGACGACCGCGTCTGCCAATTCAAATTTGGTTCTGGCAACCGTATCCAGATTCTTGAACCGCTCGTAGTGAGCGGCTCCGATGGCAGTGATGATTCCGAGATCTGGAGGAGCTAACCGGCAGAGCCGCTCGATGGAGCCGGGCCCGTAGGCGCCCATCTCGCAGACAAAAAATCGATGGTCGGGTCGCAACTGTTCACGTACCACCCGAGCCACGCCCATGGGCGTATTCACACTACCCGGTGTAATGAGCGTGGGCGCATGTGTCTCCAAAATATGCCCAAGAATGTGTTTCACCGATGTTTTGCCGTACGAACCTGTAATCCCGACGATGAGCGGTTTGTGCAGGAGTAATTTGGAATGAGCTTCGCTCCAGAAGCGGCCTTGCAGCCGGCTCTCATAGGGACGCAGCAGCAGGTTGGCGGCCACCAGCATGACAGGCACGAGTTGGACAGCCGCAATCCACGTCCAAGCGTTTGGTTTGGTCGCGATTACAATTGTCCCGATCGCGGCTAGAAGGACCAGTGTGGTTGCGAAAATTCGATTCGCGCGACTGGTCATCATCAGCCGTTTCTTGCCGACACGCCGCGGATCCTTTTCCATTACACCAGCGACGACAAAAACGATTGCCGGCAACCACAAGGCAACGCGATCCGAGATAGCTCCCGTGATTCGAACTAAGCCGAGCAAGAGGAGAGCAGCGCTGGCGCGGCGATCGAAAGCAAATAGCGTCCTGAGCCAGCCAAGGAAGCGAAGGTTGTCATACTCTTCTTGTTGAAAAAAGTGTAGATAGGTAAGCACTCTCCGTGCCGCGAAGAAAAGGTAAGGTACCAGAAGAAGGAACTTCAATGGGCACGTCCTGCCATGAATTCGTGTATCAAGTGAACTACCTGGTGACGTCCTTCTGAGAGAATGCTGTAATGGTCGTAGCCCTCGAGAATGACAAGGTCGCTTTGCGGTAGGAGCGACTTGAGCCGAGTCCCAATCTCCACCGGAGTCTCGTGATCGTTTCGGCCATAAATCAGCAGCGTGGGGCAAGTCACTTTCATTGCCACATCGGTCAGGTCCTCGTTGACCACGCGCGTGAGAATGGGACGCATCGCACCCGCTGAAGCATAGTCGGCGCTCCCCATCCTCTTTCGGAGGCGCTCAACGTGGCCATTTGGCAAGACCAGTTTGGCGGTCTTGAAGAATCGAACGCGTGATCGAATGTACAGTGATTTGAGGGGATTCCTTCGCGGCTTGATGCCGGCGGCAGAAATAAGGACCATACCGGAAAGCAGATCGGGGTAAAGTGCGGCCAGTTGAAGACCCACGCGGCATCCAAAACTGTGACCGATCCAAACGCAGTTTCTCTGGTTCACCTGCCGCAGCCATTCAGCGATCAGAGTTGCATAGTCAGCCGTTCCCCAAACTCCAGGTGGAGGAGGCGCATCACCAAAACCCGGAAAATCAATCACGTCCGACTTTGCGAATGGCGCCAGAGATTGCGCGAGGGGCAGCATTGCAGAGCCCGATTGCCCCCATCCATGTCCCCATACGAGGTGTGGCCCCGCATTGCGGGCCGCACCTACCGATTTGATGATTAACGTCGCTCCGAGAGCGGAGAAGCGCTCCGCAATTCCTTCATTCATAAGGGCCTAAAGCTGTATGGGGTCTCCAAATTACGATGATAGCAGGGCAGCTTGTGGGCGGCGCTCGGATTCTTCAATTCGGAACGCGCGGTATGCAGTTGCGGTTCGACAGTTGCCGCGTGTTAAGGGATCAGTTGGTGGCGTGAGATAAAATGACCTGACGCGCTTCGTCGCAAGCGCGACAACACATGAAAACTCGAGTCGCAGTATTTTTAGGAGGCCGATCTCCGGAGCACGACATCAGCGTCGTGACTGGTCTGCAAGCGTTGCACGCTCTTGATGAGCAACGCTTTGCGGCTTTTCCCGTCTACATTGCGTTGGACGGCAGCTGGCATGTGGGGGAAGCGCTGCGAGAGCGCAAGAACTATCTTCCGGATGCATCCACGCTAAGGGAGCTGCAACGCGTGGTGCTTGACTTATCTCCGAATGTGGACGGTCGCGGTCGACTGCTGCCCACTCGCGGTTCCGGCCTCTTTGCCAAGCCCAAAGCGATCGAGTTTGACGTCGCATTGTTTGCCTTGCACGGATTGTTCGGCGAAGACGGGCGATTGCAGGGACTCTTTGATATTGCGAACGTGCCTTACACAGGCATGAGACAACTGCCATCCGGCATTTTTATGGACAAGGCCGCCACCAAGCGAATACTAGCCGGATTGGAAATCCCACTTCTACCTTCTGCTACCGTGAGCCGGCCGGCGCAAGGACTTGTTCCAAAAGCGGCGGAGCTTGAGCGCGGTATGAACGGCATCGAATTTCCGGCTGTAGTGAAACCGATGCACCTCGGATCCAGCATCGGCGTGGCTCGGGCGGCAAACATTGAAGAGCTGCGTGCATCATTACCGGTGATCTTCAGACTCGATACGGAGGCGATCATTGAGCCATTCGTCGAAAATCTTGTTGAATACAATGTGTCAGTAAGGAATGTGTCGGGCAGATTGCTGACCTCTGCTATCGAACGCCCGAAGAGCACAGAAGCTCTCCTGGACTTTAAGGCGAAATATCTTTCAACACAAGCGGGAAAGGGAGGATCAAAGCAAGCAGGCGCCGTAAGCCAGGGAATGCTTTCCCTGACGCGCGACATCAATCCCGAACTTCCCGGCAAGATGCAGGAAAATATTTGCCGCTGGGCAAAGCAATGCTTTTCGGCCCTCCCCCCCGGCGGTGTGCCTCGTGTTGATTTCCTCTCAAATTCAAAGACAGGCGAGATCTGGCTGAATGAGGTAAATCCGTGCCCGGGGTCTTTCGGATATTTTCTGTGGGAGGCGTCTGCAGAACCAATCCTGTTTTCGGATCTGCTGTCTTTCTTGATTCAAGAAGGCTTTGCCGCACATCGCCTCACGCAGTTGCCGGCCGATCCAACCCACCCGGACGCCCGATTGTTTGAAAGAAGAGCATGAGGGTCAGTGGGCGACGGGCGGGCCAGGAAACCGTGAGGGGCGAGTTGGCCTCCATGCCGGGTGGCCAGAACCGGTGCGTCTGGCGTAGTGCCTCGTCTTTCGGCTTCCAAGTACCGACAAAGTGCCCGGACCAATGAGAGACGGAGAGTAACAGTTTTGAGCCAAGCCGATTCCGAATCAGCCACGTATCTTGGGTTGCAGCAATCACAAAATGAAGTGCTCGGTATACCATGAGGCGTGCACCTTCCCGTGAACCCGCCGTTATTGCCGATGCTTGCCAAGCGAGTGGGTGAATTGCCAGCCGGTGAAGATTGGGTTTTCGAACCGAAGTGGGATGGGTTTCGCGCGCTGGTGTTTCGCGACGGCGATGAGATCCTGATCCAGAGTCGCGACGAAAAGCCACTCAACCGCTACTTTCCAGAGCTGCTTGAGCCGTTGCGCTCGGCGCTGCCTTCTCGATGCGTCCTCGATGGAGAGATTGTCATCGTTAGGAATAATGGACTCGACTTCGACGCCCTGCAGCTACGCCTTCATCCAGCCGCAAAGCGCGTGAATCTTCTGTCTCAACAGACTCCATCGTCATTCGTGTTCTTCGACCTGCTCTGCCGGGGAGACCGCGATCTTCGAGGCGAGCCTTTCCAGACCCGGCGCCGCGAGCTGGAATCGCTGATTTCGTCGGCGCCGCCACCAATCCATCTAACACCGGCAACCAGCGACCGCAGCGTCGCCTCCGACTGGTTTCGTCGCTTTGAGGGCGCAGGTCTCGACGGCGTGATAGCCAAGCCCACTTCAGGAACCTACGAGCCAAACAAACGCGTGATGTTGAAGGTCAAACACGAGCGTGACTGCGACTGTGTGGTTGCAGGATTTCGCTGGTACAAAAAAGGCGATCGCGCGCTTGTCGGCTCATTGCTGCTGGGTCTCTTCGACGATGCCGGTACGTTGCAGCACGTCGGGGTCTGTGCGAGCTTCGGCGTTGAGAAGCGTCTGGAACTCGCAGAATTTCTCAAGCCTTACCGTACAGACGCGCTCGCGGCCCACCCGTGGAAGGATTGGGCGGATCATGGAAGCGCCACCGGTGAAGCCTCCAGTCGCATGCCGGGTGGCCAAAGCCGCTGGAGTCAAGGCAAGGACTTATCATGGGAACCAGTACGGCCCGAGCTGGTGGTGGAAGTCGCGTACGAGCATATGCAAGGAAGCCGCTTCCGTCATATGGCGCAGTTCCGCAGATGGCGAACGGACAAAAGGCCCATCGACTGCACCTATGCCCAGCTCGAAGTGGTTCCCCCGCAAGAGCTGGCAGCGATTTTCCCGCAGGGCCGGTAACCGCCTGCCACAGCTATCCTTTATTTCGCAGGCGCCCTAAGCGTCTGGCCAACCAGTTTGTTGTTCCGACGGATTGCTTCCGGTTTGCCCGTCGTCCACCCACGATCCGAAAGTTAACCTGCCGCTCGCAGCCACACGAACACCTTCTACAAACTCCGTGACGGCGAGGCTGCCAAGTTGGAAGAAGCTCAGGATCAGACCGATCACGAAGATAAACATGGCACCGAGCGTGAGGATCGGTGCTCCGACATTGATCTCGCGCTTGGGGTTGCCGATAACCTTGACCCGGCCCCTCCAACGGTCACTCAGAGCGTAGTGCTTGTATAACATCGACGCGCGCGGCGCGTGCCGCCGGCAGCATCGACGCTACGACCGCGACCGTCAGCAGTACGAACGCAGACACCGCCACAGGCAAGGCCCCCGGCATCTGCACGTCCAGGAAATACCTGCCCGCCAGACGCGCCAGCGCGAACCCGAATGCCGCGCCTGCGAGGACGCCCGCCGCAGCCATCACGGCGCCCTCTGCGATGACGCCTCTGAGAAGACGCTGCGGCTGCGATCCTAGCGCCAGCCGGATGCCGAATTCCCGTGTCCGCGCGCTGACCGAAAACGCTAGTACGCCCGCGACGCCCACCACTGCAATCGCCAACGCAACAGCGGCGAACACGCCAAACACCAACGAGTTCAACCGCTCGGGCGTGAGCACTTCGGCGCGGACGTCTTCGAGAGTGGCGGGGTGCTCGACGGGCTGATCGGCGGAGATGTCGCGAATGATCCGCGTCACCGGCGCGACGAGGGCATAGGGATTGGCACTGGTGTGGATGAAGAGTTCGCCGCCAAACATTGGACCCTCGTCAAAAGCGCTATAGACGGTGAGCGTGGGCTCAGGAACGACGTGTCCGTCGTCAATATCGGCGGTGACGCCGATGATGCGGTGCGGCGCCATAAGACGCGACTTTTGGAAGTCGCTCCCAGGGAAGAACTGCAACACGGGATCCGTCCAATAGACATGCCGATTGACGGCGTCCTGATTGGGAAACATGCGCTGTGCAAGAGTCTCGCTGACGATAACGACGGGCTCTTCTTTACTTTGGTTGTCGAGGTCGTTGAAATCGCGGCCGGCCATGATGGGAACGCCGAGCGCGGCAAAAAACCCTGGCGAGATGACACGCCACTCCGCGCGAGGATCCTCTACGTCGGGGGCATGGACGTGACCATCCCCGGAGAATTGCAGACCGGGACCGGGGCTGCCATCGCGCCAGGGAACGACGTTGCCGAACGCGATCTTGTTCACGCCCGGTAGCGCTTCAATGCGACGCATCGATTCCTTGTAGAAATCGACGACTTGCTGAGGCGTCTTCCCGTAGGACATAGCCGGAACGTCGATGGCAAGGACGTGCTGCATGTCCAGACCCGTCTGCGCCTTTTGCAGCGCGATCAGGGTCGTGATCAGCATACTTGCGCCGGCCAGCAGGACGAAGGACGCGGCGATTTGTGTCACCGCGAAGATCCGCTGGCGTCGGCGCGTGCTGCCGGTGATCCGCACGCTGCCGCTCGACAGGCTTAGACCACTGGACGTGTCGCCCGACGGCAAGCGCGGGACAAACGCCAAAACCACTGCGGCGACGATGGCCAGTAGCGCCCCCACCCACAGCAGGCTGGAATCGACCGTCAAGTCCAGCGCGCGAACCGAGAAGCGCGAGGCGTAGCGGGCCAGGACAGCCACCATCGGCTGCGCGCTCATGACACCGAGAGCGGCGCCGGCCCCGCAGAGCATAAGGCTTTCGGCCAGCAGCATCCGGCGCAATGCGCCTCGGCTTGCGCCCAGCGCCGTACGAATCGCCAGCTCGCCTTCCCGGCGAACCGTCCGTGCCAGAATCAAGTTGGCAACATTAGAACACGCGATGACGAACAGCAGCGCCGAAGCTGCAAGCAGCACCAGCAACACGGTCCTGGCGCCCGACGTGACTTCGTCGCGAAACGGCTTGGCACTGATCTCGAAGTCCGATTGCTTCGGATACGCTTCGGGATATTTTTTGATCATGGCCCCGTAGGCGGTGCGCAACTCGGCGCGAGCCTGGTCGAGAGTGGCTCCGGGAGCGAGACGGCCAAAGAGCTCAGTCATGCGATGCACGCGGCCGGTGACCATGGTCGCGGACAGATGATGCGGGCTTGTGACCACGTTGGCGATGATTTCGGTATCTTGGGGATAGGGGACACAGGGTTCGAGGACGCCAATGATTGTCGCAGACCGATCGCCTATGCTGCCCAGGCGAATGGTTTTACCGATCACGGAAGGATCTTTCCCAAGAGTGGTTGCCCAGAAACGATATGTGAGAACGACGACGCCGGCAGCTTGGGGACCGTCGTCTTGAGGCCCGATGAGACGCCCGAGAACGGGATGAAGGCCCATCACATCGAAGAAGGAGCCGCTGACAACGCCGCCTCGAATTGAGCGAGGCTCACCGAGGCCAACCATAGTGAAACCCATGGTGGAGAAGTCGCCAAACTCGCTCAGGGTTTTGACGCTGGCGCGCAAATCCTGGATTTCGGGCACGGAAAACGCGCTGTTTTCGTCGCCGATGCCAGGCGCGCTCTGCCGGATATAAACCAGACGGTCCTCGTCGCGGTTGACCAGAGGCTTGAGGAGGACGCCGCGCACCAGCGTGAAGATGGCAGCGTTGGCACCGATGCCCATGGCCAGCGTGACGATCACGGCGATCGCAAGCCCTGGTGTGCGCAGGAGCGAGTGGTACGCAAATCTCAGATCGCGAAGGAATGACATACTCTTATCCCCTCCGGCCATACTATGAGCATCACATCTGCCAACACTAAGCGTCACATTCTAAACCACTTAATCTGCGATAGATTGGTTCGTACTGTGCGTTTCCGCACACCCCTGTCGCAAATTCGGACACCGACGCCGAAGTCCATTCCCGTTGCCCCTTCGAACGGTAATGAGTTTTTCGGGAAGCTTGAGCAGAGAACCTCGCCATATTCAGCCGGTTCTTTCTCCGGAGCACCGTACGGCAGTCCGGTTGCAATGAAACGGCGCCCGGATGATTGATACCGAAGGGAAGATTCTAAGACGGTAAGTTTCATGATCCTTCAAGGCAATCGACACAAAAGCGGTCTGGTCATCTTCTGTTGTCCGAAGGCGCTCTCCGCGGCATTCCCAGCGCTTTCCGGACGAAGCATAGATTCACCAGTGGGTCCGCATCAATGTTTCAAGACCCACGCATGGCTACCTATGGCTTTAGAACGCCTCAGGATTGTTAGGGAGGCGTCTCATTAGCAGGGCATCGTCAACACCGTGTTCCGGGCGGTTGGTCGGCAAATCGGAGACAGTCCAACTTTTCGCCCTCTAGTCGGCGCCGGCTACTTGTCTGCTTTTTTCTTACGCCATTCGTGCCATTCCCGAGTCGGATCATCATCCGGCTCGGGAGTTTCTTGTGGCGGCCTAAGCTCTTCAGGCACATGACGCAGGTTGACTCGGACACGGGTCCACGTCGATGACCTGCCGCGCATAGAGTCGACGAGTATGTCGTCTATCGCAAGAAAACCGGATATCCGGGGATGTTTGCTCTTCCACCTCTCGAGACCCGCCAGCGCGGCTCGTTTATCGGGAGAGTTGGCAACAACGATCAGCGGCATCTTCACCCGCGGCTTCTTAACAGCTGACTTGGCGCGGGACGGCGCCACGCGAGGCGCTTCCCCTTCCATCTTGCGAAAGTGCGGCGGCCAGGGTGCATCACCGAGACCGGCGGCTTCGTCTTTTGCTGCGAGCTCGAGCAATTTCTCAAGCGACCCACCCGCAGCATCCATGCCCGCGTACGGATCCCCGATTTTCGCGAACCGCTCGGGAATCGTGAATATCGTGAAGTCGGCTGGGTCACAGTCAGGGACCTCGTTCCAGCGAAGCGGCGCCGAGACGCGGGCATCGGGAAGCGGGCGTACCGAATACGCGGAGCACGTTGTCCGGTCCTTCGCATTCTGGTTGTAGTCGAGGAACACGCCATGGCGCTCCTCTTTCCACCATTTCGAGCTGGCCAGAGCGGGCGCACGCCGCTCCACTGCCCGCGACAACGCGACAGCCGAGCGGCGTACCTCAGCGAACGTCCAGCGCGGCTCGATGCGCACATTTACGTGCATGCCGCGTGAACCGCTGGTTTTGGGCCTCCCGCGAAGCCCTAGCTCTTCGAGCAGCCCCTGTACTTCGATAGCGACGCGGCGCACATCGTCCCAACTGACACCCGGAACCGGATCGAGATCGATCCGCAATTCGTCGGGGTGGTCAAGATCGCCGGAGCGGACCGGGTGGGGGTGCAGTTCGATGCAACCCAGATTAACGATCCAGGCGAGCCCGGGCGCGTCATCGACGACGATCTCTTCCGCAGTTCGGCCCGAGGGGAATGACAGCGTAACTGTTCGCAGCCAGGAGGGCCGCTCGGCGGGCGCGCGCTTTTGATAGAACGCCTCTGCCTCAGCGCCGTTGACGAAACGCTTGAGAACAATCGGACGATCCTGGATTCCGGCAAGCGCGCCAGGCGCAACCGACAAATAGTAGCGCACGAGATCCAGTTTAGAGATTCGTGCCTGCGGGAAATACAGCTTGTCGGGATGCGTTATGCGGACTTCACGTCCCTCGAGCGAGAGGACCGTGCTGGCCGTTTCTTTTGCCATTCCATGAGGCTACCACCTGATGCGCTACTGTGGGCTGGATTGGCTAGCCCGCGCATGAGACCCGTAAAGCCGCCCCCTTCCTTGTAGTAATTTGTCCGCCACGTGTTGGTGGGGGTGTTACACTTCCGCATCGACGTCCCTACAGGAGCGAACCATGCGTCGGATCATCGCGGTTCCTTTAATGCTGCTTCTTTTGACTCTGGCAGCAGTCGCACAGCACGCCGCCATGGCATTCTGCGCTCTGGACCAGACAGTGGACTTTAAGGTAGCCAAGGCAGGAGACAAGATCGCCCTGCACCTTGCGCGCGATCTGGTGGTCAATGGGAAGACGCTAATGCCACGTGGCACCGTGTTGAGCGCGACGGTTGTTGACGCGAAGGACGGAAATACGATTTCGATCGTGCTCGACAAGGCGACACCGAAGCCCGGACAAGAGGTTCCCCTCATGGGCATCATTGCAGCAGTGGCGACTCCGCCGGGCGATCTTACAGAAGACCCGTTTTACTCGATGAATCACTCCACCGAGCCTACACAGCGGACTGGAAACGCGGCGCAAACTTCAGTCGCAACCTCAGGGGCGGCGGTGCAGACCGCGATCCTGAAAGGCGGCAAGAACGATCCGAAGTCGAACCTGCAAGAAGATTCCAGCGGAGCGATAGGGATTGATGGACTAAAGCTGAATTGGGTCCTCGATAAACCCCCAGCAACGACGGTAATGACCGCCAAGAAGAAAAACTTCAAGCTGCAACGCGGGACGGAGGTCCTGCTACGCATGGCGCCACCGCAAACGTAACGCCGTACATCTAATGCCAACCGCCACTACGGCGATCCCTCGCTCGTGGTGGAGATCGGCGACCACGCGGATTCCAGATTCCAAAGAGCAGCTCGCGGCATACAACGGCCGGTTCATGTCTCTTTTGTGCGCTTTTCTGTGCACCCACAATCAGCGACTTAGGGTTGCAAAAGGCACTTTGCTGATCTGCTAGGAATGCGCAATGGTCTGTCTTTATGCAGGTGATCTGGCGGAGAGGGGGGGATTCGAACCCCTCAAGCTTGCGATTTCCTTGGCGCTCAATCAAATACCGACATGTATTGAATACAACAAAGTTCAAGAGTTTTCAAGGCTTTCAATAGACTCAATGCCATCATTCGAATCAAAGACGGCTGATGCCCTTTGGACACCATGTCATCCGAAAACGGCTAACGTAATGGACACCAAGTGGCTGAGTTGTCTTGCCATCCGCCGACAATGAACCATCCCTGCCCCATCTCAGTTGAAATTGGCTGGTGGGGAGTTGCGACCCTCAACCATAAGTGCTAGAAACCGAGATTGGCCCGCCATGTGTTTCCGTCAGTTGCATTCGGAGCATCAGACCCCAACTCTGCGAGGAACGGGCTGGCCTGCAAGATGGCTACGCCGTAGCCACCCGGCATTACAGGCATTCTCATTTGCATGGCGGTTCCGCATGGGATGTAGACTGCGCTGCTGAGCACAAGTGTTTAGGCGCCCCAGGTCAAGCCGACATAAAAAAGCCGCCTCTGTTCCTGTCGTTGCCTGTTCTGGTCGGCTAGTGGCGCGGTGGAATCACTGCTCGGCAGGATGCCGGATACACAACCGGCAATCACGACGAGCCGAGCAGTCAGGCCCTTCGATTTGTGCAAACTCATAATGCGTACCGCAAGCCTTGCGTCCCTGGAAGTTCGGGCTGTGTGATGTCCGCCCGCAGTTCTTCGAGCAAATCACGCTGGGTCTGCACATTCGGTGCAACGAGCAGAGCAGCTTGCCGGACAGCGGCAACGTCCGCATTGCCGTCTGGGAACAGCCCATCCACGAGTTCCGGGATATCCAGCGGCGTCAGCGCGGCGAGCCAAGTGATTGTTCAGGGTTCCTGGCGACGGTGAATAGCAACAAGATTTATAACAAATGTTATAAGTGCCAAGGCCGAGTGCGCCCGGGAGGATCGTCTGTCTGAATCAAACGGCCATTCGCTACTTCTTAATAGTAAAAAGTGTGCCCTAAAATGTGCCATACGCTTTGCGGCGGTAATGCGCCAAAATGGGCTTTTTGGATTGTCAAGGGCGGAGGAAAAATTAGAC
>DATDGY010000302.1:0-2385 GCA_036521855.1 Candidatus Angelobacter sp.
CTCTAATTGGCTCAAGAATGTTCGAGTTACGCAAGCGCAGTGCGGCTGCGCAGAGACCTGGCTTCAGCATCGGCGCTGGACATTGGCTGCTGGCGCAAGATACTTAAGAGAAACAGCGCAGCGGAGAACAGGTGAGTCTGGAGTTTTATGAAAGCAGAAAGCGAAGAGCAAGGGGGCTCGGCAGTTGCATATTCAAGGCTCTATGCGTTTATGGGGTGACTTGGGGTGAACATGGGGTGAAGTGGCGTGAAATGGGGGGTGGGGGAGGGGGGTACAAACAAAAGGCGAATGGATTGCCGTAAGTGGCTGTGTTTGCAATAAAGCCCTTACAAATCGCGGGTGATTTGGTGGTCGGAAAGACAAAGATTTACCGCGGATTTGCGCGGACGTGTCCCGGCTTGCCGGTGATGAGCGCGGATCGGCAAGTGTAACAAGCACGACAAATCGGCTGCCCAGGCAGGCGATCAGGGCTCTTTGAAAACTGAATAACCATGTGCGGACCGCAACGACAGTCGCGCTCCGTAGGGATCCTTCGCTCCGCTTCGGGATGAAGAAATATGTTTCTGATCCGCGCCTATCCGCGCAAATCCGAGGTAAGGGTTTGTGCTCGGTTTCAAAAACCCGGCGGCCGGCTGGGAGGCGCGGCGTTTTCGTCTTCGGGCGGCGGAGGCGGAGGCAGCGGGGCTTCGAGGGGCTTGCGTGGAAACTTCTCCTCGCGCTGCGCGGCCATGTAGACGAACGATGCCACGATCACCGCCATCTGCTTCAGGTCGTCGGGCTGGAGGCGGTCATAGACGTCCATGTTGGAGTGATGGGTACGCGTGTCGTACTCGATGGGGTCCTGGATGAACTGGAAGCCGGGGATGCCAACCGCGTCAAAGGAGAGGTGGTCGGTGCCGCCGGTGTTGCGCATGGTGAGCGTGTCCATGCCCAGGTCGTGGAAAGGCTTCATCCAGGCCTCAAAGATGGTCGCGGCGGCGGCGTTTTCCTGCAGATGCACGCCGCGAATCTTGCCGGTGCCGTTGTCCACGTTAAAGTAGACCGAGACCTTGGCCGCTTCGGGCTTGGGGGTGATGGGGCCGGCATCGCGGCGGATGATAGTGGGATCGCCCTTGCGTTCGGGATCGGTGGATTCGGGGCGAGTGCCAAAGTGCTGCGAGACGTACCACTGCGAGCCCAGCAGGCCTTCTTCTTCGCCGCTCCACAAGCCGATGCGGATGGTGCGCCGCGGCTTCACGCCCAGGGCCTTGAGGATGCGCACGGCCTCCATCATCACGATGGTGCCGGCGCCATTGTCGGTGGCGCCGGTGCCGGCTTGCCAGGAATCAAGGTGCGCGCCGAGCATGACCAGCTCGTCTTTTTTGTCGGTGCCGGGAATTTCGGCGGTGGTGTCCCATTGCGTCATGGCGTCGTCATAGAAGACGTTCTTGACGTTGATTTCGAGCTCCACCGGCTTCTTGTCGGCCGGCTTCTTGTCGGCGAGGATGCGGGCGATGCGGTCCCACTGTTCGGTGGCCATGGTGAGCGCCGGCGTGCCCACTGTCTGGCCGACTTTGTACGATCCGCCCTGCTGGACGAAGACGGTGCCGCCGTTGATGGCGCCGCGGCTGTGGTCGATCACGGCGACGACTTTTTCGTCGTCCCAGAACTTGGCGATCTGCCGGCCGATGCGGGCGCGCTGCTGGAACTCGCGGAGCTGGGCAAGGTTGCGCTCGCCGGGAATCTGGTACTGCTCCAGGTCTTCGAGTTGCTTTTCGGAAAGGCGCTGGAAGAGCGGCTCGGTCGAGGGCTTGACATCGCCGTCGTCGCCGAAGAGGACGATCTTGCCGGCCAACTTGCCTTTGTAGCGGTTAAGGTCCTGCGGCGTGCGCACGTTGCTCACGCGGACCACCTGGGCGCGCACCGGGCCGTCCGTGCCGGGCGTCCAGGCCTTGGGATAGGCGATGAACGTCTGGAAATCGGGAGAGACCATGCGCACGTTGACGTACTCGTTGGCCCAGCCGCGGCCGAAGGGGCTCCACGGCTCCAGCTTGGCGTTCACCAGGCCGAAGCTTTCGAGCTCCTGGCGCGTCCAGTCGTTGGCCTTCTTCATGTTGGGCGAGCCCGTCAGGCGCGGGCCAATCTCTTCCATCAGGCCGGTGGCGATCTCCATGATCTTGGAGTTGTGGAAACCTTCGTACCGGATTTTGCCGATCATCTCCAGAGTCTGCTGGTCGATCTTCTCCTGGGCTTTTTCCTGGGACCACGTGGGACTGGAGGTAAGAACGAAGATTACAGACAAAAAAATGGCCGTGATACGCCGCGACGTTTTCATTGCGTCTCCTTGTGCATGCTGGTTGGGGCAACAAAGTGTAAATGCAGCAGGGACGAGGGTCAACCGTGGTG
>DATDGY010000303.1:0-25545 GCA_036521855.1 Candidatus Angelobacter sp.
CGCGGCAAGTGGGAGTTTCTGGGCGGGCAATCCTGGGGCTTGATGACCCCCAACCGGGTGGGCGTATCGCCCCAGCCGCAGGATCTGTTAATCACTTACAACGAGGACGCCAACATCCAGGTAGGGACCAACTACACCCGCTCTGGAACGTTCCGCACGGTATGGCACCCCAGTGACAATTTTGCTTGGGCCGTCGCTATCGAGAATCCGGACCAGTTTGTTGGTTCCGCGGTTACCTTCCCGACCTTTTTCAACGCCCAGTTGACGCCTCAGTTCAACAGCGGCGTGGTGCCCGCCCCCGGCAGCAGCGTCAGTGGCACACTTGGTACGCCCAACGTTGCCCCGGACCTGGTCACCAAGATGGCCTGGGACGGGAATCCCGACGGCAGGCACTGGCACTTTGAGCTGGGCGGCATCTTGACCTCAGCCAAGGCCACGTTCATACCAAACGTTACCGGAGCTACGTTTCAGCACACCTCAAAAATCGGCGGCGGCATCCAGGCGGCCTTCGTCGCCAGCATGACCAAGAACTTCCGTATGGTGGGCAATCTCCTGTACGGATCAGGCGTTGGCCGCTACTTGATCGGCCTCGGGCCGCAAGTGGTGGTCTTTCCAGTCAACTCCGGAGGGACGTGCACCTCGGCCGGTAATTGCGGTGTGGAGGTCTCCACGGTCCATTCCGGAAACGGTCTGTTCGGATTTGAGCTGCAGGCCACTCCCAAAACATTGTTTGGGGCCTACTATGGCGCCGCTTACTTCCAGCGCAACGCCTTCCCCGACCTGACTTCACCGACTGTGTTAACGATACCGATTGCTTGCGAGACAGGTGGTCCCCTGCAAACGAAACCC
The DNA here is from genome assembly GCA_036521855.1 of Candidatus Angelobacter sp. Taxonomy (GTDB): domain Bacteria; phylum Acidobacteriota; class Terriglobia; order Terriglobales; family Acidobacteriaceae; genus Angelobacter. The sequence goes on from DATDGY010000303.1 coordinate 850, forward strand.
TGCATCGGCTTCGGCGGCGCTAACTCTGCCAACAACTCCAACCGCGCCATCCAGGAAGGGACCTTCGACTGGACGCAGACTTTTTGGAGAAACCCGCAGTACGGAGCCGTGCTGCTGATCACGCAGTATTCTTACCTCACCCGTGCTCCCTGGTTTGTGGCTGCGGGCGCGCCCAAGAATGCCCATGCCAGCATGGCTTTCGTGAGCCTGCGCTACGTGCTGCCTTAGCCAGACTACCCTCGAAGCTCTTTTCCAGAGCGCCGGCAAACCCGGCGCTCTTTTTTACTTAGACCCGGCTCCATCCTGGGCGCTGAGCTGTGTTCACGGGCGCTTTTCCTGGATAGAATTGAGGTAGCGCAGGCGCACAATGCGGAACCTTGGTCTCAGGCTGGCATTCTTAGCAACCGTGTTGTCCAGTCCCTTGGCGGCTCAATCGGTCCAATCCAAGCACGCCCAAATTGAATTGCTCTCGCAACAATCTTCCGTCGGTCCCGGCCCGGATCTCCTCTTCGGCGTCCACTTTTTGCTGGAACCGGGCTGGCACATCTACTGGGTGAACCCCGGAGACTCTGGACAGCCGCCGGTCCTCCAATGGCAGCTTCCTGCGGGATTCAGCGCGGGTGAGATCGAGTGGCCCCGGCCCGAACGCATGCAGAGTATGCTGCAACTGGCCGACTTCGGCTACCACAACGAGGTCTTGCTGATGGTCCCGGTGCATGCCCCAGCTTTTATCAGCAACACACAGCCGGCCGGTCTGCCTTTCGCGGTGGACGTAAAATGGCTGATCTGCCGCGAGATCTGCTTGCCCGATCATGCTCAGCTTCACCTTTCCTTGCCCCTCGCGACCACATCCGTGCCCGATCCCGCCCACGCGGCCATGTTTGCGGGTGCGCAGAAGCTTCTGCCCAAGCCTTTTCCACGGGGATGGAAGGCGAGCGCCGAGTCACTCAAGGACCATTTCGTTCTCTCGGTGCGGACAGGAAAGCCCATCGCCAAAGCCGAGTTTTTCCCGCTCGATGCGGCCCAGGTAGAGAACGCGGCGCCGCAGAAGCTTGAGCCCTCGGCCGGCGGCTTGAAGATCACGCTCAAGAAATCGGATTTGCTGCTCAAGCCGGTGGCGGCGCTGCGCGGCGTGCTCGTCCTGTCGGGCGGCGACGCGTACCGCGTAGAGGCCCCCGTGACGGCTGCGAAAGGAATAAAATAGTTTTCTCCGAAGGAGGCGAAATGAACAAGCTGCGGTATCCCGTGCTCCGAATCGGCCTTCTCCTCGCCCTGATGGCAACCGCTGTGGCGGTCCGCGTAGGCGAGCCGGCCCCGGATTTTACCGCCGTCGACAGCAACGGCAAGAGCCAGCGTCTTTCCGATTACAAAGGCAAGTACGTGGTTCTGGAGTGGCACAACCAAGGATGTCCTTATACCAAGAAGCATTATGAAAGCGGCAACATGCAGCGCCTGCAGAAAGAATGGACCGCGAAGGGCGTGGTGTGGTTTACCGTGATCTCGTCGGCTCCCGGCACGCAGGGCTACGTTACCCCGACCCAGGAAAACGATTACGTCAAGCAAGTGAACGCGGTTCCCACCGCCGTATTGATGGATCCCGGCGGAACGCTCGGGCATCTCTACGCGGCCAAGACCACACCGCACATGTTCATCATCAATCCCAGCGGAGTCTTGATCTACGACGGCGCGATCGACGACCATCCCACGTCGGATCAGGCCGATATCGCCGGCTCCAAGAACTATGTGTCGGCTGCGCTGGCAGAAGCCCTGGCCGGCAAGCCGGTCACCGATGCCGCGACCCGGCCCTACGGCTGCTCGGTGAAGTACAAGAACTGATGCTTCCCTAGTCCCGAGCGCAGCGAGGGATCGCTATTGCCTCGAATATGCGCAGATGGATTCGCTTCCGGGATGTGGAATCTGGCACGGAGACGGCAAGGCAGATGAGGACAATAGATGCCTAACTCCAGGATCTATTAGGGTAAAGCAGTCCCCTCGCTGCGCTCGGGATTTAGAAAACGATGCGTCTGCCGGAAGAATTATTGGCCGCCATCCAGCGCGAAGCGGAGAAGTTGGACCGCGCCGCGTTGACCCGCGCCACGGCTGAGCTGACCCGGCGCTACAAGGCCGCGACCTTTTCCGGGCCCATCATCCAGAGTGACGCGCAGCGGGTGGCTTACCTGGCGGCGCGCCTGCCGGCCACGTACGCGGCCAACTGGCGCGTCTTCTCAGAGATCAACCGGCTCACCCTCCACGGCCAGACCGAAATCGCAAGCGTCCTTGACTTGGGCGCTGGGCCGGGAGCATCGCTATGGGCCGCGGCCGAGACATTTCCCGGGCTCCGGCAAGCAACCTTGGTTGAGTCCGACGAAGCCTGGCTGAAGCTGGGCCGGCGCATCGCCGAGCATAGCGCGCATTCCTTCCTGCGCCAGGCGCAATGGATCCGGCAAGATTTGCGGACGCCGCTTGCCTGTTCCGCCCACGATCTGGTGGTGATTTCTTACGCACTCGGCGAGCTGTCGCCGGCGGCGGCCAACGCGCTGCTCCTGCGGGCTTGGGAACTGGCAGCCGGTTTTCTGGTGGTCATCGAGCCGGGCACTCCGCGTGGATTTGGCGTGGTCCATGCAGCGCGTTCGGCCCTGATCGCTCACGCAGCCGGAGCCGGGATTCTGGCGCCCTGCCCCCATCGCGACGAATGTCCGTTGGCTGCGGCAGGCGACTGGTGTCATTTCGCCCAACGCGTCCCACGCACCTCACTGCATCGCCGGTTGAAGAGCGGCGCGTTGGCTTACGAGGACGAAAAATTCTCCTACGTCGTGGCCAGCCGGCAAAACGCCATGGCTGCGTCAGCCCGTATCGTGCGGCATCCTCAGAAACGCAGCGGCCACGTTCAGCTCACGCTGTGCGCCCGGAGTGGGATTGAAAAACGGATCATCAGCCGCTCCCAAGGAAAGGACTACCAACTCGCGAGGCGGGCGGAATGGGGAGAAGCTTGGGCAGAGTGACTTCTGCAAAAGTGGCCCTAAAATTATTCTTATGCCATTCTCCGGCCATGGCCTAACCCATCATGTTTTCATCGCTTTGCTTCTTAGCCATGGTGAGGGGTCGATTCCATCCTAAAGAGAATCTAATGCCAGCCCGACGATAAAGCCCGTACACTAATCTACGCCATGCTTTCTTCGCAGGACTTGTCGAGTTTTGTCGCGGGTCCCAACCGGCCGGAGCTTGAGTTTCTGGTTGTTTGCAAGGACAATCCTGTTTTTCAGAGTGTGGCCGCCGCCATTCACCAGGTCAAGGGACGCCTGAATTGCGCTCCCAGCGCGGCTACCGCCCGCGATTATGTCTCCTGGCGCAAGGTGGATGGAATCGTGATTGATATGAATCTGCCCGGCGCTGTGGAGGTGATCCGGCGGGTGCGTGGCGGCAATCCCAACCGTTTTTCTGCAGTGTTTGCCTGCATTGGTTCCTCCCCGGAGACCCAGGTTGCCATTGGCGCGGGCGCGAACTTTGTGCTTCACCGCCCGCTCCTGCCCGACAAGATCGCGCGCGTCCTGGCTGCGGCCGCGGACATGATGGTGGCCGAGAAGAGACACCATCTTCGCTATCCCTTGATGGTGCCGGTGGAGTTGAGAATGAAAGAGCGCGAGGTGGAGAGCACCATGTCGAACCTGAGCGAGGGCGGGATGGCCATCTGGTCGCTCTACTACTATCGCCCGGGATCGGCCATTCAATTTGCTTTTGAGATTCCTTTCGGCGGCCTCGTTCGCGGCGACGGCGAGGTCGCGTGGACCAACGCCGATGGCCTGGCCGGCATCAAGTTCCGCTCTCTATGCGATCAGGCCAGTGCACACCTTTCGGCATGGATTGCCCGCCGAAATCCGGAAAACTGAGAGGCAATCCGCATTCTGCGGTGCCTCAGAGGTTCAATCAAAATCCCCGTGGAGAAGACGTGGCACGGCGACGTCTCCATGTTGAATTCTTGGTTCGCCCAGAAATCAACTGCACATCTTTGGATAAGGATTTCAGTCTTAACCAGCCGGCGCCGGCTGCAAAACGTCGGCAGTAATTCTTTCCACCGCCAGTCTGGCCGAGCGAATGCAGTCGGGAATACCGATCCCGTGAAAGGAATTGCCGATGATGTGAGCGCCCGGGATTGCCGCCAGCAAGGTTTCCATGGCGGCGACGCGCTCCAGATGGCCGGTTTCATACTGAGGCAGGGCGCATTCCCAGCGAAAAACGCGTGTGAACGTGGGCTTGGCGCTGAGACCCAGGATCTCTTTCACCTCCCGGAGGACGATCTCCTCGATCGCACTATCGCTCAAGTTAAGCAGGCCGGGTAGGCGCGCACTGGAGATGAAGCAGCGCAGCAGGGCCGATCCTTCTGGGGCGCGGTGCATGAACTTCTTGTGGACGAAGGTACAGGCCAGCAACTGGCGCTTCTCCGCGCGGGGCACGAGCAAGCCGTGGCCGGGAGAAGAAGAAAGATCAGCCTTGGCGTAGGCCAGAGCCACCGCCGCCGAAGACGTGTACTGAATTTTTTCAAGCAGGCCGGCAAGCTGCTCATGTTCGGACCGCAGCAGCGCGGCTGCGGCCGGCGCGGGCACGGCCAGCAGAACGGCGTCATATCTTTCGCCGTTGCCCGCGCTTTCGACGAGCCAATCATCGCCGCTTCGACGCAGCGACAGGTCTTGCTGCCGCAGTCGCACCGAGTTCGCCGGCAGCTGGGCGACGAGGGCGTCCACCATCTGCTGCATGCCGTTCTTCAGTGAAGTGAACAGCGGCTGCGGTTGGGCAGTCGCGCCCACTTCTCCCTCGCGGTTTTCGAGCGCGCTCCGTGCCGGGCTCGTCTTGCTCGCGCGCAGGGCGGCCTTTACCAGGCTGCCGTGCTCGCGTTCCATCTCCACAAAGCGCGGTAAGACGGCGCGCACGCTCAGGTTCGCAGCGTCGCCGCCGTAAACGCCGGCCAGCAGCGGCTCGGCCACGCGCTCCGCCATCTCTTGCCCAAAATGGCGGCGCACAAACTCGGCGACCGACTCGTCGCGGGGCTGGATGCCGCTCCGGGAAAACAGCTCGGCGGCCATGCGAAATTTTGTCGGCCAGGAGAACAGCGGTGTAGTCACCATGGGCCACAGGCGTGTCGGCACCATGAACTGCAGGCCGTCAGGAATCGGGACCAGCCGGCCTTGAACCAAAATGTAAGTCTTGCGTTGGGAATCGTTGGAGCTGATGAGTTGACCGCCAATCCCAAGGTCGCGGCAAAGCTGTGCGCCATCGGGCTTGGCGGTCAGAAAAGAATCAGGGCCGGCTTCGAGGACGTAGTCGTCGCGATGCTCGGTCTTGATGACGCCGCCCAGGCGGCCAGATTTCTCAAACAGGGTCCACGCGAGTGGAGTTCCGCTGCGCCGCGCCTTCTCCAGGTAAAAAGCCGCACTCAGACCGGCGATGCCGCCGCCGATGATAGCAACACGCTTCATCTCTGCCGCCATACTCCTTAGCCAGCCGAACCGGTCACGCCCAGCCGCGCAGAAGCCAAGTCGGCCAGGGCGGAGATGAACGTGGGTGAGGTATTGAGCGACTCCGTGCGCCACAACTGGAGCTGTTGTTCGTTCGCAAACTGGCGGAAGCCAATGTCCACGTCATAGAGCACCTCCACGTGGTCGCAAACAAAGCCGATGGGCGCGATGACCACTCCCTTGTGGCCCTGTTTCTTGATCTCGATCATGACGCCCTCCACCGTTGGCCCGAGCCACGGGCCGCCGGACATGCCCTGGCTCTGGAACGCGAAGTGCTGCAGATCCGGTGCCAGCGCGGCGACGCTCTGCCCCACCAGTCGCGCGGTCTCCTTGGTCTGTTGTTGGTAGGGATCGCCGGCCTGGATGGTCCGCGTAGGAACGCTGTGCGCAGTAAAAATCACCGGCACGGGAGCGCCGGCTTGGTTGCAAGCCCGGCGCCAGACCGCTTCGAGCTTTTCCGCGAACGCGCGCACCAACGGAGGATGGTCATGCCAGGATTCCACAAAGCGCACCGAGATCTCAGGCTTGAGCTCCGCCAGCAGCGCCTTGCGGTAAAGACCCACGCTGGTGGAAGAATTCTGCGGGGCCAGGCAAACGGCGAGGACGTGCTCCACGCCGTCGGCGCTCATCCGGCGAACCGCGTCAGCGACGAACGGCTTCCAGTTGCGCATGCCCACATAGACGGGCAGGCCAACCTCACGCTGCAGCGCTTCGCCCTGGGCAAGTGTAATCTCGGTCAAGGGCGACTTGCCGATGAGCGAATAGCGGTGGCGCACCTCTTCAATCACCGCCTCGGGCACTGGCCGTCCTCCAGTGATGTAGTTCATGAACGCGGGAACGTCGGCTGGAGACTCGGGGCTGCCGTGGGCCAGAAGCAAGACAGCCGTTTTCTGAGTCATGGTCATCGTGCGCTTCTTTCTACGGTATCGGTGGGCTTGCTCCTCCATTCCCTTACAAACTCCACCAGGGCGCGCACACTGTCTACCGGAGTCTCGGGCAAGATGCCGTGGCCCAGGTTGAAGATGTGTCCCGGACGTCCCCCGGCCTGGAGCAGGATTTCTTCGGCGCGCGCCAGCAACTCTTTCCGCCCGGCAAAGAGCAGCACCGGATCGAGGTTCCCCTGCACCGCGCCGCGGAAATTCAGGCTCTGCCAGGCCATGTCCAGCGGCATGCGCCAGTCTATGCCGATGACCTCGGCCCCGGTTTCTTTCATGGCCGGAAGCAGAGTGGCCGTGTCGGTGCCGAAATAGATGATCGGGACTTTCGTGGCCTGCTGGAGCCGCTGTACCAACTCGGTGGTAAAGGGCTGCACCTGCCGGCGATAGTCTTCCACGCCCAAGCATCCCACCCAACTGTCAAAGATCTGGAGGGCATCGGCGCCGGCGGCGGCTTGCTCCACAGCATACGCTGCCAGCACCTCCACGAGCTTGCGCATGAGCGTCGTCCATGCAACCGGCTCGTTGTACATCATCTTCTTGGTGTGGATGTAATTACGCGAGCCACTGCCTTCGATCATGTAGCTGGCCAGCGTGAACGGCGCGCCGCAGAAGCCGATTACGGGCAGCTTGTCGCGGAAATGTTTCACCACGCGGCGCACCGACTCGGCCACGTAGCCCAGTTCGGAGGCGCGATTCGTCACCAGGGCGTCCACGTCTTTTTTCGCGCGCAACGGTCGCTCGACCACCGGCCCTTCACCGGCCTCAAAACGAAACGGCAGACCCATCACTTCCAGGGGCAGCAGCAGGTCGGCGAAGATGATGGCTGCATCCACGCCGAGCTTTTCCGCTGCGGTGATCGTGACCTCCGCGGCCAGCGCCGGCGTCTTGCAGATCTCCAGGATGGAGTGGTGCTTGCGCACGGCACGATACTCGGCCATGTAGCGTCCCGCCTGGCGCATCAGCCAAATGGGGGTAGTCGCTACCGGCTGCGAGCGGCAGGCGCGAACAAATCTGGAATCAGGAGCCGACATGATCCTCGTTGCGTGAAGCCTGCATTCTAAATGCTTTCGTTGGGCTTGGACCGGAAACAGCCATGGCCATCGCGCGCAGTGCGCCACGCGTCTCCGCTTGTTGGGTGGCACGCCGGCGAATCTGGATTCCATTCGTTGGCTGAAAGATCATCCGGCGCCCGATTGGCCTTAGGGTTTTCCTCAGGGGTGCGCGCTCCCGCTCGACCGCCAAGGCATACGCAATCCCCAGGACAAGGGGATCGCCGGCAAATGCATGTCATTCAAGATCAAGAAGATAGCACTCGGCGCCCAAGGTTCACCCGCGATTATTCACGAAAACAGGAAATATGCGGTCCGACTGTTTGCGGAATCGAAAAATCTTATATAAGACCGGTGCACGCTGGGCCACCAGAAGATTCAGCAGAGAGATGTCCCCGGTTCGCATCGACGGAATGCGCCGGGAGACTCCCGGGAGGTTTTTCGTATGGGACCCGTCCGCTGCGGCCAGCACGGTAAGAACCCAGAAGCGATTGTTTGTAAACACCTGCTTTTCGGGAAGTATCTCGGCTTCTTCTGCGATCTCGACGATCCTCGCAACCCTTATCCTGATGCTTGGTGCAACGGTTGTGAGCTGATCCGCCTGGAACACAACGGCTGGACTGACGCAACCGAGGACCTCATGGAGCTCGCCTTCATCTGCGGCGGCTGCTATGAGGAGATCCGGGACCGCAACCTGCGCGGCTACGAGTCGAGTTCGGCGTTGCAATAAAATCGGCGCCAGGGTTCACCGGGATCGTGCCGGCTCCGGAGCCTTTTCGCATCCGGCTTAATCGCTCGCCGTTACTTGGTTACAACAGTTCGAGAAATGGCGTAGCCTGCATTTCACCTCAGTGGCCAAAGCCGGTCAGTTTTTGTAGCCGCAACGCAGACATAAATGCCTGCTCCACCCCCGGGCTGCGCCGGTTCGACCTGATATTGAAAGGCTAACCCTGGGCCGCCTCTTCCAATTCGATCTTCTTCGCCGCCGGATCCAGCCTGGCGATGCGAAAGCTGCGAATCTCGCCGGAGCGCGCGGCTTCCGGCTTGGCAGCGACGCCGGCGCCGCTCTTCCAGCGCGCCTGCAGCATGGAGCTGAGTGACGACAGGTCGGCTTTGGCTTCGCCGGCCGGAGCTTTGGCTGCACTCGGTTTCGGAGGAGACGCGGCGGCGATGTGGCACGTGGCCTGAACCCCTTGGCCCAGTTCCACGCGGGCGAGCCCGCCCGAGACATCAATCATGCGGCCGGTAACCACGTCGCCCTCCTTGTGCTCGGCCAGGTACTCATCCAGGCTGCTGGGCGCCATTTGCTTGATGCCCAGGCGCATGCGCCGTCTTTCGGTGTCGACCTCGAGCACTTGGGCCTTGACCTGCTGTCCGTGCTTCAGGGCTTCTTGGGGATGGTTCAAACGCTTTTCGGCGCTGATGTCGCCGATGTGGATCATGCCTTCGATGCCCTCGGAAAGCTGTACGAAGGCGCCGAACTTGGTCAGGCTGGTGACGGGACCTTCGACCACGGAGCCCACGGGAAACTTTTGCGGCGCGTCAATCCAGGGATCGCCCAGCGCCTGCTTCAGTCCCAGCCCGATGCGGCGCTCGCCCGCGTTCACCGTCAGGATGACCGCCTCCACGGTCTCGCCGGGCTTCACCAGGTCGCTTGGCTTTTTCACCTTCTTGACCCAGGACATCTCGGAGACGTGGATCAGGCCTTCGATTCCCGGCTCCAGTTCCACAAACGCACCGAAGTCGGCCACGCGGGTCACCGCGCCACGGACGCGTTCACCGGTCTTGTACTTTTCCGCCGCCGAATCCCAGGGATGCGGCTGAAGCTGTTTCATGCCCACCGAGATGCGCCGCTTGGCGGGATCGCCGGCGATCTTGAGCACCTGGACTTCGATCTCCTGGCCTACAGAAAGCACATCGGCCGGGTTGTTGACGCGGCCCCAGGCGATATCGCTGACATGCAGCAACGCATCCACTTCGCCGATATCGATGAAAGCTCCATAGTCAGTCAGGCTGCGTACGGTGCCGTGGACGGTGGCGCCCTCGCCGAGTTCCGCATAACGCCGCTCCCGGTTGGCGCGCTCTTCCTCTTCGGCGACGGCCCGCCGGTCCACCACCACATCTTCGTCGGTGACGTCGAGCTTGGTGATGCGGCAGCGAATATCCTGCCCAACCAGCTTCTCCATCTCCGCGGCATCGCGCGTCCCGCTGCGCGAGGCGGGAAGAAAGGCGCGCACGCCAACGTCCACGCTCAGTCCGCCTTTGACCACGCCGATCACCGTAGCGGAAATGGTGGTCTTCTCGGCAAAGGCCTTCTCCAGCGACGTCCAGTCTTTGGGCCGGACAATGCGACCTCGGGAGAGCTCGTAATAGCCTTCCGCGTTGCGGCCTTTGATCGTGACCGGCAGCTGGTCGCCAGGTTTTACTTCGCCCGGGTCTTTAAATGCAGTGAGCGGCAGGATGCCTTCCGTCTTGTAGCCGATGTCGAGGATCACGGAGTCGGCAGAGACGGCGATCACCGTGCCCTGAAGTCCTGGAGCGCCCTCGGTGGGCTTACGCGAATGGCTCTTCTCGTACTCAGACAGCAGGTCACTGAATGACTCGCCGGCTTCGGGCGTGGAGTTGGGGTCAGGAATAGTGGAGTTCGACATGGGTAAGTCACAATCTCACTGAAGAAGTTATATCGAGTAGGATAACACCGGCTTGACCCGCCATCCCGAGCGCCACGCAGCTCGCCCCGAGGCTTGGTCGAACCCGGCGCCACGGGTAAATCGCCACGGTCTTTTGCAACCGAGGGCGGAAGTTCTCCATGAGGGCGCCAATTTCTTGCGAATCACGGGCTGGAGGTAACGTTACCAACGAGGACAGTAACGTTACTGAGCTACAGCATACAAAGCAGAGTTCTAAGGTCTTCGAGTGATTCGTAGTTTCGATTGCGAGGCGAAGAATACATGGCCCATGAACACGATCGTCAACAAATTCGTTCTAGCCCACGACCGGTATATGGAGTTGGACCGGATTCGTACCCAATGCGTGACCCCCGCCGAACGCGAATCGATTCACATCGCGATTCTCACGGCCTACCTGGAAGTACAACACCATGCCCGGCAGATCGTGGGCCTGCAGTTCGCTGACGGTATGGACTTCGCCGAAGTCAACTAAAAAGCCTTCCCAGCAGACACCTCTCCGCGTATCATCAGCGTCTAAGTAGTCACGCCACTCCCGTCCGGCGAATAGGTGCGCCTTGGACTTCCCTGTGGGTCGCGGCGCGCCGGGCTCTCGAAAAATCCTCTTTCTTGGATTGGTGTATGACTATGGCCCTGGCACGCATATTCAGTCGCTTCCCGGAGCAGACTACCGCTCTTTCGCAAGAGCTTCAGCAACAAGGCTATAAGGTTGAGGTTCTCAGCCCTGACCAGGCTCCTGCCACCCTCGCCGACCTGGAGATTCAGCTGGAGGTCTGTGATCCCGCCGATGTTCTGCGCCGCGCGGCGGAGTTGGCGGCGCGGCTGCAATGCGACATTGCGGTTGCGCCGGGCGCGCTACAGCCTGACCCATCGCCTGAGCAAATAACGGCCGCGCTTCCCCAGCCTGAAGAGCCGGCGCCTCCAGCGCTCGTTCCTGAAAGCCAGGCTCCATCTGCTGAGCCCGCGGCCCTTGCTGCACCCACCATGGAGACGCACCAGCCAGCACAAGAGCCGGGACAGAAAGAAGCAAAAGACGCGAACGCGACGCGCGCTGCTTCCGGGAGCTTCTTGCCGCAAGCGGCTCGCTCGCTTGGCGCGGCACTAGCTGCTTGCACCGCGGCGGCGAACCAACTGTTGGCTTCCGCGCGCGACCAGTTCCGCGAGTCCGGAGAGCTGGCCCGGATCAGGCTGGCCCATGCCCGCGCGTTGCGCGAGCAGCATTTGCTGGACCTAACGCGCCGCCGAGCTGAATCCCAGCAGCACTTGCTGGAGCTCAAAGCCGGGCGCAAGGTTCTGGACGCGTATCTGCAACTTCAGCGGGCTTGCCCAGAAGGCATTTCAGAAACCCAGGCCCCGGTCCGGTCAGCTTCCGCACAGGAGGCAGCTCCCATCGGCGAGTCATCCGCGAGCGGCTGGAAGTTGAAGACTTGGCCCATCCCCCTTCGGACCCGGCAAGTGCTGTTGGCTTGCCTGGCGTCAGCCGTCGCCCTTTTCGTGATCGGGTTGACAGTCTCTGCGTTTCACTCGCGCCAGGTTCCTTCCAACGCCCATGGGGATACTGTGCAGTCCGGCGGCGTTACGCTGCAGGCACCGCCGCCGAAGCCGGCAACGCCCCCGCGCCCCAGTCCGGCAGTACGGAAAGCGATGCCGAAGCCGGCAATCCAGGTTCACAAGACTCAGGTTCACAAGACTCAGGCCCACAAGACTCAGCCCAAGGTTCCGCAACCAAATGAGGACTTGATAGCCAGCGACGTGGTGGTGCGCCACTCTCCACCGCCCAAGCCAACGCCGAGCACACAAGCCAACGGATGGAAACATTTCTCGGACATGCACAATTGAAACGGCCAAGACAATCAGTTCGAGACGGTCGCAGTAGACGCGGCTCGTCCCGCTGTGCTGTGTGTACCCTTAGCCAAGGGCGTTGAAAAGAAGTAGGATCGATCGGGCTTGAGCATCGCAACGCCTGCGATGCTCAAGCCTATCGGGAAACTTCCGCGCCCGCCGGCTCCGTGGGGCTCACGGGTGAGTCCCCGCGGGCGCCGAGGGTTGGCTTGATGTTCCAGATATCGCGGGCGTATTCGCGCACGGTCCGGTCACTGGAGAAGCCGCCCACGCGTGCCACGTTCAAAATGACCTTGGCGGACCAAGCGGCAAGATCCTGATAGTCTTTGCCGGCCCTCGCGCTGGCGTCAATGTACGGGAGCAAGTCCGCCATTAAGAAGTAGCGGTCGCCACGGTCCAGAATCTCATCCACGATCCATCGGAACAGTCCGTGCTCTTCCGGGCAAAAGCGGTCGGAGGCCAGGCTGTCCATCACCCGGCGGAGTACCGGACTGGCGGAATACAGCTCGCGCGGATTGTAGTTCCCCTTCTGCTGGTGCCAGCTCACCTCCTGGGGAGTGAGGCCGAAGGCGTAGAAGTTGTCCGGGCCCACGGCTTCCATGATCTCGATGTTGGCGCCGTCACGCGTGCCCAAGGTGAGCGCTCCGTTCATGGCCAGCTTCATGTTGCCGGTGCCGGAAGCCTCCATGCCGGCGGTGGAAATCTGATGGCTGAGGTCCGCGGCCGGCATGATGATCTCCGCCAAGGAAACACGATAATCCGGCACAAAGACGACCTTGAGCCGGCCCTGCGTGCGGACGTCTGAGTTCACCACCTGGGCGACGTTGTTAATGAGTTTGATGATCTGCTTGGCCGCCCAGTAGCCGGGCGCGGCCTTGCCGGCAAAGATGCAGGTGCGCGCGGTCTGGGCCTCCGGTTCAACCCCGTCATCCACCAGCTGCAGGTACTCGTGGATGATGCGCATCACGTTCAGCAGCTGCCGCTTGTATTCGTGAATGCGTTTCACCTGCACGTCAAACATAGAGCCGGGATCGATGGTGACGGTGGTGCTATCGGCCACCGTCCGCGCCAAAGCTTCTTTGTTGCGCCGCTTGATCTCCATGAACTCGTGCTGGAAAGCCGGGTCGGCGGAGTGCTTTTCGATCTCCCGCACCTGCTCCAGGTCCGTGATCCAACGCTCACCGACCGTCCGCGTGAGCAGCGCGGCGAGGCCGGGATTCGCCTTGAGCAGCCAGCGCCTTGGGCTCACTCCGTTGGTCTTGTTGCTGAAGCGTTCCGGCCACAATGCGGAGAAATCGGGAACCAGGGAATTCTTCAGCAGCTCGGTGTGCAGCTTGGAAACCCCGTTGACCGCGTGACTGCCGACGATGGCCAGATGAGCCATCCGCACCTGCTTCTCCGGCCCTTCCTCAATGATGGACATGCGCTGCTGCCGCTGCACGTCCATGGGCCAGCGCCGGCCCACCGCGCGCAGAAACTGGTGATTAATGCCGAAGATAATGTCCATGTGCCGGGGCAGCACACGCTCCAGGAGCGAAACCGGCCATCTCTCCAGGGCCTCCGGCAACAGGGTGTGGTTGGTATAACCCAGCGTGGCCTGCGTGATCTCCCAGGCCTGGTCCCAATCCACCTGGTGTTCGTCCAGGAGAAGCCGCATGAGTTCGGCGACACACAGACTGGGATGCGTATCATTCATCTGCACCGCCACCTTGGCGGGAAATTCATCGAACCCGCTGTGGGCGGAGCAATACTGGCGGATGATTTCACGGAGAGCGCAGGCCACCAGAAAATACTCCTGCACCAGGCGCAATTCCTTCCCGGACAGAACAGAATCGGAAGGATAGAGAACGCGGGAGATGTTCTCCGAGGCGATCTTCTGCTCCACGGCGCGGATGTAGTCGCCGCGATTGAAGATTTCAATATCAAAATCCTCCGACGAGCGCGCCGTAAACAGGCGCAAGTAATTCACCGTTTCTCCGTTGAGGCCGGCCACGGGCATGTCACTGGGTACGCCCACCACGATCCGGTAGTCCGTCCAGCGCTGGCGGCGGTTGCCTTGCGAATCGCGCGAGTACTCCACCCGGCCGTAGAGCGGGACCTCGCAAACGTCCTGCGGGCGTTCAATGAAAAATGGCGTCCCTTCGGCCTTCCAGAGATCGGGTTTTTCCCGCTGGTGCCCGCCAACGATTTCCTGCCTGAACATGCCGTACTCGTAGTCGATGCCGTAGCCGAACCCGGGCATGCCCAGGGTGGCCAGAGATTCCAGGAAGCAGGCGGCAAGCCTTCCCAGGCCGCCGTTGCCCAGACCAGCATCAGGCTCGACCTCGAGCACTCGGTCCAGGTCGACATTCAATTCGGCCAGCACGCTACGGCACTGCTCGTTGAGACGAAGGTTGCACAGGTTGTCGCTCAGCCAGCGTCCCATCAGGAATTCCAGGGAGAGGTAATGCAGGCGCTTTACATCCTGCTCGCGGTAGCTCTGCTCGGTCTTGAGCAGGCGGTCAACCAGCAGATCGCGGATGGCCAATGATAGGGGCTTAAACAACTCCCGGGGGACGAGATCTCCGGCGGGGCGGGCCAATGTGTAGCGGATGTGCCGCAGAATAGATTCTCGCAACGGTTCGGAGCCAAAATCTGTGCAGTTGACCAAGTCGTCGGACATTCTGAGTCTTTAGCCCAAGGCCTTTGCCGCTGACAGCGTGCCAAGGAAACAGGAGCACTGTGCTCTGTCACCGGCTGGATCTTCCCTACCAGGTAAGATGCAGTCGGCGTTCCCCACCCGAGCTGAACTCTAGTATGGCATACGTCCGGGGTAGCTGCACTGAGTTAAATACCTGTGTTTCTCATAGCTTGGGACGCCTCGTATGCCAGTCGGTCTGGCTCTCAAAGAGGCGCGCGGCCTGCACCACCTTGGCATCGTCCAGGCTGCGTCCGACAAACTGCAGGCCGACGGGCAATCCATGATCGCCAAACCCGCAAGGCACGCTGATCGCCGGGAGCCCGCAGAAGTTGCCGATGCCGCCAATGGGATCGGGAAACGTCAGCGCCAAATCCAGGTTGGCGTCCAGTTGGCTGGCTGTGACCGGCAACGACGCCGCAGCAACCACGTCCACCTGCTGGAACAGCTCGTCCATTTTCTTCTGCAAGATGGCGCGGATGCGCTGCGCCGTTATGAAATCGGAAGCGCTGATTTCCTCGTTCATGTAACCGCCGATCTTGCCCAGCGGGTCATTCAGGTCGGCGACGCGCCCGGACTGAATCAGCGACCGGAAAGCGGCAGCGCCTTCCACGGAAATGATGACGCCGGCAGCGATCTCCCAGGGGCCTTCGGGCAGGGCCACATCGCTCATCACTACGTTGCGGCTCTTCGCCAGTGACTGGCGGGCCGCTGTTGCCGCGCTGTTCACGTCCGGGGCAACGTCTTTCCATTGGTTCGTCAGCCAGCCGATGCGCAACGGACTTGTCAGCTCTCCGGCGCCGGGATAGCGGGCCGCAGACTCCGGCAACGAGCCCAGGTCCTGCGGATCATGGCCGGAAATAACGCGGAGAACCAGATCGCAATCAGCGGCAGTCCGCGCCATGGGCCCGATCTTGTCCATGGAATAGGAGAGCGCCATCGCGCCGTGACGGCTGACGCGCCCGTAGGTAGGACGCAGGCCGCTGATGCCGCAGAACCCTGAAGGACATATGATCGATCCCCAGGTCTCAGTGCCGATGGCAAACGCCGCCAGCCCCGCGCCCACAATGGCCCCCGAGCCGCTGGACGATCCACAGGTCCAGTAGTCCTGGTTCCAGGGATTCTTGGCGGCGCCGGTGGCCGAAGCCGAGGCGTAGCGGTAGCCCATGCCGCCCGCCAGCTCGATCATCGCCGCCTTGCCCAGCAGCACCGCTCCGGCCTCGTTGAGCTTGCGAATGACCGTGGCGTCATAGTCGAAATGCTGATTCGCGTAGGGGCGCGCGCCCCATCCGGTGGGATATCCCTGCACCGCCAGCAGATCCTTGGCGGCGTAAGGAATGCCGTGAAGAGGGCCGCGATGGTTGCCCGAAGCGATTTCTTTCTCCGCAACGCGTGCCTGCTGCAAGGCCAGATCGGGCGTTAGAGTGGCGAAGGCATTCAGTTGCGGTCCCAAGCTGCGACTGCGTTCCAGATAACTCTCCGTCAGCTCCACCGGCGAGAGCTGGCGCTGGCCAATGCGTTGTGACAGCTCGCCGACAGACAGGTAGAGAACATCTTCTTTCAGCATCTATCTGTTCCCTTCGGCCCGGTAGGCGTGGAATACCGTCGCCGGCTGGTCGCCGTTGTCGAGCGCAAAAGTGCGCATCTTTTCCAGGCCTTCCTGGGTTTCCGCCATGACCTTGCGGATATCGGTCTTTTGTTCGGCGCTGAGCTTGTCGCCATACTTGCGGAAGATGTCATTGACCTTCATCTCTATTTCGGCTTGGGCCTGCGGCGAGAGCTTGGCCATGGCCGCGTGGGCCTGTTGTTCCAGAGGCGTGGCAGGAGCCGGCACGCTTTGTTCCGGCGGCTGGCAGATGGCTTCGACGGGAAGAATGAGAGCGGTAGTCGCGGCAGCGGCCCCTAGGGCGAACCGGCGGCGGTCAAGGGAGAACTCGTGCATGGGCATCTCCTGATGAAAAGTTCGAGTAGCGGGAGAGTACCCGAAGCGAAGCTGAGCCGTCAAACTGCAATCGAGTGCCGGGCATCTAAGTTCTTGGATTGCCCCTGATTCCCGATCCGGTTGGAGGTTTGTTGCTTATGCCACGCTGGATAGTGTTTGATCAGGCCACTGCTTCCGAGTTGCGTTCCCGACTCCCGCAGGCATCCGTTTTTGAAGCTCCCGGCCGCGCCGCGCTGGAATACGCGCTGTGCATTTCCAGAAGCGTAGTCGCTGTGTTGCCCCCGTCGCTCGGAAACGGTCTAGCTGTCGCCGTTTTCCGTCCGGGCCGAACACCACCCGCGCAGCCAGCGAAGATTTCCTCAGTCAGAGCCACGGGATTCCTCGGTCTGAATGACGCAGCTGTGTTCGAAGAAGCAGAGGAGGCTCAGGAAGAGAAGAAGTGGTGGCGGAGGTTTTGGAACTGAATTCCGGGCGCAGCCAGGAAGCTCCTTCCCGAACGAGGACTTGAGGGATCGGTTCCAAGGGTAGCCCTCTTACATGATCGGGGTGTTAGGGATCTTTCGTTCGCGCTCAGATGCAAAATCAGAACGTGAAGGCCAAGCCGGCGCGGAGAGAACGCGCGGATTGGACCATGTACACGGTGCGACCGTCTGGTCCCATGACGGGGAGATAACCCTGGGCCAGCAGGTTACGGAGGTCGAGGAGCACATCCATCCTGCCGGCAGCGCCGGGAAGCGGCTGGCGGATAAAAACACTCAAATACGGATCTGCCTGACCGGGTGAGGCGTTGAAAGCGTCCACCGGTGAAAGCGTGTTGCCGCTGGTCCACTTGTAAGAAGCCATCCAGCGGGTACCGTAACGTGAAATGCTGCCGGAAAACTTCGCCGCAACTGACTGCTGCCGGCTGGCCGCGAGCGCTCGGGCCAGATTCTGCCAGTTGGCTGCCGAATCTTCGCCGATCGCTTCGCCGGCGGAGTAGTCCATAGTGGCAGTCAGGTCGTCCAGGAGCCTGCGTTCCACCACCACACGGGCACCGGTGGTGTTGAGGACGCCGTTATAGGCATAGGAAAACGTACCGGAATAAACGTCGGGCAGCACGTCGTCGGAGTAGGCGGAAGGATCGCCGGCGCCGGTAAGAACCACGTTACGTATGCGATCCAGGTAGCAGGCCACTTGCACACTGGTTTTGCCGAAACGACGTGACGCCGAGACCTCCTGGTGCTGCGCGCGTTCCAGATCAGGTTCGCCATTCACCAGGGCCATTTTTGGACCAGACTCGCTCAAATCAGCAGGAGCGCTATCGAAACCTTTGGCCGCGCGCGTATTTGGCTCGAAGGTGGTATAGCGATAAGCAACAACCAAATCGGGTGACAAGTGGAGCATGATTGCGCCGTACGGGTGAAAGGCGGTCACTCGCCTGGTAAACTCCAGGGACTGAACTGCGGCGCCATATTGCAATTCCACCAGATCGCCGACAGTCATGCTGTCCGAGCTGTTCATCTCCACGGCCGCGTAAGGAGAGTTGGGCACGTCGGTGCCGGGCGCGGCAAAGCGACGATAGGTAACCGTAAATTTCGGCCGCGATGCAGGTCCAAAGTCGTGTGTATAAGAAGCCTGCACCACTCCCGCGGGATCTCCCGAGGAAGCTCCGATATTGCCGTTGAAGGAAAGGACACCGTCTGAAAACAGCGACTTCTGCAAGGTAAACGCCGTCGTCATGTCTCCGGCGCTACCAAAGCCCCCGGCATCCGAACCAGCGATGAAAGCTACCTGAGCCTTCAGGCTGCGGTCCGCCGGTTTTTCCCCGGCGGAGATTTCTGGGTTGCTGTCTTTGTCATCCTGCCAGCGCAGGATGGGGCGGTTGACGGAGGAGCGCAAGGTCCAGTGCCAATCGTCGGCATCGGTGCTGGCCGACCGCCACGCCGGCAGCAATCTCCTCGAATCCGCCAGCGCGTTCACCGTTACGTTGACCAGAACGCGTGCGCCGGAGCGAAGAGTCACGTTCTCGCGCAGCGAAGGAAGAAAAGACAACGCGGTAACTTTGACCTGATAGATGCCGGGCAGCAGGTTTGCCGCGGAGTAGAAGCCGCGCTCGTCGGTGAACACGGTAGCCCCGAGGGTGGTGACTGAAGTGAATATCTCTACGACTGCGCCCATCTGAGGCATGCCCGAGCTGTCCTTCACGTACCCGGAGATGGTCCCGGAGTTCGCCGCGAACAAAGTGCTTGTTGCGAACAGGACCAGCAACAGACATCCGAGTTTACGGGCCATATCCACTCCCTGAACCACTGGAGTCGCTCACGGGATTACTGGACTGCAAACTTTGCCGTCGGCGCAAGAGTCTGCTTGGAAACCTCGTCAATGACCTTGATCGTAACCTGGTACACACCCGGGTCGAGCTTACTCAGCGGCAGCGTCTTTGCCAGGGTCATCTGCTCGCCGACGTTGCCCATCTGCGCCGTCGATTCCGTCAAGTCTAGCACGGCTTGGTTCGTGGCGGTATTGAGAACTTGATATTCCACGGTGGCGGAGGGTTTTTTCGTCTTTTCATCGATCCCCAGGTTGTACACCTGCATCCAGAAACTGAGGTTCTCGGTCTTCTTAAAGGATGCGGGTTTACCGTCAGAGGGCTGCACCCTCGGACGCACCTTGTTCGCGCCGATCACGAAGTCGCCGGTGCCAATCTCACGCGCCGGCACGGCCCGTAGCTGGTCGGCCAGGATCAGCGTGGAGGCGTTGAGTTTTTCGTCATTACTGTAGTCGGGCACTGTATAGCTGCGGCTGAAAACGCCGACCTTGTCTCCGTTCACATCTTTGACTACAACATCGAGGCGATACAGGCCCGGACGCATAGGCTCCGCCGTCCAGTAGAGTGACGTGTTGTCGAGTTCCCTTTCCAGTAGCTCAGCGGGAATGTCTTTGTGCCTGGTGTCCCCGAAGGTCTGCACGATCTTTCCCGTGAGGTTCTGCAACTGTCCGTACACGTTGATCACCGCCCGTTGCACGCCATCTTTATTGGCCCAAGTTAGCGAGCGCAGCGGAATCTGCAGAGTAATAGGAACCAGCACGGTATCCGAAGTCAGCTTGACGAAATCCACGCGCACGTCAAAGGGCAGCGGGTTGGTGCGGATGCGGTGGCTCACCAGTTCATTCCGCAGCTCGGCGTATTTGACGTCCGGCGCCCGGTTCAACTTGGCAAAAGTCTCCAGGCGGTCAAATTCCTTGGTGTTCATGTTCTGGTTGAAAAAGCCCTGGCCCAGAGATTCCGGGTTGCGGAAGCGATCCGCCTTGTTGGCCATGCCCATGGCTTCCATGTCAGTGAGGCCGGCATTCGGGACGTGCAAAAGCGCGTCCTTCTTGGAACGGTCCATGGTCATTTCGTAGGCGCCGCAACTGCAGTCGTCTACAAATTCGATCTCGATCTCCTGGCCAATGCCTTCCAGATAGCGGTAGCGCCAAACCTCGAAGGGATACGTCTCGGTCTGTCCACCGCCCTCTTCCGCGGGGCGCTGATAAGGTCCTCCCATGGGGTGGGCATCGATCGAGTCCGGCTTGCCGTACATGATGTAGATGCGTCCGCGATCGGTCTTCCATCCGGGAAGGCCCGCGGCAAAGTGCTCGTTAGCGTAGGCGATGCGGCGGTAGTGCTCTTCTTTATACTCGTTCTCCGCAGTGTCGGGGGTAGGATCGCGCCGCTGCCAGAACGATTCGATAAAGGTGTCGCGCTCCGCGTTGTTGCTCAACTTTTTGAACGCCGATAACTCTTCATCGGTGATGATCCAGCGCACGTCTTCATCCAGCCATTTCTTGTAAACGCCGCCCAGTTTTTCCTTAATTGCGTCTTTGTTATCGTTCTTGCGCGGACGCTTGAGAGGATCGTCTTCACCTCCGGCTTGTTGCGGGTCTGTGGACGATTGGGAGGCCTTCGTTTTAGCGGACGAGGCCTGGGAATCAGAGCCCTGCTGGCTGGGACTTTGCCCTTGCACGAAGAAACAGCCGCAAATGACGGCCAAAGAAACGATGAAAAAGTGCCTTAAACAGCAATAAAGAGACACGACCTGGCACCTCCTTGGGTAAAAGGTAGAGGTATTTGGATTCTATGTCTTTGCCGCTCGGGAATCAAGGCTGGGAAGGGGTATTTTACCCGTGTGGAAAAACCTTAGGCCCCGCAAATCAATCACTTGGAGAAGGCCCCTGCGGGACGCAATGCTCTAGCTCCGGCCGCTGACTCTGGTTATAATCGTGAACTGAGCCCGCCACCTTAGTGCAAGACGGCTGTAGGCCTGCCTCGGCTGGGAACTCTCATGGCATGAAGGGCGTATAGAACAATGTATACGCGTGTGTGTCGGAGGCGCCGGAAGGATCCATGAAAGCAAAAAAAATCGCAATCATAGTAGGAGTTGTGGTTTTGTTGGGGGCCATTGTCGGCTTCTCGGTGAATCAGACCCAGAAGAATGTGGTCACGGTGCAGACCGGCAAGGTCATGAAGCAGGATATCGCCTCGACGGTGACGGCCTCCGGGGAAATCAGGCCCAAGAACTTTGTCAACGTGGGCGCGAACGCGATGGGCCGGATCACGCATCTGTTCGTGAAGGAAGGCGAGCGCGTGAAGAAAGGCCAGTTACTGGCGCAGTTGGAAAACGTGCAGTCAGCCGCCGGCGTGGAGCAGATGAGAGCGGCGCTGGCTGCCAGCCAGACGGACGCGGTGGCCGCTGAAGCGGCTCTGAAAACCGCTCGCGCCCAATCCATCAGCAGCAAAGCCAGCCTGGCCCAGGCCAAGCTGGACTACGAACGGTCGCAAAGCCTCTACCAGAACCAGTTGATCGCCAAGCAGGATTACGACAGCAAGAAGGCCGCGTACGATGTGGCTCAGGCCGTCGCGGATCAGGACGTGGCGCGCGTGGCCCAGGCGGAGGCCAACCTGGATTCCGCCCACGGCCACGTCAACAGCGCGAGAGCCCAGGTTGTCCAGGTCAACGACGTGCTCAGCAAGACAAATTACCAGGCGCCGTACGACGGCGTGGTCACCAACCTGCCCGTGCACGAAGACGAAACCGTGGTCCCGGGCATTCAGAACCAACCCGGCAGCACGCTGATGACGGTGGCCGACATGTCCGTGATTACCGCGGAAGTGCGCGTGGATGAGACCGACATCGTCAACGTCAGGCTGGGACAGCTGGCCGAAGTCAACATCGACGCTATCCCGGGCCAGACGTTCAAGGGGAAAGTAACCGAAATCGGCGACAACGCCATCGTTCGTTCTACCGGTGTTTCCACTTCACAGAGCACCACGAGCAGCCAGGAAGCCAAGGATTTCAAGGTCGTGATCACGCTGGACAATCCTCCGGATAATCTGCGCCCCGGGCTTTCCGCCACCGCCAAGGTCACCACCGGCTCGGAACACAACGCGCTGACGATTCCTATTCAAGCGCTCACCATGCGCGAAAAGAAAGATCTGGAAGCGCAGGACACCAAGGCCAAAGGAGCCAAACCGGCCGAGGTAACTTCGCCGCCGGCCAAGAAGGAAATGCAAGACCTGCAAGGCGTGTTCGTGGTCACTAAAACCAAAAAGGCCGAATTCCGCGTTGTGGAAACCGGGCTGACCGGCTCCACCGACATCCAAGTGAAAAGCGGCCTGCAGGAAGGCGATGAAATCATTACCGGCAGCTACAAAGTTCTGAAGACTTTGCGCAACGGCGCCGGAGTCAAAGTGGATAATTCCGCGCTCAACAAGAGCGAATCGTAACCAGGAGCCGGTTTCGCGCGTCTAAGGATAGTAGAGAGAGGAATCCTTCGGGTGGGCACGGACGGGGAGAAAAGCATGGCAACTCAGATCGCCGATGTGTCGCGGAGCATCATCAATGCCCCGCCGCATGACTGCATGATCTGCACAGAGGATCTCTGGAAGACCTATGAGATGGGAGCGGAGCAGGTGCATGCTCTGCGTGGCGTCAACCTGAGGATCAACCGCGGAGAATACGTCGCCATCATGGGCCCCTCGGGTTCGGGCAAGTCGACGCTGATGAACCTGATCGGATGTCTGGATACACCGACCAAGGGCCGCTACTGGCTCAACGGCAGCCTGGTCAGCGAACTCGATGACGACGAGCTGGCGCGCATCCGCAATAAGGAAATTGGCTTCGTGTTCCAGACCTTCAACCTGCTGGCCCGCGCCACTGCTCTGCACAATGTCGAGCTACCGTTGATTTACAGCGGAACGCCCTCGGAAGAGCGCATTACCCGCGCCAAGGAGGCGCTGGGCGCGGTGGACCTGGCCGACCGCATGAGCCACAAACCCAATGAACTCTCCGGCGGCCAGCGCCAGCGCGTGGCCATCGCCCGGGCTCTGGTCAATCATCCTTCCATCATTCTGGCCGACGAGCCCACCGGCAACCTCGACTCCCAGACCGGCGGCGAGATCATGGCCCTGTTCAAGGAACTCCACCGCAAAGGCAACACCATTGTGTTGGTGACCCACGAATTCGACATCGCCGAGCACGCCCACCGGGTCATCCACATCAAGGACGGCGTCATCGCCAGCGACGAACAAAAACAGAAGTAGGCGAAAACCGGGCGCCCAACAACAGAATGACCACCTGAATTATCACGGCCGCACGCGATCATCAATCGCTGCCGGATTTCCCTTGACCAGCACCGTCAGGCGAGTCTTCTCCCATTCCATCACCAGGTCCGCGCTGTTATTGGTGTCCTGATCGAGGGAAATCGTGAACTGCTCCACCGGCACCACGATGTCGGATTTTTTCATGTCCACGCGGGCCAGGTCCTGGTCTTGGTGGTACTCGGTTCCCCATTGCCCAGTCTGCTTGTTGATGATCAGCTTCCACGTGCCCTCGGAGGGCAGCGTGTACAGCGTGTAGGTTCCCGCGGAAACACTCGCGCCGCCAATGTCGATGTCGCCTTCCGTGATCAGCGTGGTGGCTTCATTGGCGCCCGTGCGCCACACCTTGCCGTAGGGAGTGAGGGTTTCCATTTTTCGACCGCGCAGCGACGGACGGCTATAACTGATGGTGACCTTCTTCCCTTTGATGGTGCACTCCGTAGTGCCGGGAGGACTGGGTCGCTGGCTCTTGTCCTGTGGCGACTGGGCCCCGGACAAAGCGATCACGAAAAACACAATCAGGGGCAATCCAACGGCAAGGTTGTTGCGACGCATGTTGCGTGTCCTTTCTGAACGGCGTCCTCTGATCCGTGGGACGAATACTGTTGCCGACGGAAACTACGCTAATTGCTTACTGGGATGTCCCGCTCCGCCTGCTTCCAGGCCTTCTTTCTTTCGGCTTTGGCGTCAACGTCGGGTTTCAAAGCGTGGATCCCTTTTTCCAGGTTCTCCGAGCCCTTGCCGGTTACCTTCCCCTTCAGTTCGGCCAGGGGAATGGCCAGGTTCTGTGAGGCGTGGATGGCGGCCACGCAATCACCCAGCGTCTTGAATCCGTCGCAGACCTGGACCGGCGTCACCGATTCGGGAAGCATCTTCTGTATTTTGGCGTTGAACTTGGGATCCTGCGCCAAATAGTCCTGCGGCCGCTGGTCGATTGGTGGCGGCGCATTCATTCCGGCTGGACCGTTATGCGGGTCGTACGCGCCGGCTCCTGGAGGTGGGGCAGAGGATGTACCGGCGGGCGAACGCCCCATTTGGCCGTAGGAAAGCAAACTTACAAAAAGGACAGAGACACAAAAAATGGACGGCAAAATTCTTTTCATGGCATGTGTTCCTCTCTAAGTTCAGAATTATACCTCTGTGCAAAGGAAGGACGAGGCTTAAGACTTATGGAGTTATGTTTGATCCGCTTTACGGAAGTTCCTGGCTAGAAGCCATGAAGAACCCGCCCCGTGCGATGGCGGCTGCGAGAATGGCGGCCGCGCTCTTTGCGGAGATTCGAGGTCTGCGAATCCCATCCCGGTTTAGGTCAGTCGCACCTGTCCCGGATCTATTTTCGTTGGCCGGCCTGTGCCGCCTCAGCCATTTCTTCCTGCCTTTGGACCTCCCGCTGCTCCACCGGCGAAGAGAGGACAATGGAGGTGGAAGTGGT
>DATDGY010000304.1:0-16149 GCA_036521855.1 Candidatus Angelobacter sp.
ACTGCCAGCTGCTGTTTGCTATTTGTCAAAGATCGTCTTGAGCGTCCGCCTGGGCGGACACCAGCCATTATACTATACCGTAAATTGTAAGTGCACAATATTGTTAAAGGAGTTCCCACGTTTTTTTGTTTCGCTAATACCCTTTGCCGTCCGCACTTCATCGAATCCCACCCTTTGCTCCGAAGCAGAAAAAGCAAAGGCCAGCTTCTCCCTGCCCAAGATCGTGCAAAAAGCGGCGCAATCTTGGGCCCCGCACAGGATGGGGTAGCCTCGCATGTTCCTGAGGGATACAGTCAGAGGGAGAAGGGCGGGCCACCCGCCACACCCTCCTGTTCTTTCGCGCTTTCTCCTCTCGCCTCAGTGACGGCCGGAAAACCTCCAAATTGATTTTTGCCGGCGGCTTCCCCTAGTCTATTGATGTGCATCAACGTGGCTTCTGGCGGATCGCGCCGACGATGATCCTTCTCGCCGCAGCGCTGACGGCATGGGGACAGCAGGCCTCTTCCGCGGATTTTGATGCGCCGACGGCGCGCGGGACTGTGGTCAGCCGCGTTGCTTGTCTCGACGATCCCATCCAAAGCTACGCAGTCTATCTTCCGTCGCATTACACTACCGACCGCACTTGGCCGATCCTTTATGCATTTGACCCGTTTGCCCGCGGCAAGACCGCCGTGGACGTGTACAAGGACGCCGCGGAAAAATACGGCTACATCGTGGTCGGCTCCAACAATTCCAAGAATGGACCCTCGGCGGTGCAACTGGCGGCCGCCCAGGCGCTCTGGCTGGACACGCATCGCCGCTTCTCGATCGACAAGAACCGCGTCTATACTACCGGCCTCTCCGGAGGGGCGCGCGTCGCGACTTCCTTTGCCCTGTACTGCTACACCTGCTCGGTGGCCGGGGTGATTGCCCATGGCGCCGGATATCCCATCATGCAAAGCCAGAAGCCGCCGGCCAATGATCGTCTTGTTTACTACGCCATCGTGGGGGACGAGGATTTCAACTATCCGGAGATCATGGCGTTGCGCAAAAAGAAAGAAGAGGCCGGCGCGGCATGCAAAGTGAAGATTTACCCTGGTCCGCATCAGTGGGCGCCGCCGGAGGTGGTTGCGGGTGCGATGGAATGGCTGGAGCTGAAGGCCATGCAAGCCGGCACGGAAAAGCCTGATCGGGCGTTCGTTCATAAGATTTTCGAGTCGACGCAGGCGGAAGCGGCGCAGGCCGAGCAACGCGGCGACGTACTCAGCCAGTACTACGCTCTGCGCTCCCTGGTGGAAGATTTTAAAGGGCTGGAAGACACGACCCAATTTGCCGGCAAGCTGGCCCAGGTGAAGGGCTCCAAGGCCTTGAAGAACGCCGAACACAGCCAGCAGCGCGAGATCGAGCTGCAGGCGTCGCTGACCACTGCCGCTGCCGGCGATTTGGCCGAGTTCGGGGCCGCCGATGCCGGCGCCCAAGGCGGTCTGGGGCAGCACATCGCTTCCGTCATGTCCGACTTACGGCGCCGGGCAAAATCCAACGGCAGCGACCACGCGGTCTATTCCCGCGCCTTCACCCAACTTTGGATTCAGGGCCTGGAGGCCGGTCAGGACGCATTTCGCGAGAACCGTCTGCCCCAGGCGACCGCCTATTTTGCGCTGATGGCTGAGGCATCGCCTGACCAGGCATGGCCGCTCCTGCTGTTGGCGGAAGCCAGCGTTCGTGCCGGCAACAAAAAGGTTGCCATCAAGGCGCTCGAACAGGCGGTCCAACGCGGCGTGAAACACGCGCAGACACTCACCCAGGACCCGGAGTTGCAGCCTCTCGCCTCTGATCCCGCTTTCCAACGCATTGTGCAGGGCCTGAGCACGCAGTGAACGCGCTGCGTTTTACTCCCATGGAAAAAACCGGCGTGCGAACTTAAGATGATGGGAAGAACTGTGTCCAGAATGGCACATCGCGCGCACCTGCCGAACTCCGGCCTGGCCTATTGGATGGAGCAAGTCCTCAAGCAGGCAAACAAAGCCGCCCAGGGCTTTGCTGCTGATCCCGTCCATGACCTGCGAGTCGCGCTGCGGCGTTGCCGGTCCATGGCTGAAGGCATCCGCGCCATCGATCCTGATCCTTCGTGGAAGAAGATGCGCAAGATGGGAAAGCTGCTCTTCGCCAGCTTGGGCACGCTTCGCGACTGCCAGGTGCTGATGGAGTGGACGGAAAAGCTGGGCACACCAGACGATCCCGTGGTCGCGGCCTTGCTTGCCTATTGCCGCACGCACGAACGAGCCCTCAAACAGCAGACCGAAGCGGCTTTGCAGCAATTCGATCGCAAGCAGTGGCAGAGTTGGGCGCGGTCTCTCCCTCGCCGGGCTGCCCGGCTGCGCTTGGGAAGCGAGCCTTTTCTGTCCCTGGCCCTGGACAGGTGGACGCGCGCCCGAAGGCTGCACAACCGGGCGGTTCAGACTGGAAACCCTGCAGCGTTTCATCGGCTGCGGATCGGATTGAAGAAATTTCGTTACGTAGTGGAGAACTTTCTACCGCAACACCATCAAGAGTGGGCCGAGGGACTGAAGCGGGCGCAGGATCTACTCGGGGAGATACACGACCTGGACGTGTTTTGGGAAACCGCTCTTGCCGCCGGGGTCTTGGCGAGCGAAGAGGCACGCGAGAGGTGGCAACAAAGAATAACTGCCGAACGCGTGGCTAGGACTGAGGAGTATCTGCGGGAGACTTCCGGGACCGATTCACTCTGGCAGATTTGGCGGCGAGGGCTGCCTCGCGGCCAGCAAGCCCGTAATGCCGCGTTCAAGAAACTTGAAGTGTGGGCTTCATTCCTCGATCCTGATGTCCGGCACAGTCGGCGCGTGGCCCGCCTGGCTCTGCAGTTGCACGACGGACTGGCCCGTGCCGGATTACTGGGCCAGAACCACAAGCGTTCGCGAGAATTGCTGCAGGCTGCGGCCACGGTCCACGAGGTGGGGCGCTCCGGCGGAAGGAAAGGCCACCATAAAGCCACGCAACGGCTGGTTCAGGAAGTGGAGCGTCCCTTTTCCTGGAAGCGGCAGGACCTGGATGTAATTGCCTATATAGCGCGCTACCATCGCGGCGCTCTGCCCGGACGCAGCCAGGACGGCCTGCGATCTTTGCCTGCAACGGTGCAGCGCACAGCCCAGCGCCTCGCCGGGGTCTTGCGTTTGGCCAATGCCATGGATGCTCAGCACGCGGGAACCATTCGCCGCATCAAAGTGGGCCGCCCGGGGGACTATGCGGTGATCTATGCCGAGGGCTTGAACAACCAAACCGCTCTGGCAGAGAGAATCGCAGGTGCGCGCCATCTGCTGGAGTTCAGCTGCGGGATTGCAATCCTGGTCCGGCCCATGCCGGGACGTGCTAAATCGCTTAAAAAAAAGGACTTGACCTAGATTTACGGACGATGCCCAGAGCTGGAAGGACTCTTCGCCGGATAGCTTCCCTCTGGCGATTCTGCACTGTCTTTAGGGCAAATGCAAGCCGCAGCCTCAAGTCAGTTTTAACATGTTTTTAACATTACGATGCGAGCATTGGGGATGTGCGGCATGTAGAATAACCCCGGTTTACCCTGGAGGGTTGTGCCTTCGCCGCCAGGTTTCTCCGTGGCCACGGTGTGCCAGGAGCGCACGGTCTGTTTCACCAGCCGGAATTTTGAAGCACAAGGACGTAAGCCTATGAAGATCGCTCGTTCCCCCTATCACGCGAGCATTATCCCCCTCAAAGGCAAGGAAGATTTCTTGTGGTTTTGCGTCATCCGCCGAGAAGGCTCGGCCGATGTTGTTGCTCGCCACGATGCCACCAGCAAGGAAGACGCTTGCTGCGCTGCGCTGCTGGAGTTGGCCCGTTTGCATGGAACCGGCGTGGGTTCTGCGTCGCTGCGCAGGGATGCAGGCCGCGTGTAAGTTCGCCGCCCGCCAACCTGGGTTTTTATCTCTCTTTTTCCCAAATTGTCTTTGTCTGCGCTGTGCCAGCCGCTCGCGGCAAGGCCTTGGCTTCCGCGTGCCTGGCTGGCGCAATCCTCCTTCATTTCTCCGGTCTGCATTCTCTGGACGCTGGTGTTTTGCGTTACACTCTGGCTCCGAGGGAGGTGTGCATGAAAAAGGCACCCACGGCGGTGGTGCTGGGCGCCTCCGGACTGGTGGGCGGATTCTGTTTGCAAACCCTGCTGGCGGACTCCAACTACGCGCACATCGTACTCTTGAGCCGGCGCGCGCTTCCGATTGCCGCGCGCCTTAATGGGCAAGCCACCGCAACGCACCCCACTGCGCAGCCCAGTCTGACCCAAAAGATCATCAGCTTTGAGAGCTTCTCCGCCGAAGACTTTGCCGGCGCCGGCGATGTTTTCTGCGCCCTGGGTACCACCATCCGCAAAGCGGGATCGCAGGAGGCATTCCGGCGCGTGGACCTGGAGTATCCGCTGGCCGCGGCCAGGATGGCGCACCAGGCCGGCGCCAGGCAATTTGTTCTGGTCTCGTCGGTGGGTGCGGACCCAGTTTCGAAGAATTTTTATTTGCGCACCAAGGGAGAGCTGGAGCAGGAAATTACCCGGCTTGGGTTTGACGCGCTGCATGTTTTTCGTCCCAGCCTGCTGTTGGGCAAGAGGGAAGAGTTTCGCCTTGGAGAACGGGCGACGGTAGCGTTGGCTCCGCTGCTCAACCAGGTCCTGTGGGGCGGTGTGCGGCGCTATCGCGCGATTCCGGCAGCGGCCGTGGGCAAGGCCATGGTGGCTGCCGCAAAAGCGGGCAACAACGGAACCTCGATCTATGAGTATGACCAGATCATCCGGCTTGCAGCCTGATCGGTCCGCACGCACCCGGGCCAGTTACGACTCGGTTGCTGAAGAGTATGCCAGCCATATCTGCGACGAACTGGACCATCGGCCGCAGGAACGCGAACTCCTGCAGCGCTTCGCCCGGCGCTGCTTGAACCGCGGCTGCATTTGCGACTTGGGTTGCGGCCCAGGACACATCTCGCGTTACCTGCGCGATTTCAACCCCGACGTGATCGGCCTGGACCTCTCGTTCGGCTTGCTGAGACAAGCGCATCATCGGCATCCGGGAATGCTGTTTCTTCAGGGCGACATGCTTACTCTTCCGTTCGCCTCGGAAACGCTCGGTGGAATTGTGGCTTTCTACTCGATCATCCACTTCGACAGCCGGCAAGTCGACCTGGCACTCGCCGAGATGCGCCGGGTGTTGCGCCCACAGGGCCAGCTGCTGGTGGGATTTCACGTTGGAAGCGATACGGTGCACGTAGACGAGCTTTGGGGAGTAAGCGTGGACTTGGACGCGACGTTCTTCGCCGTCGATGATCTCAACGGGAGGCTGGCCCGGCTGGGCTTCAGTGTGGTGGAACAGTTCCAGCGCGATCCCTATCCAGAAGTCGAGTATCAAAGCGTTCGCGGCTACATCTGGGCGGAGAAGTTGGGCTAACAAAAGCGTCGAAGTATAGTCTGTACCTTGACTGGCACAAGAGCAGCGCTTACCCTTCTTGCGCCAAGGAGAGACTGGATGAAGCGTTTTCTTGCCGTCTTTGTTGTGTTGCTTTCCGTCGTGCTGCTGCCGAGCCCGGTGACGCAGGCCCAGGGCAATGCCGCGGCCCAAGCCGCCGTTATACGTCCCGGAGACAACTTGGTGCTCGAAAACATTCCGGCGATCCCGGCGTCGATCGCCGAGAAAGCCTTCGGGTACGGCGAAGTCCGCGCGGCCGGACTCGAAGACTGGGACCCGTCGCGTCGCGAGATGCTGATTGTTACCCGCTTCGCCGACGTGCCTCAGGTGCACGTAGTCAAGATGCCCGGCGGGGCGCGCACGCAGCTTACGTTTTTTCCGGACCGCGTAGCTGGGGCCCACTACGCCCCCAAGGGCAGCAACTACTTTACCTTCGTCAAAGACGTGGGCGGAGGCGAGTGGTTCCAGTTTTACCGGTATGACTTGGCTGACGGCAATGTAACCCTGCTTACGGACGGCAAGTCTCGCAACACCGGGGGCGCGTTTGCCCACAACGACAATCGCTTCGCCTACAGTTCCACCCGCCGCACCGGCCAGGACAGTGACATTTGGATCATGGACGCCACCAATCCCAAGACCGACCACATGTTGCTGCAGTTGCAAGGCGGCGGCTGGGGCGCCACGGATTGGTCGCCGGACAACAAGAAGCTGCTAGTGCTGCAAGAGGTTTCCGCCAACCAGAGCTCTCTGTGGCTGGCCGACGTGGCCAGCGGCGAAAAGAAGCTGCTCACGCCGAAAAATGGCCAGGATGAAGTTTCGTACGGCGACGGCGTCTTCAACAAAGACGGCAAGGGCTTCTACACCAGCACCGATCGCGACTCGGAATTTCACCGGCTGGCTTATTTCGATCTGGCCACCATGCGGCCAAGCTATCTCACCACCGACATCAAATGGGACGTGGATGACTTTGCCCTCAGCGACGACGGCAAGACCCTGGCCTTTATCACCAACGAGGATGGTCTCGGCAAGCTGTACCTGATGGACACGGCCACGCGCAAATATCATGCCGTTCCCGGCCTGCCCGCCGGGCAGGTCTTCGGCCCGGCTTTCCACAGGAATAACCGCGATTTGGGCTTTGCGGTCAATAGCGCGAAGTCTCCCTCAGACGTCTATTCGCTGGATACGGTCACCGGGAAGCTCGAACGCTGGACTTACAGCGAGACCGGGGGGCTTAACACGGCCAACTTCGCGGAACCGCAGCTCATCAAGTGGAAGACATTTGACGGCAAGACCATCTCCGGTTTCCTCTACGCGCCGGACCCGAAGAAGTTTCCCGGCAAGCGGCCGGTGATGGTGAACATCCACGGCGGACCCGAAGGGCAGTTCCGTCCCGGGTTTCTGGGAAGAAACAACTACTATCTCAACGAACTGGGCGTAGCCCTGATCTTTCCCAACGTGCGAGGGTCCATCGGTTATGGCAAGACCTTTCTCAAGCTGGACAACGGCATGAACCGCGACCATACCCACAAAGATATCGGCGCGCTGCTGGATTGGATCGGGCAGAACCCAAACCTGGATGGCGGCAAGATCATGATCACCGGCGGCAGCTACGGCGGCTATATGACCTGGGCCGTCGCCTATGAATACAACGACAAGATCTGCTGCACGCTGCCGATCGTCGGCCCGTCCAACCTGGTTACGTTCCTCGAGCATACGGAGGCCTATCGCCGCGATCTGCGCCGCGTGGAGTACGGTGACGAGCGCGACCCCAAGATGCGCGAGTACCTGGAGAAAACGGCGCCCCTCAACAACTCGGAGAAGATTCGCAAACCCGTGTTTGCCGTAGTGGGCAAGAACGACCCGCGCGTGCCCTGGACTGAGTCCCGCCAGATGCTGGACAAGCTGAAAGCCAACGGCATCACCACCTGGTTCCTCATGGCCAACGACGAAGGCCATGGTTATGCCAAGAAAAAGAACCAGGATTTTCTGTTCTATGCCACGGTGATGTTTGTGCGGCAGTTCTTGCTGGGCGAGAACTTGAGCGCCGAGGCGAGGTAAACCCCAAGTCCCGAGCAAGAAAAATGGGCCGCGTCGCCCGCGGCCCATTTTTTCATGGCCCGGTACACGG
The DNA here is from genome assembly GCA_036521855.1 of Candidatus Angelobacter sp. Classification (GTDB taxonomy): domain Bacteria; phylum Acidobacteriota; class Terriglobia; order Terriglobales; family Acidobacteriaceae; genus Angelobacter. The sequence goes on from DATDGY010000304.1 coordinate 7,585, forward strand.
GAAAAGCATCTGAGTTTTCAATGACTTCTGAAATTAAGTTCGACAGAAGCTCGTGCTAGTAAGAGAATAGCTGCTGACGTTTTTTCAGAACATGGCCGAGTTGAGCACAAATCGGCGGCAAACATCGCGGTTCCCGCCGTGGTGCTGGTTTGTGGCGTGGAGTCTTCTGCTGCCTGCGGCGGCCTTGGCCCAATCCGTTCCTGCGGATGCGGCGGCAAGCGCGATCGTCGCGGAGAGTGGTTTTCTGCAAAACCAGGGCGCGCAGCCACGCTTCCAGTCGGCGAGCAAGATTTCTCCAAATGCCATGACCGCCTTGCGCCAGCAGCGAATCGCCAGCGTGCCGCATTTCTCCGGAGCCTTCGCATTTTCGGGCAAGACGTTTCCTTACACCGTGGTTGGAGCCATGCCCCAGGCTGGCGGCACAACGCAAATTCCCACCCAGATCATCTCCGTGCCGCTGCTCTTTGATGAATTTCTGGATGCCGATGGCGAGCCCATCGTTCTTGATCCTGGCCCGATCATGACTCGGATCCTAGGCTCCCCGAATTTTCACACTTTTTCTTACCAGACCGGCCTCACTCAATTCGGTGACGCCGTGCAGCGCGCCCAATTCTTCCGCAGCATGGGGCAGGATTGGCACACCTTGCTGCAACCTCCGCAAATACTCAAGCCGGTAGTGATCGAGGTTCCGCGGGGCATGGCCAAGGTTTACCGCAATCCCAGCACCGGCGTGGTGTACGCGGTGGTGGACGCCAATTTCTTCGTCTCCCAGCTCAATACCATCGTGCAACTGGAAGAGCTTCGGCCGGACAGCTTGGCTTTGATCGTGACTTCCAACGTGTTTCTGTCTCCCAAGGCAGATGTAAAACAGTGTTGTCTGCTGGGCTTCCATACCGCCTTCGACGCCGGGAGGATCGGCCGCATGCGCCAGGTTCAAACTCTGGTGTGGGCAAGCTGGATCGATCAGGGCTTGCTGGGACCGGGCGTCGCCGATGTGACCCCGCTGAGCCATGAGATCTCGGAATGGATGAACAATCCTTTTAACACCAATGTTGTTCCATCGTGGCAGCCGTTGGGTAGTGCGGGCGGGTGCCAGAACAATCTGGAAACAGCCGACCCTGTAGCCACGCTTCCCAATGCCGCCTATCCCGTAACCATTGACGCCTTTACCTACCATCCGCAAACCCAGGTGCTGCTGCCTTGGTTTACGCGCCAGGGACCGCAAGACTCCATCGACGGGGCCTTCAGTTTCCCCGATGAAGGGCTGGTGACGGAGGCGTCCAAGCCCTGTTCCGGCCAATGAATCTGCTGTAAGTAGCGACGCGAGAACATGACTTACGGCAAAGACTTCGGGTGGCAAGCTTGCCGCCGGGGAGTTGCGGGGGGAACCTGCCACCCTTTTGGGAGGACTCTCTGGAGAACGCGCGACCCCTGCGAACCATGCGCCAAATTCCCAAGAAAGAGTCCGGCGGATTTGTCGATTTCCGCCCACCCGCGCGACTTACCGGCGAGAGGCTCTCTGGAGGAGATTTCAATGCAATATCTTTTGCTGATTTACGAGACCGAAGCGCAATGGGACGCGGTGAAAGAGCCGGACAAACAGAAGATTTACCAGCAGTATAGAGCTCTGATCGGAGACCTGCAGAAGAGCGGCAATTACAAAGGAGGCCACCAATTGCAGCCCATTTCCACGGCTACCACCGTGCGCGCCCGCAATGGCAAGACGGCCGTCACCGATGCTCCTTTTGCCGAGACCAAGGAGCAATTGGGCGGTTATTTCCTGGTGGAAGCCAAGGATCTGGATGACGCTCTGGCCATCGCTGCGCGCATACCATCGGCTCAGACAGGTTCAATCGAGGTTAGACCGGTGGTAATGCAGTAAGTCTGTTTTCCGTTGGGGACGATTCGCGGCGACGGCCGGAGCGTATCGGGCCGCCGCCAAGAGGCTTCCGTGGATAGGGCAAGCCTTATGCCGCTGGCCGGCGACAAGAGGTACAATGGTCGGCTGCGTCAATCGATGTGAATCTAGCCCGAGGTGAAAAGAGATGCGCAAACAGATTCCCTTTGTCCTGCTGCTGACTTCTGTCGTTGCATTTTCCGCTAAAGCTTTTGCGCCGGCGCAATACCAGCTCAAACAGAAATTTGTTTTGGGCGGCGATGGCGGCTGGGACTACCTGACCTATGATCCCGTTGGCAAACGGCTTTTCATTTCCCGGGCAACCCGCGTTCAGGTCGTTGATCCCGCGAAGGGCACGGTCATCGCCGAGATCCCGGATACTACCGGCGTTCACGGTATTGCTTTGGCCCAGGACTTGGGCAAAGGTTTCACCAGCAACGGGCGCGACAACAGCGTAACCGTCTTCGACCTGAAGACCCTCAAGGAAACGGCAAAAATAAAGACGGAGGGCGGCGAGAACCCAGATTCGATCCTTTATGATCCGGCGTCCAAGCGCGTATTCACCTTCAACGGAAGAAGCAAGAACGCGAGCGTGATCGATGCCGAGAAAGGCACGTTGGTCGGCAATATCCCCCTGGATGGCAGGCCGGAATTCGCCGCTGCGGATGGCAAAGGTAAGGTATACGTCAACATCGAAGACAAGAGCGAGTTGAGCCAAATCGACGCCAAGACGGCCAGCGTCGTCAACACCTGGCCGCTCACGGGCTGCGAAGAACCGAGCGGCCTGGCCATGGATCAGAAGCACCGCAGGCTGTTCTCCGGTTGCCACAACAAGGTCATGGCCGTGACCGACGCGGATACCGGCAAAGTGATTGCAACAGTGCCTATCGGCCAGGGCGTGGATGCGAATGGGTTTGATCCGGGCACCGATCTTGCTTTCAGCTCCAACGGCGATGGCACGCTTACCGTGGTCCATGAAGACGCGCCCGACAAATTCACCGTGGTACAGAATGCCGACACCCAGCGCGGCGCCCGCACCATGGCGCTCGACACCAACAACCATGATGTTTACCTGGTGACGGCTGAAATCGAAGAGAAGCCGCCGGCCGAGGGACAGACGCGTCCCCAGCGCTCGATGAAGGCCGGAACTTTTACCTTGCTGGTGATGGAGAAGAAATAGCGCGTAGCTGCTAGCCACTAGCTGCCAGCTACTAGATAAAACCAAAGCAAAAGTTCTTGGCTAGAAGCTAGGAGCTAGCAGCCAGCAGCTATCTCACTTGAAACTCCGGCGCCCCCAAGGTGAGGCCGATGATGGTGGCCAGCGGTTTGGCGGGATCATCCAGCAGGTGGCTCCCGATCTGCGGATCGTCGAGCGATTTGCGGATGGCCTTGTCGCTGCTCTTGGACACTTCACCGCCGATCAACGCGTCCTCCACCAGGGTCACGGCCGCGTCCGTCCCGCCGCTGGTGCTTACCGGGACAACTTCTTCTTTGGGCGAGCGGGCAAGCAATCCCAAAGCCAGCATGCGCAGAGGATCAAAATTCACGCCGCCCATTCCCCCGCTGGTCAGCGAGACGGAGAAGTTCAAGCGCTCCAGGAGAGCATCAGAGTTCATCCACGCCTGGGCCTTGGTCGAATAACCCGTCGGTGGCTGCATTTGATAAAGGGGCATGCCCATTTTGTTCAGAGCCTGCACGATAGGCATGGGGTTCTGCACCTGCGTTCCGGTAGCCCGGATGGCCGAGGCGACAAACTCCAGCGGCGTCTTTACCTTCTTGCGATAGACCTCGGGCGACCAGAACTCTTTGGAGTGCACCATGGTGCGCAGGACTTCTTTGATATCGCCATCGCTCGATAGGAATCTCTGCGCCATGGCTTCCACCAGCGCCGGCGGAGGATCATCGGCCACGAAGCGCCGCGCCAGCTTGGTGGAGATGAATTTGGCGGTCGCCGGGCTCTTCGCCAGCATGTCCAGCACTTGCAAACCTTCATTGATGCCGTTCTCAGAGATGGTTTTTCCCAATACGCTCTTGGGCCCCGGCTCATGCCGCTTGGGATCAAAGACGAATCCCCAGCCCTGGTCCATAGGCAGGATGGTCCAGCCGGTGAAGACGCGCGCGACCTCGGTGACATCGGCCTGCGAGTAGCCGCCGTCGACCCCCAGAGTGTGCAGCTCCAGAAGTTCGCGTCCGTAGTTCTCGTTCAACCCTTTGGTCGGAGCATTGGGATTGGGAGGCTGCCCCGGTCTCACGCCTGCGGCTTGAGAATTGGGGCCCATGCTCAGCCAGTTATCCAGATAGAAGAGCATGGCCGGACTCTTGGCGACTGCGCCTAGCAGGTCGCGGAACTTGCCCAAAGCGTTGGGCCGGATCACGTCACGCTCATAGCTGGTAACCAGGTATTGGTTTTGGTCCTTATAAATGAAGACATTGAAATGGTTGAACCAGAAATCAGTCATCACCTCTTCGAGCTGGCGCTCGCTGTACATGGCGTGCAACACCTTGGCTTGTTGCAGTTCGGCCACGACCACGCCGGTGGGATTGTTCATGGCGAACCAGGTCTCCTTTTCCACCGGAGAAAAATCCGCCAGAAGTTTATCGCGCATGTCGCCAGGGACATATTGGACCAGGATGCGGCGATCGCCGACGGGCAGCTTCATGAGCGCCGGCATGCGATTGGCCTTGGGCAGCGAAAGCAGCATGTCGGCCAGGTGCCGCGCGGCGTCCTGGCCGGCTTGGGCGGCGGCTTTTTGCGCGGCCTCATCGGGCGTTGGCGACGGCTGCGCACCTGCCGCAGTCGCGGCGTTGTTCTTTTGCTGTTCGTTGTATCTGTCCACCAGGACTTCCCAGAGCCCGAATTGCACCGGATCCGAAGGCAAAGGTCGCTTCTTCTCGGCGGCTTCGCGGATCATCTGGCCGGTGGGAAACGCTTGCGCCAGGTCGCGCGGGGACATGCGCAGCGTCCGGTAACCATTCAATCGGCCGTCCAAAGCCGGGTTGGGGATCTGCGCCGGATTGAGTTGCTGTTCGATCCAATTGTCCACACCCATGGCCAGTACCTTCTCGATGTCCCCGGGACGAGGCCCGAAGGTCAGGCGTCCCAAGGCATGTAAGGCCCGATCATGGTCGGAGAGCGCGGCAGGTTTGGCCGTCTTGGTATTCTTGCCCGCTGTTGCTCCCGCGCCAGTAAACGACAGAGCCAACAACGCGCACGTCAAGGCAGTTGTTCGATGCGACACACATCCCCCTCAGCCACTTCTAACCTCAACCCGGATGACAAGAGAATGTTGTACTACGGAGGGGCAAATGGCAATTGGAATCTCCGGCGTATTTGCGGCCTCTGACGCCACTCCCGAGAGGGGCGATGCTCTGGACTCTTCCGACGGGCTCATGGCAAAACAAGAGCAAGGGCCTGACTCCCCAGCAGGCCCTTTTTTATGCAGAGACGCGATGGCGAACGTTTCTACATAAATGCTTACTGCGGCGTGCAGTCCTGTGCCGGAGGCGCGGCCGTGCCGATGCTTGTATGGAACGATGGCGCGCGGTCGAAGTCGAACATGTCTTCGAGCGTGTTGGCGTGCTGGTCGCGCTTGGTGAGATGCGGGCGCCTGCCGTCATTGGCGTTGTCATCGTTATCATGGCCGTCGCCGCCGGACGTCATGAAGACCTTCTCGATCAGCGCCAGCAGGGAAGTGTGATCGCCGGCGCTGTGGGAGACGTAGTGGGGCTTCGAGAACGGCGAGATGGCCAAGAACGGCACGCGGAAGCCGAGCTGGTCAAAGTTGGCGCAGCCCGGCGGAAACGGCCCGGTGGGATTGGCTGCCAGGTCCGGACAGAGCCCGATGGCCCCGCCGCGGCTGATGGAGCATTCGGCGCCGGCGCCCGGCTGAAGGCTGGCCGGCGCGTTGGAAAGATCGGCGCACTGGCCGGGGTTGATGCCGTCAGGATTAGGAGCATGTCCCTGGCGGGCGCGGGGCGGGGCCACGTGGTCATAAAAGCCGCCGTGCTCGTCATAGGTAATGAAGATGATGGAATCCTTCCAGAACGGTCCGTTGCGCACGGCGTTGATCACCTGGGCAACGTACGCCTGGCCGCGTTGGATATCGGTGGGCGGATGCTCGTCATTCTCAAACTTCACGCCGAACAATCCGAAGTTGGGATCGACGAAAGAGACTTCGGGCAGCGTGCCCGCGCCCGGCGCGCCTGCGGCCTGGGCCAGGAAGAGCGTGAGCGGGTGGAAGTGCGGATCGGTAGGACCGCCGAACAGCCCGAAGGGGCGGAAGCTTCCCCCCTGCGGTGCGTCCTGGAAATAGTCGGCCCAGGAGACGCCTTGGGCTTCCATCAGGTCGAAGATGGTCCCGGTGATCGGCTTGTATCCTCCGGCCGGAGGAAAGATCTCGGAGGTGGTTAGATGGCCGAACGAGGTGGCAGCCATCAGGTACGACCGGTTGGGGAACGTCGGGCCGAGCACCGAGCAGAAATAGCGGTCACTAAGCGAGAACTTCCTGGCCAGGTCGTAATAAAAGGGCAGTTCGTCCTGGTTGTAAAAGGCCATGGTCTGGTCGTCGGTGGGGTTCTCTACACCGTTGTCGTGCTGTTCGGTGACATCGTTAACCCGGACAAAGCCGTCGCTGAGAGTCTGTCCCAGGGAGTTGTTGGGGTCCAGGAAGTTGGCCTCCTGGTGGGTGCTGCCCCAGCCGTGGTCAAGGTCGGGCGCGACACAGCGGCGGGAGTCGTGGAAAGCGAAAACGGTGCTGCCGTCGTCGTCGAGATTGGAGTTGAGGCAGGTAAACTTGCCGGAAGCATCCACGCGGCAGGTCAGGCCGTCAACGCACTGATGATCGTCCCTCCGGCATCCGCTGCGGTCGTCGGCGTCTCGGTCGTCGTCCCGGCGGGGCGAGTGGTAAGGACTGCCTGGCGCATAAGCCAGCGCTCCGAAATAATTGTCGAACGAATGATTCTCCTGCATCACGATGATGATGTGCTTGACCCGGTGCGGGTTCCCTTCAGCCTGGAGTGGCCGCGATCCCAACATGACAATCGCCAGGGGCAGGAAGAACGCCAGCCGGCGAAGCATTGACAATGGCATAGGTAACTCTCCTTTCAGCGCGGTCATTAGACAGGAGAGTTGCGAAAAGTACATGAAGGAATGATGAAATTTGGGTTAGGAAAGCGGGCCGGCAAAGCAAATAGCAATCGGCAAAAATAACAATTAGCACAGCTAAAGCCAAACCCGGAGAGAATGGCCGGATTCAGCTTTAGCTGAGGCTAATTGCTCACTTCAGATACTTTTCCGGCAGAGGATGGTCTTTATCTTCGCCCTCCCAATAGATCGTGAGAATCCACCAGCGCGTGCCATCGTTAAAGAGTTGAAAACTATTGATGCCGCGAGCAAAGGGTTTCTCCCCTTTGGCATGACGGGACTCGTAGGCGCTCCATACGTGAGCAAGGTGGTCCCAGGCCTCAATGCGATTGGCGATGGGGTTTTCAAAAAAGCCCTGGCTGGCGAAGGCATCTCTCCCGCGAGTGACGTATTCTTCGGGGCTGAGGACCCTTGCCGTGACCACGCCCTTGTCATCGCGGCGGCTGGGAATCAGGCGCGCTCCTGGATAGTAAAGAGAAAGAAAGCGGTCCCAATCGCGCGGAGCGCCGGCTGGTCCGGAGATGACGTCGTATACCGCGGCCAGGATGTGCTGGATGGTGTCTACGTCGCCGCGGCCGGCTGCAGGTGGCAGCGCGGTCGCCGGTTTGGCGCTGGGAGCGGCAGGAGTTGGAGTTTGCTGGTTCGAACTTTGCGCCACGCCCATGGTCCATCCGGTGGCGAGAAGGCATAACAACAATGCGAGTTTGCTCATGCAGAATAATGTAGCAGTGGAGGGCGATCAGAGCTAGAAAAGCCTAACCAAGAAAGAAACCTGGTCATTCAGGGCTCCAAGAGATCGATATCCCCGCTCATGGGCGCATCTTCCTGGGGATGCTGCCGCTTCCACCATCGCAAATAGTGCTCATTGCCGCAAAAGACCCGGGGAGCGCCCTCGACGACCGCGATGGCGATTCCCTCGTCAAACGTGTCGCCGCATTCGCTGCAGATACCGGCCCCGGTGTGCTCCGGTTCCACAGCATCGTGCCAGGGAATCCTGCTGTATCCGCCTTCGTAGAGACCCGAAGCATAAACTGGGCCTACCGGCTTGCGGGTGCGGGTATGCCAGTTCTGGCAATAAGTCCAGTGCTCGATGAGCACAAGGTGACCGCGAATCTCACAGAAGGGAAGCCGCGCTTCGTCCGGCGATGCGTTTCGCCAGACGCCGCGATTGCGGCCATTGAAGCCACAGGTGCTGCAATTGTCTGGTCCGCCGTTGGGCATTTAGTTTCCTGTCACCTACATTCGCCGGGCACTCTAACACAGAAATTCAGTTGCGGCGCGGCGGCGCTGCGAAGTAACCTGCTGAACATGGATGGGGAGAATCAAATAAGTGATTTATCCGGGTGAAACGGTCCGTCTTGCGCGGGAGGTTTCAGAGGCTGGACTGGCGACCGGGGCTCATTGCGAATTCGTGCGCATCGTCAGCAATGGCAACGAAGAAGGCGACGCGGCGTCCGCCGAAGTCAAGTGGTATTCCGGCGGCGGCGCGCATAGCGCGATCGTGCCGTTGGACAACGTGGAACCT
>DATDGY010000305.1:0-13545 GCA_036521855.1 Candidatus Angelobacter sp.
GTTGAACACATAAACGAAGTAAACAATTGCCACTCTACGCGGCGTGCGCCGGGTCGAGCGTTAACCGTATGTGAGTTCGGTGCTTTGTCCGACCTCGATAATATAACCGTCAGGATCGCGGATGTAACAGCGCGTCTCGCCGTACTTGGGGATCGGCTCGGTGATGAACTCGGCTCCTCGACTTTTCCACAATTCATAGCACGCTTGGATATCCGCAACGCGGATATTCATAAAGCCGTTGATCTTATCCGGGTCGGGGACGCTGAGCGTTACCGACGGCTTGTCGGGGGTCGGCCCGCCCCCGACGTTGACAAGGAGCCACGTATTCGCGATCTGAATGTACCCGGGCGCGCCCTTGCTGTCGCCTCTGCTCAGAGCGCGACCGCCGAAGACCGTTTCATAGAAGCGAAGCGATCGGTCGATGTCGGCGACGGTGAGAAAATGTGCGACGGTGAACCCCTCCCGCGGGGGCATCTCATAGCTCTTCTGTTCGATTTGTACGCTGTTCATTGACGACTCCAATTCCGATTTTGTACGCTGTTCGTTGACGACTCCAATTCCGATACAGTGCTCATTACAAATACGCGCAAACAGATGGAATGAGAAGGCCGGTCTCCGACGGGATGCTGTACGCTCCCAAGTTATCGACGTGCTTGAAACTCCGACCGGCCTTCTCATGGAAGGCGATTACACTCATCCTGTGAAAAAGGATGTCAAGAAAAAAATTCCGCTTTCACATCCGCCAGCCGCACAGTGTTAGCGAACGCTTTCTGCGCCGCCTCATCCTTCTTAAAACGGACCTGGGCAGGCGTCTGATTTTCAGGCAGATCGCTCTTTGGATCGATCGGAGGCTGCCCGCCCTGGGGCGAGGCGAGAGTCAACTGGACGCCGGCGTCCCTGAAAACGAAGTAGGGAGCCGCCCCCTCTTCCAGCCAGAAACCGGTCTTGCGCCCGGTATTGCCGAGTTGATTGTGCGAGGTTAACACCATCAGAATTCTCACATTCTTTCTCCTTAATTCTTTCCTGTATTGATAATTCTTTCGTGTATCGATTTCGATTCAATCGGACTGTCGAGGGTTGGGTGGCCAGGGGGTAGCCGAATTTTTCCCGGAGAGTACTACCCCATGCCACGATTGACCCGTTGTTTCTCCCTTCGCTAGACTCAAATCTACGGTCCTATGTCGCAAACGGTCGAAACCAGCATGATCGCAGTCACTCTTCCCGACGGCAGCAAGAAAGAAGTCCCCCAAGGGACCACGCCGGCGGATATCGCCCGCTCCATCAGCCCGCGGCTGGCGGAGGCGGCGCTGGTGGCAAGAATAAAGCCCAAGCCTTCAGCAGTCAGCAATCAGCATTCAGCCGGGGAACAGGCTGGATCGCCCAGCGAGTCGTCGTCGCAGGAAGGCGAAAAAACGCCGGCCAGCATGCATGGCGCGCCCTCCAAAGACGGCTGGCAGTTTGTGGACCTGAGCAAGCCGCTCGAAGAAGACGTCGAGCTGCGCCTGTTGACCGATCGCGATCCCGATGCACTGGAAGTTTACCGGCATTCCTCGGCGCACCTGCTGGCCACGGCGGTGCTGGAATTGTTTCCTGAGACCAAACTGGGCCACGGTCCGCCGACCGAGAGCGGATTCTTCTACGACTTCTATCGGCCCACGCCCTTCACGCCGGAAGACCTGGAGAAGATCGAGAAGCGCATGTGGGAAGTGGCGGCCCGCGACGAGAAGTTCGAGCGCGAGTTCATCCCTCGCGACCAGGGCCTGGAGCGCTTCCGCTCGGAAGGCGACTTCATGAAAGTCCACTTCATCGAGCAGTTCACCCGCGCCGGGGAACCGATCTCGATCTACCGCAACGGCAAGTTCGTGGACTTCTGCCGCGGGCCGCATGTGCCCTCCACCGGCAGGATCAAGGCCTTCAAGTTGCTGTCCATCGCCGGCGCCTACTGGCTGGGCGACGAGAAGAACCAGCAACTGCAACGCATCTACGGCACGTCATTTTTCTCGAAGAAAGATCTTGACCAGCACCTGACGGCGCTCGAAGAGGCCAAGAAACGCGACCATCGCGTGCTGGGTAAGCAACTGGATCTGTTCAGCATTCAGGAGCTGGCGGGTCCGGGACTGATCTTCTGGCATCCCAAGGGCGGGCTGATTCGCAAAGAGATGGAAGACTGGATGCGCGAAGAGTACCTAAAGCGCGGCTACTCGCTGGTGTATACGCCACACGTATTCCGCGTGGACCTATGGAAGACCAGCGGCCACGAAGGCTATTACGCGCAGAACATGTTCACGCCCATGGAGCTGGACGACGCCGATTACCGGGTCAAGCCCATGAACTGTCCCGGCCACATCCTTATTTATCAGGATTCGCTGCGCTCTTATCGCGACCTGCCGGTACGGTACGGCGAGCTGGGGACGGTGTATCGCTACGAGCGTTCGGGCGTGATGCATGGACTGTTGCGCGTCCGCGGATTCACCCAGGACGATGCTCACATCTTTTGCACCCCGGAGCAGATCGAAGACGAGATCATCGGCTGCATGGAGTTTGCCCTGGCCGTGCTCAAGACGTTCGGGTTCAACGAGTACATCGTGGAGCTGAGCATCTGGGACCCCAACGACAAGAAGAATTTTCTCGGCGGCGAAGAAATGTGGCAGCCGGCCATACGATCGCTCGAAACTGCGCTCAAGAAGCTCAATCTGCCCTATAAGACTATTCCCGGTGAAGCCGCTTTCTACGGGCCGAAGATTGACGTGAAACTGGTGGATGCGATCGGGCGCCCTTGGCAGCTCTGCACCATCCAGTTCGACTGGAACCTGCCCGAGCGTTTCAAGCTGGAATACGTGGCCGAGGACGGCACGCGCAAGCGGCCGCTGATGGTCCATCGCGCGCTGTTCGGCTCCATGGAACGCTTCTTCGGCGTGCTCATCGAGCACTACGCCGGAGCGTTCCCGCTGTGGCTCTCGCCGGTGCAGGTGGCGGTGATTCCCATCAGCGAAAAGCATACCGACTATGCGCGCAAGGTCACTCAGCAACTCAAGGACGCGGGTGCGCGTGTTCATCTCGACGAGCGCAATGAGAAGATGAACGCCAAAATCCGCGAGCATACCATGCAGAAAGTCCCGTTCCTGTTGGTGGTGGGCGACAAAGAGGCCGAGGCCGGCACGGTGAATGTCCGCGTCCGCGGCCAGCAGCAACCGGAAGGCACCGCGCCTGTGGCGCAGTTCGTGGAGCGGGTGAAGAAGCTGATCGCGGAGAAGGCTGTGAATCTTACCACTGATCAACACTGATGAAACTGATTGGTTGAGCAATTAGCAAATAGCAATTGGCAATTAGCGAGAGCTGACTGAGCATCAATCCATTCGAAGAGCTCTGCGTTAACACGTAAGGTGAAGGGCCAACCTCGAAGCAGCGCCGGAGGCGCGACATAGTGTCCAGCCGGGGACATGTTTTACATATCAGACCGGGCCGTAAGGCCTGGGTAATCGGCCATTTAAATGAGGAGCCCCGGAGGGGCGGCACAAGAAAGGGCGGCAGACGGAAATCATTCTAAAAACGTCTATCAACGCGCCTCTTGAGAGATGCTTTGATCTTGCTCGCAGTATTGATTTTCATGTTGATTCGGCCGCCTCCGCCAAGGAAAAGGCCATAGGCGGCGTAACCTCCGGCTTGATTGGCTACGGTGAAGAAGTTGAATGGAAAGCCAGACACTTCGGCGTGTGGTTGAAATTGCGAGTACGCATCACCGGCTGGAAGCCGCCTCGGTACTTTCAGGACAAAATGGTGGAAGGACCATTTCGCTCCTTTATGCACGATCACAGCTTTGAAGCTCAAGGCTCAATCACGCTAATGACCGACCGAATCGCCTTTTGTTCTCCCATCCCGCTGGTTGGCAGTCTCGCGGATCGATTGATCGTTCGTCATCTGCAGAATTTTGTCAGTGATCGCAACGGCCAACTGAAGTTCGCAGCAGAATCCAACGCATGGCAACGTTACTTGCCGACCCAACACCTATGAAATCATCATTCCCTGGTTTTTCCCCCGAAGCTCTCACCTTCCTGCGCGCCCTCAAGCGCAACAACCGTCGCGACTGGTTCCAGCCGCGCAAAGAGAAGTATGAAGCGCTGATCAAGGCGCCGATGCTGGAGTTGGTCAATGCCCTGAATGCGGAGTTTGCGCGTTTTGCGTCCGAATACGTTACGCCGCCGGAGAAGGCGGTGTACCGCATCTATCGCGATACTCGCTTTTCTCACGACAAGACGCCGTATAAAACCCACATAGCCGCTATCTTCCCCAGACACAGCGCGGTCAAGCGTGAGGGCGCGGTATTTTATCTGCATTTTACTGAGAAAGAGTTGCTGGCCTTCGGCGGCGTCTACGGCCCCGACCGCGACGAGTTGCTGGCTTATCGCGGGCTGCTCCAGGAGCACTATCCCGAGTTCCAGGAGATCCTGAAGGACAAGAAGCTGCGCCGGACGTTCGGCGGCCTTCAGGGGGAGCAGCTCAGCCGCATGCCTAAGGGTTTCCCGACGTGCCATCCCGCGGAAGAGCTCCTGCGCCATCGCCAGTGGTACCTGGAGGCGATTCTCGACATCAAGCTTTTGACCACATCTCGCCTGGCGCCGGAATTGGCCAGGCGGTTCGAAGCCATGGCGCCGTTCGTGAATTTCCTGAACCGGCCGTTCACCAACAAGCGAAAGCCGAACCGTATGCCGTTTATGGCATTCTGAAGAGCCTCGCGGATCACCGGCGATCGTGGCCAGCGGAAGGCGGATCATAGTGGGTAACTAGGTGGGATCGTGCTCCACCTAAGGTAAAAAACCCAGTAACTAATAGCTTCCTGGAAGCGTCCCTCACCATGTAACATACCCAAGGCTGTAAACGAAACCAATGGCCGAAGTAATAGCTTGCCCCCAGGCAATGAAAGCTTTCCCCGGTTTTTCGCCGGATGCGCTCGCATTTCTGCGCAATCTGAGGCGGAACAACCGGCAGGACTGGTTCCAACCGCGCAAAGAGCAGTATGAAGCGCTGATCAGGGTTCCCATGCTGGACCTGGCTTGCTGCCTGAGCCGGGAGTTCGCCCGCTTTGCGCCGCATTACGTAACGCCTCCGGATAAGTCCGTTTTCCGGATTTACCGCGACAAGAACTTTTCCTACGACCGAAAGCCTTACCAGACGCATATTGCCGCCGTCTTTGCCCGCCACGGTGCGGACCGGCTGCGCGGCCCCTGCTTCTATTTCCACTTTACGGATAAGGAATTGCTGGCCCTGGGCGGGGCGTATGCTCCGGAGTGCGATGAGTTGTTGACCTACCGAACTTTCCTGAGCGACCACTATGAGGAATTCGAATCCATCCTGGCCTGCGACAAGCTGCGCCAGACCGTCGGCAGCCTGCACGGCGAGCAACTGGTTCGCGTGCCCAAAGGCTTTTGTCCCGGCCATCCCGCGGCAGGATTGTTGCGCCGCAAGCAGTGGTATTTGGTGTCACTCCTGGACGTGAAGCTGGTCACCACGCCCCGGCTGCTGCCGGAGTTGGCGCGTCGTTTTGAGGCCATGGCGCCAGTGGTCAACTTCCTGAACCAACCTTTTGCGTCGCAGACAAAGGTAAAGAGGACCACGTTTGGAGCTTTTGAAACGCACAAAGGTTGCAGGGACCAGGCTTAAGCCAGGGTGGCTGCCGGCATCTATTGAAAGAACTCCGTCATGGTAGGCGCCGTCGCTGACGCTCCCGGATGATCGCTCACGCTTAACAGATCCAGAATCAGGCGCAGGACGCTTTGGTGCTGGTAGAGGGTAGTGGAGCGAAACCCCGCTCTTACCCCCATGCCGACGAGAACTGTCGCCACTTGCCCGCCGCCGTTGGCCACGTCAGCCGGGTCGCCTTCGTCCCAGGTGATGATGAGCACGCCATTGGCAAAGGCCGGGCTGTTGATCAAGGGATCGATATTGGTCTTCAGCCAGGCGTCGGCGGCGGCAAGCTTGTCGGAGTCGGCGCAGGTGGGAACGCCCCCGGGACAATCGTGGGCATCGTTTTCAACATTGGGCACGATGAACGCAAAATTTGGCAAGGAAGCCGAGCTCAGGTCCGCACCGAGTTGGGTGAGGGGAACGATATTCGCGGTTTGCGGGCTTGCGTCCAAAACATCAGAGAGGTAAGCGAACGGATCGTGATGCTTGAAGTAAGGATAAACGTCACCACCGGTGTAACCCGCCGCCGGCAGGCTCTCCATGTAGGCCTTCCATCTCTTGCCCGCTGCGACCAGGGCGCGGACGATATTGTCATCGCTGATGGTTCCGGCGAAGTTGTCATCGTTGCTTTCGACAATCCCCGTGGTAAGCATGAAATAGTTGCCGATCGAGGGATGAGTATCGGCGAAGTAGTTCGCCGCCAGGGAGTGCTGCACAGCCAGCGAATTGAGGTAGGGCATGGATGGGCTGCCGATTACTTCAGACAGGCTGTGGTTCTCCAACACCACCAGGACCACGTGACTGGCGGCGGGCACCGTGACCGGCGGCGTAGGCGAAGCTGTCGGCGAAGTCGACGGCGTGGGCATGGGTGGGTGACTAGAGCTGACGCTGGTTCCTCCACAGCCCGCGAGTCCAACCAGTACGAGGAGCAGTAGCCCAACGCGAAGTCCTGAGTACATCCAGACTCCTGTCCGTGCATATCTTGCCGAGCGACAAAATGCTAAAGGTGTTGTTATCGAATTTAGATGCGCCAGGCCTCACCTTGAGAGTTGCAGCTCCAACTTTTGCTTTCGCGATGAGATAATGAACGGCCTTGGCCTGCCGGGGATATTCAAGGGCAGGACCAAAGACGAAGACATTGCCATGAGACGGATCTTGCTCTTCTCCTGTTTCTTGTTGACGCTGGCCGGCCAGGCTGAGCAGCGCTATCACCTGGTGCGGGTGGTTGCGACCGGATCCACCCGATACAGCCAGGAAGACGTGGCCCGGGCCACCGGCCTCACCGCCAATTCGCAGGTGACGATGGAGGACCTGCAGCAGGGAGCGAACCGCCTGGGAAACAGCGGAGCGTTTTCTTCGGTGCAGTTTCAGTACAAGCCGGTCACCGGTCCTCGGGACAGCGTGGAAGCCGATTTTCAGGTGAAAGACGCTGAGAAGTTCTTCCCCGCGGTATTCGAAAACTTCGTCTGGCTCAGCGATCCGGAATTGCAGCAGGCCCTGCACGATTCCGTGCCGCTGTACAACGGTGCGCTTCCCGCGTCGGGAAGTCTGGCCGACGATTTGAAAGCGGCACTGAGCCGCTTGCTGTCCGCCAAAGCTCTGCCCAGCGACGTTTCCTATATTATGTTCGCGGAGATCGGCCAACTTCCCTCAGCGTATAAGTTCAAGGTCGACAACGCCAATCTGAAAATCCGCGACTTCCGTTTCTCGGGAGCGGATCACCTGGCGCCGGAGCTGCTGGCGCAGGCGGTGGCCCAGGGCAAAGGCCGCGACTATCTGCGCAGCGATACCGAGAAATTGCTGAACCTTGCGCTGCTTCCCCTTTACCGGGAGCGCGGCTACCTCGAGGCGACGTTCGGTGAAACCCGGCTCGCCCTTGAAAATGGCGCCGTCTTGGTGACCGTCTCGGTGAACGAAGGCGAGCAGTACCGCCTGGCGGGATTTAGCTGGGCGGGCAACACGCTTATCTCCAGCGGCGACCTGTCCAAATCCATTACTCTCAAGACCGGAGAGATTGTGAACGCGGCCAAACTCAACCGTGATCTGGTCCAGGCGCGAAAGCTGTTGCTCAAGTTCGGTCGTGAGGCCGCAACCGTCACCGCGGTTCCAAGCTTCGCCGCGGATACCGTGACCTATACCTTTCAGGTGAAAGAGGGCGATCAGTATTACATGGGCAGGCTGGAGATCGAAGGATTCGATGCTGAGACCACGCGCAAGCTGACCGAGAGCTGGAAACTCGCGCCCGGCGCCCCTTATGACAATACTTATCTCCAGCAGTTTCTGGTCCGAACCCTGGCCCTGACCCACGGCCGCCAGACGGATTGGCTAATCTTCGAGCAGCCCGACGATGCGGAAAAGATAGTCAACGTCCGGCTTCAGCACAACTGACAGAGGCCGCGCCCACCGAGCCATTCTTCAGCAGGTCGAAACACCTTAGCAACCCTCGCATGCGAGCGCCTCATCGTAAGCAGAGGTTCCCTGCCGGAATTGGACGGAACAAATGAAAAACAGGTACGCCGCTGGGATCCTGTGCCTATTGTGGTTTCTGAGCATGGTCTTCTATCTGCCGCTGCCGGCCGTGGTGCTTCTGTTCGCCGCTTGGGTGGCGGCGGCTACCTTGGCCGCCTGGACGGCGTGGACCAAGGGCCAGCTGGGCAGGGCCGGACGTGTTGTCAAGCCGGATGCAAAGGCCTTGAATTCCTGAAGAAAACGGATGAAACCGGGTTAGACTCTGCTCATGAATTTCGCAGTCAGAGTCCTTTTTCTGGCGGCATGCCTGGTTGCCGCGCAATCGCCGGCGCCGCCCAGCGCGGAACAAACCGCGCAGACCGATCTTGCCGCTGTGGTGAAGCAGCAGTTTGGCGGCTCGTTCGCGCTCAAGGCCAAGTTCCCCACGCCTGTGATTGTCGCCGACTTTGACGGTGATGGAGTGGAAGACGCTGCTATCGTCGCCACCAGCGCTGAGCCATTTCCGGATTCATTTGATTTCAAATACAAGGTCATCGATCCTTACAACGCCTATTTTGGTTTCGGCAATCCCAACCTGACCGCCGCCTTCGGTACCGTGGACCCCTCCCGCAACCACGATCTGCTGATCATCTTCGGCTCCGGCAAAGAGGGCTGGCACGCCGCCGTTCCCAAGGCCAAGTATGTGATGATCAACGTGCCCTTCGACGAGATTGCCGTCGGCCGCATGCTGATCAAGAAAGCCAAGCCGCCGATTTTCGTGATCCGCGCCCGCGAGTACCAGTTAATGGACTCAGCCGTGTGGTGGGATGCCAAGAAACAGAGATGGCGCTGGCAACCGGGAGATACGGTCCCATAAGAAATCTGGTAATTGAGTAATTTGGTAAATGGGTAATTTAGTCAGTTGATGCGTTCACCGTGACCCTGACGGGGATTTGGGATTTGGAGATTTTCATTTACCCAATTACCAACTTACCCAATTACCAAATTCTTCATTTGCTCAATCCCGTCCCCAGAGGCCACTCCTTTTACGGCTAAACGGTTTCCGCGTTGTCCAATCGTTATAATTCCCTCCATGAACCTGGAACAGAAGCTGGCCGAGCTCAAGCGCCGGGATGCGCTGGCTGAGGCTGGAGGCGGCGAAGAGCGCCGCGCCCGCCAGCACCGGGAAGGCAAGATGTCAGCTCGCGAGCGTATCGAGTTCCTGCTGGATGAAGGCACCTTTGAGGAATTCGACAAGCTGGTCACGCACCGCTCCACCGACTTCGGCATGGCGGAGCAGAGAGTCTACGGCGACGGCTTCGTCACCGGCTACGGGCGCATCGAGGGCCGGCTGGTCTTTGTCTTTGCCCAGGACTTCACCGTCTTCGGCGGGTCGCTCTCGGAAGCCAACGCCGCCAAGATCGTCAAGATCATGGATATGGCCATGAAGACGGGGGCGCCGGTGATTGGCCTCAATGATTCCGGCGGGGCGCGCATCCAGGAGGGCGTGATGTCGCTGGCCGGTTACGCCGACATTTTTTTGCGCAACACGCTGGCCAGCGGCGTGGTCCCGCAAATCTCAGCCATCATGGGCCCGTGTGCCGGGGGAGCTGTTTACTCTCCGGCTATTACCGATTTCATACTCATGGTGGAGAAGAGCTCGTACATGTTCGTGACCGGCCCGGACGTGATCAAGACGGTCACCCACGAGGAGGTCACCAAGGAACAGCTCGGCGGTGCCGGCACTCACAACGAGACCTCCGGCGTGGCCCACTTCCTGGCCCACGATGACGCCGAGTGCCTCTCCATGATCCGCGAGCTGTTTGGCTTTATTCCTTCCAACAACCTTGACGATCCCCCGCGGCGCGAGTCGAGCGACCCGGCTGACCGCGCCGACGCCGAACTCGATACCGTGGTTCCAGCCCAGTCCAACCAGCCCTACGACATCAAAGACGTGATCACCCGCGTCGCCGACGACGGATACTTCTTCGAGGTGCATGAGCATTTCGCGAAAAACATCGTCATCGGCTTTGCCCGGATGAATGGCCGGCCGGTGGGGATTGTCGCCAATCAGCCGGCGTTTCTGGCCGGCGTGCTCGATATCAATGCCTCCGTTAAAGGTGCGCGCTTTGTGCGTTTCTGCGATTGCTTCAATATTCCCTTGATCACGTTTGAAGATGTCCCCGGCTTTCTTCCCGGTACGCAGCAGGAGTATGGCGGCATCATCCGCCAGGGCGCCAAGCTGCTCTTTGCTTTTGCCGAAGCCACCGTCCCTAAGATCACCGTGATTACGCGCAAAGCCTACGGCGGCGCTTATTGTGTGATGTCGTCGAAACACATCCGCACGGACGTGAACTACGCCTGGCCTACGGCGGAGATTGCCGTAATGGGCCCGGAAGGCGCGGTTAACATCGTTTATAAGCGCGAACTCGAGAAGGCCACGCCGGAGGCTCGATCCGAGAAGATTGAGGAATTTCGCGACCGCTTCGCCAATCCCTACGTCGCCGCCGAGCGTGGCTATGTGGACGCCGTAATCCAGCCGCGCGAAACCCGCAAGCGGCTGATCGATGCCCTGGAGATGTTACAGACGAAGCGCGACAAGAACCCGCCCAAGAAGCATGGGAATATACCGCTGTAGGATCGGAAACGGCGTCGGGGGATTTTTCACTAGTCCAATAGGGATATCGGCGCTGATGGGCCCTACAGTCTCTTGCTTTCGCCGATAGCCAACGAGCTCAGAACGGAGGAGCTTACATGGGCCATCCAACGTTGCGTCTGTTCGACGGTATGGAAAACACTTCCCCGCAGCTGCAAGATGATGTGAAAGAGCTGCAAGCGGATCTCAACCAGTTTGGCTTCAATATCCAGGTGGACGGACTTTTCGGCAGCGAGACGGATGCCAGGGTTCGTCAATTCCAGGTCGACCAAAACCTGACCGAAGACGGGATCGTGGGCCCGCAAACCTGGGCAACACTGGAAGGAACGGCGGCTCCGCAGGCCGCGAACACGTTCCTAACCACCATCTCCAACAGCGACGCCGGAATGCGTGCTCAGTTCACCCAAGCGCAAACGTTCAAAGCGTTCATCGATGCCGGGGCGCAACGGATTAGTGTGCCATCCGCCGTCATAGCGGGGATTGGCTCGCGTGAATCCGGCTGGGGACTCAACCTACGGCCTCCCGGTCCAGGCGGCACCGGCGATTTTGGCCCGCGAAAGTTTCCGACCGCCCTACGCACCGGACCCTTACCGCCCGATGGAGGCTACGGACGTGGGCTGATGCAAATCGATTTCGACGCCTTTGATTTTGCGCGCACCGGCAACTGGAAAGACCCGGCAGCCAACATCGACTGTGGCTGCAACGTACTGAAGTCAAATATCGTCTTGCTGGGCGGAAAGACTGCCTTGACCGGGCGCGATCTGCTTCGGGCCGCGATTGCCGGGTACAACTGCGGAGCTGGAAACGTTTTGACGGCGATCAAACAAGGTCGCGATTTGGATTTCTTCACATCCGGCAGGAACTATTCTGCCGATGTCCTGAACCGGGCAGGCTTTTTCCAGAACATGGGCTGGGAGTCTCCGGCCCAACCGGTAAGCGCGGCCGGCACAACCAACGCTTAGTCCCCGTGGCTCCCTTGCCGCAGAGGGACGCAGATCAGTGATCCGCGAAACCGCGCCGGCGTGACGGCGGGGATGCGCGAGGCCCGGCCCAAGGTCGGCGGGCCGCGTATCACATTGAAAAATAACTTCTTTATATCGGTCTTCAGCAGCGTCTCACCTGCTAAAATACTCAAGCGTTTCAGAGTAGCTGCCCCGCTTCGATCCGCGCGCCGCTTCCGACCTACCCGCAACGAAACAGTATCGTGCCGGGAAGTCCTACAAGGAGGCATCTTTCCATGCGTCGAACCTTTTATGTTTCTGTTGTCCTGGCTTCTGTGGCCGGGGCGCTATTCCTCTTGAGTTGCGGCAGCGGAACAAATACCACCATGATGAATGCGACGACCGTCAACGTGTCCATCAGCGATCCGGCTACCTGCGGAGCGCCATCAGGTCAGTTCAGCCACGTTTTTGTGACCATCACCGACGTAATGATCCACCAGAGCGCAAGCGCCGGACCCAACGATCCCGGGTGGATGGACCTTACTCCCAACCTGAAGAGCGCCCCCGTGCAGACGGATCTGCTGGGACTGGCGACCAACCAGTGTTTTCTGGCCATGCTGGGGTCGACGGGAATTCAACGGGGGACGTTTCAGCAGATCCGCGTCATTCTCGCCGATAACGCGTCCACAGTCGCCGGCAACAAGTGCGGCAGCACCGTCAACTGCGTGATGCTGACCAGTGACGCCAACAACACCCCGCACCCGCTGCTGCTGTCCTCGGAGGCGCAGACCGGCATCAAGATTCCCTCGGGACAGATCGCGGGCGGCCAGTTCACGGTCGCCGCCGGAGAAAACAAAGACCTGAATATTGACTTCAATGCCTGTGCCTCCATCGTCAGCCAGGGGAACGGCCAGTTCCGGCTGAAACCGGTGCTGCACGCCGGTGAAGTTTCCACCACCTCCGCGTCCATCTCGGGCACGGTGCAGGACGGCGCGACCAAGCAGCCGATCGTGGGCGGTAACACCGTGGTAGCCCTGGAACAAAAGGACCAGAACGGCGTGGACCGCGTGATCATGGAGACTCTGGCCGGAGCCAACGGCGACTTTGTTTTTTGCCCCGTGCCTGCCGGCATGTATGACGTGGTGGTGACGGCCATCAACGGAGCGGTAACCGACTATGCCGCCACCGTGATTACCGGGGTGCAGCCGGGCAACTCTCTGGGCAACGTTCCCCTGACAGCGGCTGGGTCCCCGGCGGTGATCGGCGGCTTGATCACCACCAGCACCGGGACCGCGGGAACTGTGGCGGACCTGTCCGTCTCCGCTCTGCAGCAGATCACGGAGAACGGAAGCAATGTGATGATCACCACACCTCTGCCGCTGTTGCCGGCGGCGACGGACACGCTAACCACCGCGCCCGGCGCCGGCTGCCCAGCGAATACTGACTGCGTCAACTACTCTCTCTCTGTGCCGGCCGCCAACCCCAGCGTGGGCGCTTTTGTCACCACTGGAACCCAGACGCCGGCGCCTCCCGCCGCGGGCCCGGTGAACTACACAGTGGATGCGAACGCCTTTTCGGCAGGCGCCGCAGACTGCACTCCTTCCAATGCGCAGAGAAGCCAGACCACTGCAAGCACGCCGCTGACAGCGACCGCGGGAAGCTCCGTGACGGCCCAAACACTGCCTTTTACGGCTTGCCAGTGAGGAAAGGTGCGCGGGCGTTTAGCCCGCGAATACCGAGGGCGCGGCGACGGCTGCGCCCTTTTTTGCCTTGTCCCGAACGGAGCGAGGGAACCCTATGGCCGCTGATCCACGGCCA
>DATDGY010000306.1:0-22656 GCA_036521855.1 Candidatus Angelobacter sp.
GGCGGTGTTGCGCTGGTCCTGCGTGACGGGAAACCGGCTGGTGTCGGTCAGGCCGGTGTTGGCGTCGCTCCCAAGAAACAGGCCGCCGGTGATCGGTCCCTGGCCAATGCCGGTTTGGTTCGCGTAGCTGAGATAACCGGAAAAGCGCCCCCATTGCGGAACTTCCAGGCGAACTTCTTCGCCAATGATCCGCGCTTTGGCGAAAGCGATGGGGAAGCTGACGCCGGTATCCAGCAGCACATCATCGTCAGAGTAGTTGCGAAAATCGCGGCGGAAGACATTCGCGTCGAGCCGCAACTTACCGAACATGGCCTTGGTGAAGCCGGCTTCGTAGTAGTTGGCGTGCGCCGGGCGCACCGGAAGCCGCACCACGACCGGATCCAAAGAATCGAGCTGCGGCGAACTGGCGAGCAGCAGGTTCTCGACCGCCGGAGTCTGAAACACGCGGTCATACGAGGCATGAACCACCAAGTTCAGGGACGCAAAGTAGCGAGAAGCTCCGATCCGCGGGCTCCACGCCGATTCACGCACCACAAAGCCGTAATGGTCAAAACGCAATCCTGCGCTCAAGTTCCAGTTGCCGAAATGCATCTGGTCCTGGACATAGGCGGAGGGCTCGAAGTCCCAGCGACGGCCCGAAAACTGAAATTGCGCCTGGGTGCCGGGATCGAATTGGGTGGGATCGGTGATCGTGTACTGCAACTGCTCGTGGACCGGGCCCAGAATACTGTCGATTCCCGCCTTCCAATCGTGATGGCCGTGATGGCCGGCCAGGTCAGTGCGGGCATAGCCTTCGCGGTAGCCGCGGTCTTGGAAAACGATGACCGGAGTGGATTGCTGGTTTGAAGCCAGAGTCGTGCCGGCATCGCGCACGCTCGCGGCAAAACTCAAGAGCAGGCTGGGAGAGACGATGTGCTGAAAATCCAGTTGCCCATTCGTCTCAGTGTCGGCAAGGTTCTGCCGTTGCCCGGCCTGCTGCTGGACCAACTCATTGGGAGCCAGGAAACGCACCGTATTATGCGTGACGGTTAGGCGCAAGCGGTCGCGGTCTGAGAAGTCGCGTTCATAGGAAGCGGAAAAGCCGTCGGCAGTGGCTCGATTGGTGAAGTTCTCGAGCACCGGCGGATCCAGATAGCGGTCGGTATGAAATCCGTCGCCGCTCGCGGCAAAGCGATCTTTGCCGCGGGCATAGGAAATGCCGGCGGAGCCGTTCACCGTGGCAAAGCTGCCTCCGCTGGCCTCGAGCAACCCATGCAGCCCGGAAGGCAGGTTCTTTTCGGTCGTGACTTCGACGATGCCGCCTAGCTTGCGGCCGTATTCGGCGGGAAAGTTCGCTGTGAGGACGCGCATCGACTCTATCTCTTGCGCATCCAATGCGGGCGCGAACGCGGGCGAGCGATTTTGGGTGATCGGCAATCCGTCGACCACGTATTGCACGTCGTACTCCGATCCGCGCGGATGCAGGATTCCATTCGCCTCATACAGCCATCCCGGCTCGGCGTCCACAAGGTCCGGAAGATCGCGTCCCGGCTGGGCGGAGATTTGCTCCGTGATCGCACGTTGTCCGATGGAGTACACGGCGCCCGTCCGGTCGTGGTCCAGGAACGTCGCCGATTCGTTCACCTGCACTTCTGTCGAAACCGTCGCCACCTCCAGCGCTACGGAAACGCGGACCGGCACTTCGGAACGGATTTCAATCAAGTTCGTCCACAGAGCAAAACCCTTCGCGCGCAGGGTCAGCCGATACGTGCCAAAAGCAAGGTCCTGGGCAACGTAGCGCCCGTCTGTTCCCAGCGCAAACCTGCGATGGAATTGGTTGGCATCGCTCACCAGCTCCGCGCTAGCTGCCAGGGTTGCTCCTTGTGGATCCTGTACCTCAATGCGCAGCTCTCCCCGCGCGCGTTGCCCGTTTGCTCTGAGTGCGCCCAAAAAAAAGAATACAAACATGAGGGCCAGATGGGCAGCCTTCTTGGTCAAGCTATTACGCGGGCTAACGCGATTGCGGATCGAAGTTGGGACTATGGATTGCAAGTCTGGCCACTTCCTGCCTTGCGAATGAAAATCAGTATAGCGCGAGTATTTTGTTTGTCCGCCGTTACCTGGGTACACTTTGCGAAACTCGATGCAGCCCAGCCGCACGAGTTCGAGAATGAGCTTGCCGTCTTCTCGCGCCTGCAGTCGCTCAGCTTTTGTGAAGGGTTTGTGCCCCAGCCCGCGCAAACCGGTATGCTCTGGTCAGCTGTCCGGAAATCGATCCTAATAAAGGACGCGTGGGGCGAAGAAAAGACGTATAATGCAGAACCCAGGAAGGTATGACACGTATGAAGAATCATCTTCGCGTTCGCGCCGGCGTTTTTGCCATCCCAGCCACAGGCTTGATCTTGATCGCGGCTTTTGGCTTGCGGGCTCTGACGCAAACACCCTCGCCGTGCCCCAATACCGATCAGAAAAAGGAAACTGTGGCCACAACTCACGCCACCGGAACATTTGAAGTGAAATTAAACCCGCTGGAACTGCACAACAAAATCGAAGGCGATACCCGCGGCCGGATGTCCAGTGACAAGCAATTCCACGGCGACCTTGAAGGCACCAGTGTGGGCGAAATGCTAAGCGCGATGACCAGTGTGAAGGGATCGGCCGGTTACGTGGCCATGGAGCGGGTTACGGGAACTCTGCGCGGGCGCAGTGGCACCTTTGTGCTTCAGCACAGCGGCACCATGACCCGCGGCGCTCCACTACTCTCCGTCACCGTGGTGCCTGACTCCGGCACCGGCGAACTGACCGGTCTCACCGGCAAGATGGCAATCAATATCGTCGACGGAAAGCACTTCTACGATTTTGAGTACACGTTCGCCGAAAATCGCTGAAACAGCAGACGCTTGCGGGGCGATCCGGCAAGCTAAGTGGTGCGGCGAGGCACCAGAAGGCTGCCGACGCTGATCAGCACCGCGTGGCCGTCCTGGTTGAGCGTGGTGTTGCGCACCTTGATCAGCCCCTGGCCGGGACGCGATTTCGATGGCCGCACTTCAAGTACTTCGCTCTCCACGCGCAACTCATCACCGGGCCTCACCGGCCGCGGCCAGCGGAACTCCTCGAAGCCCATGCCGATGATTCCGCCAGCGGGTTTCAAGTCGCCCTCGACCAGGAGACGCATGGTCACCGCCGCAGTGTGCCAGCCGCTGGCGGCGAGTCCGCTGAAGATGGTCGAGCGCGCGGCCTCTTCGTCGAGGTGGAAAGGCTGGGGATCGAATTCGCCGGCGAAGCTCTTGATGCGCTCTTCGTCAATGTGCAGACGGCCGGAGCCATATACCTGACCGACGGCGAATTCCTCCAGATATCGTTGGGTCATGGGCGATCTCTCCTGCCGCGTGGCGGCCATGCTTGTCTTCAGGCTCACCCTACATCTTGCGAAGATTGAGTTGTGCGGCCGCCGCGCCGGCTGGCTTCTTCCTGTGCTTCATGCTGCTTGTGACCGTACGCCTTCATGATTTCGTCGACGACGGTGTGCAGGATGTTGTTCAAATCCCAGCGGGGAACGATGACGGCTCCGCCATCCAGGTAGAGCGAGGCGAATTTTTCCTCGTCCATAACTTTTCGCAGTCCGGAGGGAGTCGCCACGGTGAAGTAATAGGTCCAGGCTTGGCCATTCACCGGGTCTTCTGCTTTCAGGGAGAGTTCGTCGAAGAAGCACTCAGGATCACCTGGGCCGCGGACCAGGTCGGTCTTGGAAAAGTGATAATCCACAAAGTTAGGGCGGTTGTAAGTGCCGTCTTCCAGCCGGATCACGGGTGGGATTCTGAAAGGGAAACCGAACTCGGCGCCGGTTAGCGGGAGCTGGCGATTGTCGGGCGGCGCCGCGTCGTCGCCGCCGGTATCGATGGAGCCCTCAGCAGGTCCAGGGCGAGGCAGGGAGGCGGCATGGACTTCGCTGGAGGCGGAGAGCCTGCGGCCGATCAACAGCAAAACCACAAGAGCGGCAACGATGATGATGATTTTAACCGGGTCCAAGGAAGCTGCTCCGGTCAGGCCACGCGCTCGATGGTGACCGATTGCACCACCACGTCTTTGTTGGGACGGTCCTGGCGGTTACGTGGCAGGTTGGCGATCTTGTCCACCACGTCCTGACCTTCCACGACCTCGCCAAAGATGGTGTGCTTTCCAGTGAGCCAATCGGTGGCGGCCACAGTGATGAAAAACTGCGAGCCGTTGGTGTTGGGGCCGGCATTGGCCATAGCCAGCTTGCCCTTCTTATCGAAGCCGTGTGGGGAACCCTTGGTTTCGTCCTGAAATTTGTAGCCGGGGCCGCCCATGCCGGTGCCGCTGGGGTCGCCGCCCTGGATCATGAAGTTAGGCATCACGCGATGAAAGATGGTCCCGTGGTAAAGCGGGCCAGAGCCACCCTTGCCACTGACGGTGTCTTTCCAGTCGCGCTTGCCCTCAGCCAGGTCGAGAAAATTCTTGGTGGTGATGGGCGCTTCCTTTTCAAACAGCCGGCAGACGATCTTGCCTTCGGATGTGTCGAGTGTCGCGTAAGTTCCATGCGGACGTGTCATTCAGTTTCCTCTCTCAAAGTTGCTCGCCGGTCCCAGTCGCGGCGGCGGTGCGGTGCGGCCCAACGTCATAACATGTTCGATGCCTGGTCCGCTTACTGAGCCACGGGCGTAGACTTGGGCTGCGCCGGTTTTGAGGCGGCAGGTTTGCCCGCCGACGGTTTGGCCGCAGTGCCGCCCGGTTTCACGATTTCAATGTGCGTGATCTTCACCGGATTCTGCGGCCGGCTGTTGCGTCCGTCGCAAGGGCCGGCTTGGCAAGGCATGCGGGCAATCTTCTTGACCAACTCCACGGCAGCGTCATCGCATTGGCCGAAGATGGTGTAGCCAGTGTTCTTTTCCACATGTCCCCAGGGCTTTTGGCATCCGCCCTCATCCAGGCACGGGTTCAGGCCCGGCTGGGGAGCTTCCGTAATGAAGAACTGGGAGCTGTTGGTATTGGGGCCGCGATTGGCCATCGCCAGCCTTCCCGGCTTATCAAAGAGCAGGTCGGCGTGAAGCTCATCCACGAATTCAAAGCCTATGTCGCCGGACCCGGTGCCCGAGGGATCTCCGCCCTGGATCATGAAAGTCGGGATCACGCGGTGAAAAATCACTCCGTCGTATAGTGGTCTGCCGGTGACTTGTTTGCCGGACGAGTCCTTCCAGGACTTGGTCCCCTTGGCCAGCCCGATGAAGTTCGCTACCGCCTTGGGAGCCTGGCTGGGAAACAACTCACATTTCAGGTCACCGGCGGTGGTGTGGAGAATGGCCTCCGGCTGCGCCGCAGCAGGAGCACTCTTACTGACGGCCTTGGAAGGCGTATGCGTGGCGTGAGCGGGTGTTGGGGTGGTTGTCTGGCCGGCGGCGGCCAAGCCGAAAGACAGAAGAATCAATACGGTACGATCCAGCATTCATCTCTCCTCAAAAAGTCCAACTGCCTATTAAAAATGGAGAGTGCACATAAGTAAAGGAGGGCTCGTGTCGCAGGTGAGAGCCGGCATCGCCTGGATGCGTCCTGCGGCGGCCGCTGAAGATGTTGCGAATAGCAGGCCGCAATCCGTGTAACCTTTCTCTGAGGACGCGGTAATCATCCGTGCAAGGACAAGGAACGGAAGTTACGCCAGGCGCGATGGCCAATTCGATGTCCGATGAGGAGCTGATGACGCAGGTGCGGAGCGGCGTCGGCGAGATGCTGGGCGTGTTGTTCGAGCGCTACCAGCTGCCGTTGTTCAACTTTTACTTGAAGCTTACCGGCGACCGCCCGGTGAGCGAAGACCTGGTGCAGGAGGTGTTCTTTCGCATGCTGAAGTACCGGCAAAGCTACCGTCCGCACACTCCGTTCCGCGCCTGGATGTACCAGATTGCCCGCAATGCGCGGGTCGACCACATGAGGCGGCGGCGGCCGGAGATCAGCTGGGAGCCGGAGATGTCCCCGGCATTCGCGCCGGCCGACACGGCGCAGCAATCGCAGGAGACGGCGCTGCTGCATCGCGCGCTGATGCGGTTGCAGGAAGACAAGAGGGAAGTGCTGGTCCTGAGCCGGTTTCAGGACCTCAAGTACGAAGAGATCGCACAGCTCTTGGGCTGCGAAACAGGCACCGTGAAGACCAGAGTGCATCGGGCGTTGCAGGAGCTGCGAGGGATCTTTCGGGAGCTGCAGAGCGGCAGAGCGTTGCGCGGAAAAAGTTCTGAAGGGGCGGGCGCATGGCCCGGCCCCGGGAGTTTGCAATGAAGTGCGAAGAGATGGAAGAACTGTTGCCGGACTATCTTCGAGGCAAGTTGAACTCCGACCGGGCGGTGCTTGTGGAAGAGCACATCGGCCAGTGCCCGGCGTGCCGCGAAGAGGCGGAGATCTGGAAGAAGCTGGCGCTACTGCCGGAAGAGCAGCCGAGTGAAGCGTCCAGGGCGCGCTTTCAGGCCATGCTGGAAAGTTATCAAGAAGGTCGTTGGGAAAAAGCCAGCCTGGCCGCAGAGCGCAAGAAATTTCTGGGCTTGGGCGACCTGGTGCATTGGTTGCGGACACCGTCGCTGAGCGCGGCTTGGGCTTGTGTGCTGCTTGTCGCCGGCTTTCTCGGCGGCCGGTACATCGATCGTGAAAACACCAATCATGAGCAGCTTGCCGCCTTGCAGGCAGAGCTGCGCAAGACCACTCAACTGGTGGCGATTTCACTCTTGCAGCAGCAGTCGGCCAGCGAACGCCTTGACGGAGTGAACTGGAGCACGAGGGTGGGTCCCGATCCCCAGGTCTTGGACGCGCTCCAGCACACTCTGCGCTATGACAACAGCGTGGACGTGCGACTGGCTGCGCTGGATGCGCTGAGCCATTACGGCAAACGTCCTGAAGTCAGCCGCGGGTTGGTCGAAGCTCTGGACAGCGAGCAATCACCCCTGGTGCAACTGGCTCTGATTAGTGCCTTGGTGGAACTGCGTGACCCCAGAGCTGTGGAGCCGCTCAAACGTCTGCAGCAGGCGCCAAACCTCGATCCCACGGTGCGCCAGCGCGCTGAACAAGGAATACGCCAGTTGAGTTGAGCGCAGTCCCGAGCGCAGCGAGGGTAGCGAGAAGAACGTTAGCAGAAGGGAGACGATCATGAGAACCAGGCAATTGGTAACCGCGTTGTTGTCGGCTGTGGCTCTGCTCTGTCTGTCATACGGGCCGGTGAGCAACGTTCAGGCAAGCGGCGCGAGCCCTGGGCGGCACAACCACTACGATGACGAGTCCAGCATGCCTCTGCGCGAACAGGAGACCATCCGCAAGTCGTTTACGCTCGGCGGCGCACACAAGCTCCTGGACGTAGACAACGTATTTGGTTCCGTCGAAGTCGTGGGCGGTTCCGGCGACCAGGTACAGCTCGTGGTCACTAAGACTCTGCGCGCGGAGTCGCAGGCGAATATGGATGCGGCCAAGAAAGAGGTCACGCTCGATATCACTGACCAGCCCGACTTGCTCAAGCTCTATGTCAACGGTCCATTCCGCTGCAATTGCAATTGCGACGGCGACGGCTGTTGCGGCGGCTGGCACGGTGACCGAGGCTACTCAGTCAAGATGGACTTCCAGCTCCAGGTACCGCGCAACATCGACCTGAAGCTGAGGACGGTGAACTCGGGCCACATCAACGTGCGCGACGTGATCGGCAATTTCTACGTAAACAACGTAAACGGCGGCATTGACCTGGCGGACGTAGGCGGCGGCGCAGCGCGCGCCCGCACGGTGAACGGCGGAGTGAAGGTGGTCTTTCGCGAGAACCCCAAGCAGAACTCGGAGTTTGGGACCATCAACGGGCCCATCGAGCTGTATTTCGTACGCGGCCTGTCCGCCGACTTCCGCTTCAAGAACTTCAACGGCGGCGTCTACAGCGATTTCGAGATGACGTCATTGCCGGCGGTGGCGCCGACTACCGAGCGCCACGACGGTAAGTTCGTTTTCCGTACGTCTCGCTTCACCGGCGGCCGAGTTGGCGCCGGCGGGCCGGAGATCAAAGCTGACAACCTGAATGGAGACATCCGCGTTCTCGAACGCCATGAGTAAACCTATGAACCGACTGAAACTGTATAGCGTGTTTGCTTCGGCAGTAATGATGATGTTGATGTTCGGCGCGCAGCTGCTCGCAGCGCAGGCGGCCGACAACAATCGCATCACGGTCCCTTTGACCGATCCCTCGCGCCCGGCGCAGGTGCACGCCCATCTGGTCAGCGGCAGCATCACCGTCAAAGCTTACGACGGCAAAGCCGTGATCGTGGAAGCTAAGACGCGCGGCGACGACGGCGAAGAACAGGAAAAACCCCGGCATGAGGGAAATCTCCGGCGAATTCCCATGAACTCCACTGGGCTCAATGTTGAGGCTGAGAACAACCAGGTGCGGGTCAGCACGGATTCCTACCGGCACGCCATCGATCTCACCTTGACCGTGCCCGTACACACGTCGCTCTCCCTGCACACCGTGAATGACGGCAACATCATGGTCGCCGGCGTGGATGGCGAGTTGGATGTAAACGACGTCAACGGCGAGGTGACGCTGAAGAATATCTCCGGCAGCGCCGTGGCCCATGCCCTGAACGGAAAAGTGCTGGTCACCTTCAACCGCGTGGACCCGCAAAAGCCCATGGCCTTCAGTTCGCTCAATGGCGACATAGACGTGACCTTCCCGGCAGACATCAAAGCCAGCCTCAGCCTGCGCACCGACAACGGCGAGGTCTATAGCGACTTCGATATCCAACTGCAAACCACGGCGCCCCAGCAGACCACCGACGACGGCCGCGGCAAGGGCGGAAAGTATGTGGTGCGCGTGGAAAGGACAGTCAAAGGCACCATCAACGGCGGCGGCCAGGAGATTCAGTTCAAGAATTTCAACGGCAATATCTACATCAGGAAGGCGGGCGGGAAGTAGTATTCCGCAAAACCGTGTACTTCTCGCCTGGTCACTTTCCTCCTTCCTATTTTTGGAGAATTAGGTCAGACTGGACTGGCGTTGGATGATTGGTTCGATATCGCGCACCTGTCTGTTGACCGCCTGATGAGTGAGTGGCGATGGCTCTGTCCGCAGCCCGTGATCCTCGTTGCCCGCACCGCCTTCGGTGATCTGTTCTTACGCGTCGACTCCGGAAAAGGTTTTCAAGCTCGATGTCTCGGTGGGCCACTTGACGCAGGTTTGCGAGTCGGAAGAAAAGTTTCGCGCTCTTGCCGCCACGCCGGAGAAGCGTCAGGACTGGTTCGCAGAAGACGATATGTTGGCAGCGGCCCAACGTGGCCTAAAGCCAAATGAAAACCAATGCATCGCTTTCAAAATCCCCGTGATGTTCGCTGAGAGCGGAAAGCCGGACAACGCGTATCTAGCGGACTTATACGAACAGGTTTCATTCTTAGGCGACTTAAATCGGCAGGTGTCAAGGCTCCCCGACGGAACGAAAGTCAAGCTCGTTGTGAAAGACTGAAAGTTGTCCGAGTATCCAGAGGGAGAGCGCGGATCATTCCTTGCCTTCCATCTGAATCTGGCGAGCGGTTTTCTCCACTTCACGCATCACGCGCAGGAAGTTGCCGCCCAGGATCTTGAGGATGTCCTCACGGCTGTAACCGCGCTCCATCAGCGCTTGGGTGATCTTGGGCAGGTCGGCCACGGAATCAATTCCTTGAGGCAATGACGTGACGCCGTCAAAATCCGAGCCCAGCCCGACGTGGTCGATGCCCGCAACCTTGGCGACGTGGTCAATATGATCGATGAGGGATTGCAAAGGCGGGCGCGGGAACTGCGAGGCCCACTTTTTCTCGATCGGCGCGTATTCGTTGTAAGTCACGGGGCTGCCGTCGGCGTGGGCGTGTGATCGCTTGAAGGCCTCTACCGCGGCTTCTTGTTCCTTGACCTTCTGCGGATCGGCGGATTGCTTGCGGTAATTCTCGTCAACGAACGCGGAGTAGAAATTTACCATGACCACTCCGCCGTTGCGGGTGACCGCGCGCAGCATGTCGTCAGTCATGTTGCGCAGATGTTTGGTCAATTCGCGCGATGACGAATGCGACGCGATCACCGGAGCGCGGCTCACCTGCAACGCCTGGTAGAAGGTGGCATCGGAGACGTGGGAGATATCCACGATCATGCCCAGGCGGTTCATCTCCCGCACCACGTCTTTACCGAAATCAGTGATGCCGTTGTGGTGAGTGACGTCGGGGTCCTGGATATCGCCGGAGGAATCGGCCCAGTCGTTGGTGTTGGACCAGGTCAGGGTCATGTAGCGCACGCCCAGGCGGTAATACTCACGCAACAGCCGAAGATCGTTCTCGATGGCGTGGCCGCCCTCGATGCCCATGAGCGCGGCGAACTTGTGCTGCTCGTGGGCGCGCACGATGTCGTCCGCGGTGAAGGCCATCGTCATCTTGTCCGGATGGCGCGCCGCCTGCTGATACACGCTGTCAATCAGGTCCAGGGTGCGCTTGGCGTAGTGGCCCTTGAACTCCGGTTCGATCCAGATGGAAAAGAATTCCGCTCCCAGGTTGCCTTTTCGGATCTTGCCAAAATCCACGTGACCGTCAGAGACGGGAGTGTCCTGAGCGAGATCGAAATGCTCGTCAAGAAATCGCTGGGGCGTATCCGCGTGAGAATCGATGATCAGTGCCGATTCGTGGATAGCCTGGGCCGTTGGCGGTCCGGCGGCGTGTGTGGCGCCCTGGTGTTTGGCGACTCCGGTCTGGGCCGGCAAGAGGAGAGAAAAAAACAGGCAGCTTGTTAAGAGGAATGTTGCCTTCATTCCCGAATGATTCTATCAGCCAGCTGGTTGGCTTCACGCCATTCCGTATAGCGATCGGAGACCATTACGTGGAAACACCACGTACGGCGTTCTTCCGCGGCTTCCACAAGGCCTTGATCGCGCAGGTTCTTCAAGTAATCTTCGACCCACTGGTGCTGTGCCTTGGTCAAGCCGCGCCGCGCCAGGTCCACCGTGATCCCCGCCATGTGCGAGGAAGCGATTTCGCCGGTTTCCGGAGCGGCGTTGCGATTGTGGCGGCGCAGGTTTTGCTGCTGCTCCATGGTGCGCACAGCGGAGTTGACCTGCAGCGGTGTGCGGAACTCCTTGTAGTAGGCGTTGCTCATGTCCACGAGAAACTGGTTGGTCCAAGGCCGGGCGTAACGCTTGTCGGTCTGGATGGCCGTGCTCCAGCGCAGGGCTGGGGTCTCCTGGATCGGCACCAGCTCGCCGGTGCGTTCCAATTCCAGCAGTTGCTCCTGATCGGCGATGCGCGGCAGCTGCAGCCGGTCGATCTCTTCATTTTGCCGTGTCATGGAATCGCGCGAACCGCGCAAGACCGGGTTCCACTTCACGCGGCGATAATGCGCGTGGCGGCGCGCCGGCTTGCGCACGGTGGAAGAGGCGGAGAAAGCCGGCAACGCGGTCAAAACCGCGATTGTGAAGATTAGAGACGAAGTGATCAATCTGCTTTTGGCGCTCATCGGGTCCGGCCCCACACCTATCTATCGGAACTACATAAGATGACAGATTTTAAACCAGAGCTGTGACTGCTTGCCTCAGATAATCACCTGATTTTAAAAAAAAAAGAGTAACCAGCAGGGCAACCAATTTGCAGCGACTTTGGTAACTGCGCCGCTCCCGAGAAGAGCGAATTGATTTCGCCCTTTGTTCTCCTATGGCAGCCGACCGACAAATTGCCGCAAGAAAGACCGTCGCAATCCGTTCCCGCAGGTGAGACCCTGGTGTCTTTAAATGAAGAGCAAGGAGGAACACAAATGATGGGCAGGAGACTGATTTCGCTAGTCATGGCCTTGACCGCTCTCGCGGCCAACGCCGCTGAGACCGCCGCGGAGAAGCTTCCCGTGCGGCGCGTGGTGTTGTACAAGAACGGCGTCGGGTACTTCGAGCACACCGGGCGCGTGCATGGCAGCCAGGAGCTAAAGATCGACTTTACCAGCG
This sequence comes from Candidatus Angelobacter sp., assembly GCA_036521855.1. Classification (GTDB taxonomy): domain Bacteria; phylum Acidobacteriota; class Terriglobia; order Terriglobales; family Acidobacteriaceae; genus Angelobacter. The sequence goes on from DATDGY010000306.1 coordinate 11,952, forward strand.
GCCAACTCAATGACGTTCTCAAGTCACTCACCGTGCTGGACTTGGGCGGAGGGAAGATTTCCGGGGTGGGCTACAACTCGGTAGCGCCCATCGCCGAGCAGCTCAAGGCCTTGCGCCTGCCGCTGGATGAATCCACCACGCTGGAGGGATTCCTGAACGCCCTCCGCGGAACGCGGATCGAGGTCCGCAACGGCGCGGTCCTGGTCTCAGGACGCCTGCTGAGTGTGGAAGAAAAAACCACGCATCGAGGCCAGGAAGAGACCGGCAAGACGCTGGAGATTTCCCTGGTCACGGAAGACGGCACGGTGCGCACCTTCCCGCTTACCTCCGCGATCAGCGTGCGCGTGGCCGACCACGAGCTAGGCGAAGAGATCGCGAAATACTTTGTCCTGGTCAGCTCCGCCCGCGATCAGGACCTGCGCCAGATGAACATCGCCACTTCCGGCGCCGGTGACCGCAACGTTTTCGTCAGCTACATCAGCGAGGTCCCGGTTTGGAAGAGCACATATCGCATCCTGTTGCCCGCCAAGGCCGATGATTCGCCCCTGCTGCAGGGCTGGGCCATTGTGGACAATACCGTAGGCGAAGACTGGAAAGATGTGGAGCTTTCGCTGGTAGCGGGAGCGCCGCAGTCGTTCATCCAGGAGCTGTCCAAGCCGTATTACACGCGGCGTCCGGTGATCGGTCTGCCGGAGACGGCCATGCTCACGCCGCAGACGCATGAAGGGACAATGGAAACTGAGGATAGCGTAGTAGCGCTGCCGCCGCCATCCCCGACGCCGACAGGTGGGCCAATGATGAGAAGCCAGGGTGTTGTCGGCGGCATCATCGGTGGAGTCCCCGGCGGGACTGGAGCTGGGTTCGGTGGCCCTGCGCCCAAATCTGCGCCGCCCCGGGCCAAGCTGGAAACCGTGGAGGTCGTCGCCGAAGCTGAGAAAGGACAGGCTGGCGCCTACGGCCAGGACATGGGCGATCTCTTTGAATACAACCTCAAAGAAAAAGTTACGATCCTCAAGAACCACTCCGCCCTGGTGCCCATCATCAACGCGCACATCAAAGCAGAGAAAGTCACGCTGTGGAACAGCGAAACCACGCGGCCGTTGCGCGCGCTGTGGCTTACCAACTCCAGCGGCCTCACGCTCGATGGCGGCGCCTTCAACGTGCTCGAAGACAACGCTTTCGCCGGTGAAGGGATCCTCGATCCGTTGAAGCCGGATGAGCGCCGTCTGCTCTCCTACGCCGTGGACCAGGCAGTCCGGATCGAGCGCAAGGACAACGTCGAAGCGCGGCCGGTCACCCACGTCAAGATCGCCAAGGGGGTGATGGTGCAGACCAGCGAGCAGCGCGACCACCAGAGCTATACCATCCGCAACACCGACGTGCAGGCGCGGGATGTAGTCATTGAACATCCCGTGCGCACCGGATGGAAACTGGCGGATGGGCTCAAGCCGGAGGAAACCTCGGCGTCCTTCTACCGCTTTCGCATCAAGGCGGAGCCGGGCAAGACTGCCGAACTCAAAGTTGACGAAGTCCAGCAGCTGCGACGGACAGTGGCTCTTTCCAACGTAACCGACGATCAGATCAGAATTTGGTTCAACGAGAGGACGATCAAGCCGGAACTGGAACAGGCTTTGCGGCAAATCGTTGCCAAGAAGAACGAGATCGCGGATTTTGAGCGCGAGATCCAGGACCGGCAGTCGCAGGTCGGCGGTATCAACCAGGACCAGGAGCGCCTGCGGGAAAATATGAAGGCGCTGAAGGGCAGCGCCGAGGAGAAGGCGTTGCTGCAGCGCTACACGCGTGAACTCAACGACCAGGAAGATAAACTCCAGGCCGTGCGCAAGCAGATGGACGATCTGACAGTGAAGCGTGCCGCAGGCCAGCAGCAGCTCGACAAGATGCTGCGGGAGATAACATTCGACGAAGCAATCTGACGGAGGAGGTTTGAGGCAGGAAAACGTGCTGGCCTTGCCTTGCTCTTCGGCGTCAGTTTCGGCACAACTGCGGCTGAATGCCCCGCGTTCTCTCTTGCAATCCGCTTGCGGAACTTTTCTTTGCTCCTAAAGGAGAATTGTCTGGAGTGCGGGCCGGTTTGAGGTATAGGCTCGCTCAGGAAGCCAGGGGCGTGGGGTGGTGGTAGCCCGTCCAACTCGAAGATTATCTCAAGAGGCGCGTGTGGCGCTTGACTGGTTATGGCAGGCATGCACCTGACAATCGATCGGCAAATGCTTTGGTTGGTGGAGGGCATAGTGGCCGGTCTGGTCGCCGCCAGCCTGGTGGGTTTCTTTTTATCCCGTCAAGTCAAATCCGAAGAAAGAAGAGCGTCAGTCGAGAACCTGAACACCCGTATCCGCGCCTGGTGGATCATGATTGGCATCTTCGCCCTGGCGCTGCTGTTAGGAAGCTCAGGATCCCTGTTGCTGTTTGCTTTTATTTCTTTTCTTGCGCTGCGTGAGTACATTAGCCTGATTCCCACCCGGCACGCCGATCATCGCACGCTGTTGTGGTCATTCTTCGTGTTCACACCCCTGCAATATTGGATCCTTTACAAGCAATGGTATGGCATGGCCAGCATCATGATTCCGGTCTACGCGTTTCTGTTCATTCCCATGCGCCTGGTGCTCTCGCGCGAGACCACAGGCTTTCTCGATCGCGCGGCCCGCATCCACTGGGGACTCATGGTTTGCGTGTACTGCCTGAGCTACGCGCCGGCGTTGTTGATCCTGGAGATTCCCGGATACCAGCGGCAGAGCGCCAAGCTGTTGCTCTTTCTGGTGATGGTGGTCCAGTTCAGCGACATCTTTCAGTACGTCTGGGGCAAGCTGCTGGGAAAGAGAAAAATCGCTCCCGAGATCTCTCCCAACAAGACCTGGGAAGGCTTTCTCGGCGGCGTGGCCACGGCCAGCCTGATCGGCATGGGGTTGTGGTGGATGACGCCCTTCTCACCGCTCCTGGCGCTGGGTATGGCGCTGCTCGCTACGCTGCTAGGTTTTGCCGGAGGGCTGGTCATGTCGGCCATCAAGCGCGACCGCGGCGTGAAAGACTTTGGCGCCACCATTCAAGGCCATGGCGGGATTCTCGATCGCGTGGATTCACTCTGCTTCTCCGCGCCGGTGTTCTTTCATGTGACAAGATTCATCTTTCTTACCTCGCACGGGAGAGGCTCTTGAAGACTGGAAGCACCTTGTTGCTTGGACGAGAGCGAGTGTTTACCCGCGGAAGAAATCCTTGAGGGCCTGTTTGAACACTTCGCGTCCGGTGTCGGAGATGGCTTTGGTCAAAGGAATATCTTTAGGACAGACTTCCACACAGTTCTGGGCGAAGCCGCATTCCTGGATGCCGCCATCACCCATCAGCGCCTGCAGTCGTTCGTGTTTCAACGCCTTGCCCGTGGGATGCTGATTGAACAGGCGGACCTGGGCGATGGTCGCGGCGCCGACGAAACCTGTTTTCTCGTTGAACTGTGGACACGCTTCCATGCAGCAACAGCAGGAAATGCAGCGCGAAACTGGATAGGCTTGTTCCTGGTCCACCGGTTGGACGCGAGGACCTGGGCCGAGATCGTAAGTTCCGTCAACGGGGACCCAGGCTCGCACGCGTTTCAAGTTTTCGAAGAGCACGCTGCGGTCCACCGCCAGGTCGCGCACAACCGGAAATTTGCTCATCGGCGCGAGAGTGATCGGTTGTTCCAGTTTGTCCACTAGGGCCGAGCAGGCCATGCGCGCGCGGCCGTTGATGAGCATGGCGCAGGAGCCGCAAACTTCTTCCAGACAATTGGAATCGTAGGTGATCGGCGTGGTTGGCTGGCCGGAACGAGTGACGGGATTGGCGGCGATCTCCATCATGGCCGAGATCACGTTCATGCCCGGCTTCCAAGTGAGCTCAAACTCTTCCCAGTGCGTGGCGGCGCCGGAATTTTCCTGGCGCTTGATTTTGAGGATGACGGTCTGGGCCATTAACGTCTTGTCTCCCGCGGTACCAGGCTCTTCAGGCCCGCCATGAACCCATTGACGACCGTCAGGATGCCGATGGCCCAGAAGAACCATTCATGCCGCATCATCGCCTGCCAAATCAGCACTGCGCCGATGATCAGAAAGACTAGAGCGATGACTTTGTAGAAGTTCGGGTTGGGCTTGCGTGGTTCAGCCATGGTTGTCTTTTCCCGAGCGAAGCCAGGGAACGCTATTGTGACAAATGCCCCCGGCCCACTTCCAAGTTCTTTCTGCCCCCTTGTTGAGATCCGCTAACATCCCTTCAGCCCATAGGGCTCCCTCGCTACGCTCGGGATTTCAGAACCTACTTGACCATGTCGTAGCGGCGTGGCCGCGGCGGAATTAACGAAATGTCCACCGGCTCAAACTCAAATCGCGGCTCGTCGACATCCGGGGCGAAATAAGCCTTGGTGGTCTTAAGCCAGTTCTTGTCGTCGCGATCGGGAAAATCCGGCTTGTAATGCGCGCCGCGCGACTCATTGCGCAGGGTCGCGCCCTGGGCAATCACCCGCGAGAGCTGCAGCATGTTGTAGAGCTGGCGGGTAAAAGCAAATGAAGTGTTGGCCCACTGGCTCTTGTCGCTCAGATTGATGCGGTTGAAGCGCTCGAGCAGTTCCAGCAGCTTGGCGTCGGTGTTCTGCAAAGCCTTGTTGTAGCGCAAAACAGTACAGTTCCTGGTCATGAGTTCGCCCAGTTCGCGCCAGAGTCGGAATGGGTTCTCGTCGCCGCGGGAAGTCATCAGGCGACCGTTGAATTCCTCCTGGCGTCCCTTTTCTAAGTCAAAGACGGTGCTGCTCACCCCGTCCGTCGATTTGGCGCTGTTCTTGGCGTAGAGCATGGCCTGCGGTCCGGCTACGAACCCGCCCCAGATACACGAAACCAGCGAGTTGGCTCCCAGCCGGTTGGCGCCATGATAAGCATACTCACACTCCCCGGCAGCAAAGATGCCCTTGATGTTCGTCGCCTGCTTGTAGTCGATCCACAGGCCACCCATGGTGTAGTGCATGCCGGGAAAAATCTTCATCGGCGTGGTGCGCGGGTCGTCGCCTACAAATTTCTGGTAGATTTCCAGAATGCCTTCCAGCTTGCGATCCAGCGTCTCGCGATCGATGTGGGTCAGGTCGAGATAGACCATGGGCTTGCCGTCAATGCCCAGGTCGTACTCGTAAACCACTTTGTGGATGGCGCGCGTGGCTACGTCGCGCGGCACGAGGTTGCCGTACTTGGGATACCACTCTTCCAGGAAGTACCAGCGATCGGACGCGGGGATGTCTTTCCAATCGCGCTTGTCACCCTGGTTCTTGGGCACCCATATACGGCCGCCCTCGCCGCGCGCCGATTCCGACATCAGTCGCAGCTTATCATCGCCTGGGATGCAAGTAGGATGCACCTGGATAAATTCGCCGTTAGCGTAGAAACAGCCTTGCTGGTAAAGCGCAGACTGCGCCGAGCCGGTGCAGACCACGGAGTTCGTCGATTTGCCGAAGATAGCACCGATGCCGCCGGTGGCCACGATGATGGCGTCGGCGGGGAAGGTGCGGACTTCCATGGTACGCAGGTCCATAGCACAGATGCCCCGGCAAACGCGATTGCCGTCGAGTACCGCGCTCAAGAACTCCCAATGCTCGAACTTGGTAACCTGTCCTTCGGCTTCATGACGGCGCACCTGTTCATCGAGCGCGTAGAGAAGCTGCTGGCCGGTCGTGGCGCCTGCAAATGCCGTGCGATGGTAGAGAGTGCCGCCGAAACGGCGGAAGTCGAGCAGGCCTTCCGGCGTGCGGTTGAAGGGAACGCCCATGCGGTCGAGCAAGTCGATGATCGCGGGAGCGCCCTCGCACATGGCCTTCACGGGTGGCTGGTTGGCCAGAAAATCGCCGCCGTAGATGGTGTCGTCAAAGTGCTGCCAGGTGGTGTCGCCTTCCCCCTTCAGATTCTTGGCGGCGTTGATGCCGCCTTGGGCGCACACTGAATGCGAGCGCTTGACCGGGACGATTGAGAACAGGTCAACGTGGCCGCCGGCCTCGGCGATCTTGATGGTGGCCGCCAATCCCGCCAGCCCGCCGCCAATCACGATAATTTTTGGAGCTGCCATGAATGATCAACTCTCCAGGGCTAAAGCCCCGGTGTATAAAAGCTCGTAACGCGGCCCTAAAGGGCCGCTCTTCCACAATCACAACGCGACACTAAAGCAACGCAGCACTAACAGTCCGTTCTTTCACCGATCTTCTCCGCATCTCTGCGTCTCCGCGGTGAAGATCATGGTATCGCTGTGGGCCCGCTTTCCACAGTCTGCGCCGGCGGCAACTTTGCCGGCGTGCCCCGCCACTGCGGACGGAAAAAGGATAAAACTGTCGCCAGTCCCACCACGATAAAGGTCAATGCGACCAAGGCCGAAACTGCGCTCATGGCCCTGCGTGACCTGTCGCTCACAGTGATGCCCCATTTGGCGCAGAACAGGTACAGGCCATAGCCAAAATGCCAAGAAGCGGCGGTGATGCCGATCACGTAGAAACCCAGCGCCCACGGGTTTAGCAGCTCCGCCTGCACCTTGTGAAACGCCGCTTCGGGACTCGTAAGCAAGTGGATCCACGTGAAGCGCATGGTGTAGGTGTGCCAGACGATGTACAGGAACGCGATAGCCCCGGTCCATCGCTGGGCTGAGTACATGAAGTTGCCCGCCCAGGGATAGTCGCTCACGTTGGCCTCGCCGCGAAACCAGATGTAAAAGCCGTAGAGCGAGTGATACAGCAGCGGGATGTAAATCCCTACCCACTCCAGCACCTGAACAAAGGGCAGGCCAGTAAGGAATTTCACCTGGTCGGCGTAAGCAGTCGGGCCTCTGGTGGCGAAAGCATTGGAGATAAAGTGTTCCACCAGAAATGCGCCTACCGGGACGATTCCGCTGAGAGAGTGCAGCCGCCGCCAGAAGAACGAATGGCCTTGACCCACCCGCAAGGGGGGTACGCCGCGCCCGACCGGGATGACATTAGTGGGCATGCCGTCTTCGTGTCCTTGTGCCGACCAACTGGACAGGCAAACTCTTCATTATGAAACCGCGTTTGGGCTCAGTCAAATAGCACGGTCGCGTGGTAGAGCCTACCCACATCGTATCCCCCTGGCGAAGCTGACTCCCAGAAGCCGTCGTGTGACGGCAGATTCTCTTGGTAGGACGGTGGTTGAGTCCAGTACAATGCGGGTCTTAGTTTTGCTGTTTACTGTTCATTGTTCGTTTGTTCATTGCTAATCGCCTGTCACTTGGAGAATCCTGATGCTCAAAGCCAAGCCGTTGGCCGCAATTCTTGTCACGCTCTTCGTCGTAAGCCACATTCCAGCACCCGCGCAGTCAGCCGCTGATCCTGACATCAACAAGAAGATCCGCCAGGAGGAGACGGACCACTCGCAGATCATGCACACCATGCATTTTCTGACCGATGTCTATGGTCCGCGCTTGACCGGCTCGCCCAATCACAAGGCTGCAGCCGATTGGGCCGTCAAAGAGATGACGAGCTGGGGATTTGCGAACGCGCACCTGGAGCCCTGGGATTTCGGGCATCCGGGATGGATGAACGAGCGGGCCAGCGGGTACATCATCTCTCCCATTCATGACCAGTTGACCTTCAAAGTCTGGGCGTGGACGCCAAGCACCAAGGGCACGGTCACAGCCCAGGTCTTCCAGATGATTCTTCCGGACAAGCCCAAACAGGCCGACCTGGACACATATTTGGACTCGGTCAAAGACAAGGTCAAGGGCAAGATCGTGATGGTAGGCAAAGCGGAGTTTGTGCCGGTGGTGATTGAGGTTCCGCCACGGCGGATGGACGATAAAGCCGCTGCCGAACGGTACGATCCCAAGAATCCCAACGCCGGACAATTCGGCCGGGGCGGGCCGGGCGGCGGCCAGACTCCGCCGGCGCCGGGTGTGCTCACAGCCGCGCAGATCAATGAAGCCATCGACAAGTTTCTGGTGGCCAACCACGGCGCCATGCGCGTGAACGATGCCCGCATGGGCAACGGTCACATTCGCGCCTTCCAGAATCGTACCTATGACGTGGACAAAGCCGTGCCCACGGTGGTCCTGCGCAATGAAGATTACGGACGGATCGCGCGCATCCTGGCCGATGGCTCTCCGGTGACTCTGGAGTTCAACATCCTCAATCACAGCTATCCCGAAGGGAACACCTCGTATAACACGGTCGCCGAGATTCCCGGCACCGACAAAAAAGACGAAATCATCATGCTGGGCGGACACCTGGATTCCTGGCACTCGGCCACTGGCGCCACCGACAACGCCATCGGCTGTGCGGTGATGATGGAAGCCGCGCGCATCCTCAAGTCGCTGGGCGTGAAGCCGCGGCGCACCATCCGCGTGGCCCTGTGGAGCGGAGAAGAAGAAGGCCTGCTCGGGTCACAGGCGTATGTGAAACAACACTTCGGATCGTTTGAAGACCCGAAGCCCGAGTTCGATAAGCTGGTGGCCTACTTCAACGTTGATTCCGGTACCGGACGCGTCCGCGGAGCCAGCGTCTTCGGCCCGGCGGAAGATGCCGACATTCTGCGCCAGGCTCTGGCGCCGTTTACCGATCTGGGCGTGGCCGGCGCCATTCCGTCCAAGAGCCGCCGCCTGGGCGGGACGGACAGCACTTCTTTTTCCCAGGCCGGTTTGCCGGGCATCGGCTTGGGGCAGGACCCCATCGAGTATTTTGGCGACACGTGGCACACCAACCTCGATACTTACGAACGGATCATCGAGGACGATGCCAAGAAGTCGGCGATCGTCGTCGCCGCAGCCCTTTATCAACTGGCCATGCGCGACGATATGCTGCCTCGCTTCAGCAAAGCCGATATGCCAGCGAAACCGGCGCCAGATCAACCAGGCGGGCAGCAGGGGAGGCCCGCAGCACAAGCGGAGCCTGCGAAGCCTGAAGCCAAGCCAGGGACGGTAAAGCAATGAGCGGAACAAACTAGCGCCGCTTCTTCTCTGATCTCCTTACCTGCGAAGGGGGGCGAGCCGGCCGGGGGAATTGACCATTGGGGGAAACGGCTGGTCGATGGTTGCAAGCACCCCAACTGTAGTAATGCCGATTATTTCAACCGGGGATGCCTTCACTTCGATTGTGGTGGTTTGTACAGCGATCTGAAGTTTTACTTGAAGCTGTTCCGTCTTCTTAATCGTCACGTTCTGCTGGTTTTTCCTGAATCCCTTCGCTTGCACATTGATCTCGTAGGTCCCTTTCGGCAAGTTGCGGAAGCGCGCTACTCCGCTCGCGTCGGTGCTGGTGTCGTTGGCGGCCTTGCCCTTGCAGCGGCAGAGAGTAACCTTCGCGTTTGGCACCAGAGCTCCAGTCGGATCAACCACCGTCACGTCCAGTCCTAACTCAGAGTCTTTGTTCTCGGCTTGGTCTGGAGGATTGGAGCGCGCGTGCGACTGGGCGTAAACCGGCATCACAGCCATCATCGCTGAAAGCGCCGCACCGGCGATCCGCGAGACGCCCCGTATCATCGCCTGCAATCCTCGGGGGCAGTCCCGCGTGATGATGGTTCCATCGCTACGGCGGTAAAAGCGGATGCACAAACGCCCTTCGCGGTTGGCGATGAGTCGGTCGGCTTCCGCGCGAGTCATGTCGGAGAGGTTATACACGTTGAGCTTGCACTCGGCGCAATGGCGCACACGATCGTGGCCGTTCATCTGCTCCCAACTTGCGGTGCACGGGGCGGCCACACGGACGTTTTCCAGCGAGACGGGCGGGAGGGCGGACTGGACGCGTCTCAAAGCGTAAGGGGTTAGCAAGGATGACAGTCGCATGAGACTTAAGAGCCCTCCGGAGTTATTGGCCTGCTGCTAGAACGCCGTAACCCCCGAATCTTGCAGACGTTGCCGCTTGGTGGAACGCGTAGGCGGGCGGGTGGTGGTACTCTATCCATTCCTCAAAAGGAGCCTCAGCCCCAATGAAATCTTCTCGCCGCACTTTTCTTCAGACCGCTGGCATCGCCGCTGCTGTCACAGTCGCTCGCCCAGGGCGCGTCTTGGCCGAACAGGCAGAAACGGCGCCGAAGGTTCTGGAGCCGATCGCAAAACTGAAGTCTCGGAAGGCCGAGGCCAAACCGATCACGGTGGAAGAACGGCGGCGGCGGATGGAGCGAGCGCGCCAGTTTATGGCCGACAACAAACTCGATGCCATCATGGTGATGGGCGGAACGTCGCTGGTGTACTTCACCGGCATTCGCTGGTTCATGAGCGAACGGACCTTCGCGTTGGTCCTGCCGGTGAAGGGCGAGGCGTTCTACGTTTGTCCGGCATTTGAGGAAGACCGCGCGCGCGAGCAGATTGCCGGCGGCCTGGGCAGCGCCAACGCCGAGCTGCGGCTGTGGCAGGAGGACGAGAGCCCGTACCAGCGCATTGCGGAAGGATTGAAAGATCGAGGGCTGTCATCCGCGCGGCTGGGCGCTGAAGAAACGGTGCGCTACGTGTTCAGTGAGGGCGTCGGCAAGGCTGCGCCAGCGTTGCAGATCTCGAGCGCCACGCCGGTAACGGCGGGCTGCCGCATGATCAAGAGCGCGCATGAGCTACAACTCATGACTCTGGCCAACCAGGTGACGCTGGCGGCTTACGAGGCGGCCTACCTCTCAACCAAAGAAGGCATGACTCAGCATGACTTCGGCCAGATGGTGTCTGCGGCGCACGATCGTCAGGGATTTCCCGGCGGCGCCAGCAT
>DATDGY010000307.1:0-2778 GCA_036521855.1 Candidatus Angelobacter sp.
ATGTCAGATATCAGTCACCTGCTCGAGATCATGAACCGCCTCGTGGATGCCGGCAACACGGTTATTGTGATCGAACACAACACAAGCGTGGTCAAAAGTGCAGACTGGATCATCGATATGGGCCCCGAAGGCGGCACGAAGGGCGGCACGGTCATGTTCGAAGGTACGCCCAAGCAGCTGCTCACTGTAAAGAATTCGCTGACCAGCGAGTACATACGGAATTAACTTGATGGGCAAACCGTCCGTTGCAACCCTGCGCCGCAGGCCGTGGCATTCCAACCCTTGCTAGTGTTGTGTCCCTTAAATAACTAGCGTAAGTCTTGCTTTCGACATTTCGGTATGAGCACCTTCAATGGAACAATGGAGGTGCCTATGCCGATGGGACGACCCAAACCGCCCCTGCTGTTGGGCCCGGAGGAAAGCGAGCAGCTGCGCTCCGTCGCGGCCTCGCGCACCCTCCCGCATGGTCTGGTCCGCAGGGCACGGATCATTTTGCTGAGTGCTTCGGGAATGAGTAACCAAGCCATTGCTGCCCGGCTTCACCTCAACCCCGTGACCGTAAGCTATTGGAGGAGGCGTTTTCTGCACCACGGCCTCCAGGGGCTGCACGGTGAGTTGCGCACTGGCCGCCCTCGCTCGATCAGCGACGAACGAGTTGCGGCGCTGATTCGCAAGACGCTGCGGGCGAGACCTCCCGACGCCACGCACTGGAGCTGCCGTTCGCTGGCCGCTCAAACGCGCCTGTCGAAAACCACAGTCCACCGCATCTGGCGCGCTTTTGGTCTCCAGCCGCATCGACAGCGTCACTTTCAACTCTCCACCGATCCCTTCTTTGTCGAGAAGGTGCGCGATATCGTGGGATTGTATTTGAACCCGCCGGACAAAGCCGTGGTGTTGTGCGTGGATGAAAAGAGCCAGATTCAAGCCTTGGATCGCACCCAGCCGCTGCTGCCGATGGGCCTGGGCTACGTCGAAGGCGTGACCCACAACTACGTTCGCCATGGCACAACAACGCTGTTTGCCGCCCTGAACTTGGCCACCGGTACGGTGATCGGCAGATGCCAGCGCCGCCATCGTCATCAAGAGTATCTGCACTTTCTCAAACAGATCGAGGCCAACGTCCCCAAGGAACTCGCCGTCCACTTGATCGTGGACAACTACGCCACGCACAAGCATCCGCGTGTGCAACGCTGGCTGGCCGAGCATCCTCGCGTGCAAGTGCATTTCACTCCCACCTATGCTTCCTGGCTGAATCAAGTGGAAATCTGGTTCCACATCATCACTCAGAAGGCCATTCGCCGCGGCACCTTCGGCAGCGTCAAAGAACTCGTGGCGCAAATCGAGCGCTTCGTGCAAACCTACAATGCCCAAGCGAGCCCCTTTGTTTGGACCGCTACGGCCGACTCAATCCTCCAAAAGATCGGACGACTTTGTGAACATATTTCCGGGACACAACACTAGATCCCAATGACCTTATTCGCAGTCGGCGGGGTCCAGCGGTGAACGACCCGCCCTGTAGTGATGTAATTTCAAATGCCAGCACTAACCATCCTTGCCAAGCGTTGCTATCATCGGCACTCTTAGTCTATGCTGCGACGCGGGCGTGATCATCGGTGCAGTGTTTTGACCGCCTGTGGTTGGGACACGAAGGTCCGGAGAAAACCCACAATCCTAACTCACGCTTACTCCGTCCGGTTTGGTTCAAAACCATATCTGCAGCCGGACGTCGGATCGGTCCTTCGGCCACTATGGAAGCGGATCGAACGGAATCGGCGCAAAATGTTGTGTGGCGCGCTGCTCGCTGCTGGCGTTTCCACGGGTTTCTTTTCCTCCCCTGCGCGCGCGCAGCAGACTGATCCGGCAAAGCCTGTTGTAGTGCAACCGGATGCGCCGGGCAGGCCGAGCAGGACGCTGCCGCCGTCAACGAAGGGCACGCTGCCGCCGCGGTCGCAAGCGGATGTGGAGTTCATGCAGGGCATGATCATGCATCATTCGCAAGCGGTAGAGATGACGGCGCTGATCGCGTCGCATACAGAGAACAAGGATCTGCGGTCGCTAGGGGCACGAATCAGCAGCTCACAGTCGGACGAGACTCAGTTCATGAAGCGGTGGCTGGCGGCTCGGGGAGAACGACTGTCGATGACGGCGCCAGAAATGCCAGGCATGGACATGTCGCGTGAACCGATGGCTCTTATGCCTGGTATGCTTACGCCGGAGCAGATGGAATCATTGCGGAAGGCGAAAGGCGCCGAGTTCGACCACTTATTTTTGACTGGGATGATTCAGCACCATGGTGGCGCGCTGACAATGGTCAAGGATTTGTTTGACACCGCGGGTGCGGGACAGGATGCCGAGCTGTTCAATTTCGCGACGGATGTGGACAGCGGGCAACGTGCCGAGATCAGGATTATGCAGACTATGTTGGAGAAAAAGTCGTCAGAGGAGAAACGATGAACCGCATGCTCAGTCTCACCCTGTGTGTGTTGGGGGCCGCGCTTATTTTCAATTTTGGTGTGAGCCGGACGCAGGCGCAGACGCCTGCAACTCCGTCACAGACCCAAGCCCAGAAGCCTGCAGCAACGCCGCCCGCGCAGGAATCCGAGGAAGAAGGGGGAAATCCATTTGCTCCGCAACCGGCGCCGGCACTGCCGCCGGGAATGAAGGGGTCGGATGCGAACGATCCGAGAGCCACACTAAAGCCGGGCTTGTATGACGCGGGCGAAGCGTCGATGGGCATAAAGCACCTGACACTGCTCAAGAAACCCGACGCATTTCAAC
>DATDGY010000308.1:0-8848 GCA_036521855.1 Candidatus Angelobacter sp.
GCTGCCAACGGAGCTAACGGCGGCGCCAAAATGGGTGTAGGCCAGGACGGCGGCACTGGAAGAAGCGGGAGCGGTGGTCAAACGACTGGCGGCCGTGCCCCCGGGATTGGCGGAGCTGGGGCTGCCAACGGAGCAAATAGCAGCGGCCAGACGAGTGGAACCCAGGGCGGCACCTCCGGAACTGTAAACGGAGCTAACGGAGGCAATGGTGGAACTGCCAACCTTGCCAGTGGTGGTGGCAGCAAAGCGGGTGGAAGCCAAAGCGGCGCCATCGGCACTGCGAACGGATCGAGTGGCAGTGGGGGCCAAAACGGCGGCGGTCGCGGCACCGATGGAGGAGCCGGAAGTACAACTGGGTCGAGTGGAGGCGGCGCGCAAACCGGCGGCGGTCGCGGCACCGATGGAGGAGCCGGAAGTGCGACCGGGTCTAGCGGGGGTAGCGGCCAAACGGGCAGCGGCCGTGGCCCTAGTACTCACGCAGTCGGAACCGCGCAACGTTCAGGACTGAAAGGCGGTTCACAACCCAAGCCCTCCGGCCGCAACAATGGCACACTGCCGCAGGCAACGCCTAAGCCGCCGGGAAACCCCTAGTGGGACGTTACGGAGGCGATGACAGAATTGACTGGCGTTTGGATCTTCGCAGGCTCGTCCGGCGTTGCCTTGCAGCCGTCGCCCTTTGCGCTCCCGCGTTAGGCGGCACCGCGCCGGCCTTCGCGCAGGACATTGCCGGCGCCTACGTGCTGCTGGGTGATTCAGACGGCACCAAGCCGCGGACGGGCGCCAAGCTCGAACTGACTTTCTCCAGCGCCGGAATTTCGGTCCACAAAGCCCATCATGGCGCGGACAAGCGCAAAAATTCATCGGCCGGTTGCTCGTCAACTTCTGGCGTAGCTGGACAGCACCCTCCAGCACGGATTTTCGGGCAGGTGCTCACAGCCGCCAGCCGAAACCGCATCATCTAAGCCTTTGAAAGGGTACTGCACAGGTGAAAGGAAGAGAAGGGAGCATCTTGGGGCTTCTCTGCCCGGCCTGCTGAGCTTGCAGCCACGGAGTCGCCGCTGTTTTTACCCTGATGCTGTTTGTACCCTGATGCAGAGCTGCCGCCTTGCAAGTTGTTTGGATCGTTGGAGCGACTGAAGATCCGAGGATTCCGAGGATATGGTCCCATGGCGAGCTGATTGGCCAAGATACCTGGCACTGAGTATCGGTGTGGTGGTCAGCGCTTTTGGCGCTGCGGTTTTGGCCGCCTGGTATGCGCATTTTCTTCCTCTGATCCAGCCCTCACCCGATCTGCCGCCATTGACTCGCCAAGGCGCCATGACGGAATTGCTGTTGGGAGCGGCACTGGTTTTCCTGGCGATTGGGCGCAAGCGCGCTGCCGCCTTCTGTGCGGCGATTGCGCTTGTTCTGGCACTCTTCGTCATTTTTGAATACGGTCTGGATCGGGACCTGGGATTCGACCAGCTTTTGGGAAGCGACTACATCAACGATGGCTCGCGGACTGCGGGGCGCATATCTCCGGTGGCCGCGCTCAGTTACCTGGGCGGCGGCCTGGCCTTGCTGGCGATGTCCAGCCGGAAGCTGGCCCGCTACGGTTCGGCCATCGCCGGGATCGTGGCTTCCATCCTGATTGCGTTCGGTTTGGTTACTTTTCTGTCCTACTCCTTGGGGC
Organism: Candidatus Angelobacter sp.; assembly: GCA_036521855.1. GTDB lineage: Bacteria > Acidobacteriota > Terriglobia > Terriglobales > Acidobacteriaceae > Angelobacter. The sequence continues at coordinate 1,673 of DATDGY010000308.1, forward strand.
ACACGTTGATTTACGCCTGGGGGCACTTTAGACACATTTCGATTCAAGCGGGCGCCGTCGTGTTCTTGCTCGGCTCAGGCATCATGGCTATGGCATTACGGGAAAGCCGTGGCAGGTTGCCGGCATGGTTGCCGTTGGGAATAGGACTGGGGCTGACGGTGGGCGCTCTGGGCATGTGGCAGGCGCTCATCCAGCATAAGCAAGGCCAGATGCTGCTGCTCTCACACATTGTCCTGGCCGGAGGCATTGTCGGAGCGCTGCTGGTGGCCATTGCTGTCCACGTGACGCTGAAAGCCACGCAGCGAAACCGCGAGTTGCAACAAGGCAAAGCGGCCTTTGAGAGGCTCTTCGAGGCTTCGCCGGACGCGCTACTGGTCACCAACCGCGACGGCCGGATCGTGGGAGCGAATCAGCAGGTGGAGAGAGTCTTTGGCTACACACGGGACGAGGTTATCGGCGCTTCCATCGAAAGCCTAGTCCCCACCCAGCTGCACGATTTGCGCCGGGCCCAACGGGAGAGGTATTACGTCCATCCCAGCCTGCAGCCCATGGGCGCGGGGCTGGAGCTGCTCGGCCGGCGCAAGGACGCCAGTGAATTTCCGGTGGAGGTTGCCCTCAGCCCGCTGCAGTCGGCAGGCGAAGCACAGGTGCTGGCGGCGGTGCGCGACATCACCGAGCGCAAGCAGGCGCAAGAGGCATTGCGGGAGAGCGAGGAGCGCTTCCGTGGCGTATTCGAAACCAGTCCCCTCGGGCTCGCGCTCATTGAACAGGACTACCGGCTGGCTAAAGTCAACCCCTCATTGTGCCGGATGTCGGGGTATTCGGAAGCAGAACTCCTGGCCATCAATCCGCTCGACCTCACCCATCCCGACGATCGCGAGGAGAGCGCGCGCCTGGCCGAACGCCTTTTCCAGGGAGAGATTCCCTTCTACCAACTGGAAAAGCGTTATGTAAAGAAGAGCGGTGAAATCATCTGGGCCTCCATGACCGCCACGATCCTTCGCGACCACGAAGGGCGCCCCATCTTCGGCCTCGGCATGCTTGAAGACATTACCGATCGCAGGCAGGAACAGGAGGCCTTGCGCGAGAGCGAGGAGCGCTTCCGCGGTCTGTTCGAGCAGGGACCGATCGGGATCACTCTCATGGGAAAGGATTACCGCATGATCAAGGTCAACGCGGCCCTGAGCCGCATGCTGGGATATTCGGAAGCGGAACTTACTACGATGACGGCACTCGACTTCACCCATCCTGACGACCGCGGGCCCACTGTGAACATGACGGAGCGTCTCTTTGAGACCGAAGGTCCCTTTTCCAAGATCGAGAAGCGGTACCTGAAGAAGAGCGGGGAAATCATTTGGGGCAGCGTCACCGCTTCGGTGATTCACGACCAGCAGGGGAGGCCGCTCTATGGCATGGGCATGATCGAAGACATCACCGAACGCAAGCAGGCACAGGAGGAGCTGCGGCAGAGCGAGGAGCGTTTTCGCGAGATTTTCGAGCAAGGCCCCCTCGGTATCATCCTCATGAGCAAGGACTATCGTCTGACCCGGCCCAACGCGGCATTCTGCCGCATGCTGGGCTACTCGGCCGAGGAGCTCACACGGATGACGATGCTCGACCTCACTCATCCGGATGATCGCAAAGCCAGCGTGGACCTGGTGGACAAAGTGTTTAGCACTGGGGCTCCCCACCTCAGGCTCGAGAAGCGTTATGTGAAGAAGAGCGGCGAGATCATGTGGGGCAACGTTACCACGGCGGCGATTCACGATGACCAGGGCCGGCCGCTCTACAGCATCGGCATGATCGAAGACATCACTGAACGCAAGCATGCCGAGGAAGCCTTGCGCACCCTGAGCCAGCGGTTGTCCCAGGCCATCCGATTTGCCTCCATGAGCGTGTGGGAATGGGACCCGCTGACCAACTGCTTCGTTTGGGACGACAAGGCGTTTGAAATGGCGGGCATCCCTAAAGTCGTTCCCCTGCCCTATGAGCAGTGGGCCCGCCTCGTCCACCCGGATGACCGGGACAAGGTTGAAGCCGCAGTGCAAAGGGTCTTCCGGGAAAAGGCGCACGAATACATGGAGTTTCGCATCATCCGTCCGGATGGAGAGGTGCGGTATACCTACGCGGCGGGTGGGCCGGTCCTGGATCAACAAGGCAACGTGATTCGCGTGGTCGGAGTTGCGGCGGATATTACCGAACGCAAGCGCGCTGAGGATGAACTGCGCACCCTCACGCAACGGCTATCGCTCGCGGCCAAGAGTTCCTCCATGGGCGTCTGGGACTGGAACCTGCATACCGATCAGGCGATCTGGGATGACACCATGTTTGAAATCTTCGACATCCCCAAGAAAGCCACGGTCGCTCGTGAAGACTGGGCGCGGCGAATCCACGCCGTCGACCTGGCCAAAGTTGAGGCTTTCCTGAAGACGGTCATCCGCGGCAAGACCCAGGACTCCGTGGAATTTCGCATCATCCGGCGGGACGGGTCTGTTCGGTATGTTTCCGTTACCGGAGGTGCGGTCCTGGATGACCGTGGCAACGCGACCGGCGTAGTGGGGATTGCAGTCGACGTTACCGAGCGCAAGCGGACCGAAGAGGAGTTGCACACATTGAGCGAGCGGCTGTCCCTGGCCACCCAAATTGCATCCATCGGCGTCTGGGATTGGGATTTGCGCACGAACTTGGAGGTCTGGGATGACGCTTCGTTCGAGATGTTCGACATGCCCAAAGTCAATCCCGTGCGGCATGAGGACTTCGTCCGGCATATCCACCCGGACGATCGCGCCAGGGTGAGAGAGGCCACAGAAAGAGTGATTCAGGAAAAAGCGCAAGAATCGGTGGAGTTCCGCATCGTCCGACTGGACGGTTCAGTGCGGCATCTGTCTGTGGCCGCGGGTTCCGTCCTGGATGAGCAGGGGCACGTGGCCCGCATGGTTGGGATTGCTATTGACGTCACCGGACGCAAGCAAATGGAGGCGAAGCTCGAGGCCAGCCGGGACCAGATGATCGCTTCAGCCCGGCTCTCCGCTCTGGGCATGATGGCCGGCGGCATCGCCCACGAGATCAACAATCCTCTCAGCATTATTCACGCCGTGGCCAGTGACCTGAAGGAGATGGTGGATGAAACTGGTACAGCACCGCCACACCTGGTGTCGCGCAAGAGCACTATCATTCGTGATACCGCCGATCGCATCGCCAAAATCGTGAAGAGCCTGCGTCAGATCTCTCGCGAAGGCGCCGCGGACCCTCCCCACCCCACGCGGCTGGCCAAGATCCTGGAAGAAACGCTGGAGATCTGCCGCGCGCGGTTTACAGCGAATGGAGTCCGGCTCATTCTGCCCCAGTCCATCCCCGAACTGACCGTTCCCTGCCGCGAGGTGCAGATTGCACAGGCCCTCCTTAACCTGCTGCAGAACGCTTTTGACGCCGTCGTGGAGAAAGAAGGAGACCGGTGGGTGAAGATCGAAGTGGGAACGTACGCTGACTCGGTGGCCATCTCGGTCATTGACAACGGGCCGGGCATTCCGCCTGAACTCCGTTCCCGCATCATGGAGCCGTTCTTCACCACCAAGGAAGTTGGCAAAGGCACAGGCCTGGGGCTCAGCCTGTCGAAAACCATTGCAGAAGAACATGGGGGAAAACTGGAATACGGCCAAAACAACGGCCACACGCGTTTCTCACTGGTCCTGCCTCTGGCTCAACAAGCGGAGGCTGCGTGAAGTCGAAGCCAGCGGCCTGTTGTTGAGGATGAACCCTTCTCGTTCGCAAAGAACCAGGTGTGACGATCGTGCTGGAAACCTACCGATTGGAATGTCGATCCACAAAGCTCATCATGGCGCGGACCACAGCCTCGTCACCGGCGGCAGTATTGAGCATGGCGTGGTACACCTGACGGTTTGGCCAGTCTACGTTGAAATACTGCTTGATAAAGGCGGCGCGCTCGCGGTCCACGGTGTCCACCAGGGCTTCCGCCTCTTTCTCTTTGTTGCCTTGCGCCTGAAGACGCCGAACCTTATCGGCCTTGGGGGCATAGAGAAAGAAGCGCAGCGTATCCGCGCGGTCCTGGAGAAAATGTTGCGACCCGCGGCCCACGATCACGCAGTTGCCCTCGTCAGCCGCCCGGCGCACCACGCGCTCGGAGACGCGCACGATGCTGTCCGCATCGAGAAGTTGCAGGGGGTCATCCATGTTAACGCTGCCTTCGTAACTTCCCCGAGCAAACGATTTGAGCAGGCGATAGTAGAGCGAATCGCGGCGTTCCTCCTTTTGCTCCACCGCCGACTGATGGCAATGGGCCACGCGAGCGATCTCCCGGGTCAGTTCCTGGTCCCAGAGCTTCCAGCCCAGCCGTGCCGCCAGCTTCTGGGCGATCTCCGCCGCGCCGCTGCCGTACTCTCGTTCGATGGTAACAATTCTGGTCATGGCGTCTGCCCGTGATCCGGCCATCTTTGCCAGCCCATTCGCCTGCATGCCATGTTAGATGCCTGTGAAAGAGGGAGCAATACCAAGCCTTGACCGCAGGAAGACAAGCCAGAAGGGCCGTATGTGAGCACGGTTCTTGGACCCTCCTTCACGGTTACCAAAGACACCTTCCCACAGGCTTAGGGGTGTACTACCGTACATGTACCAGGTACATGAACCATTGGGGAGAAGATGACAGACGCAACCATTCGAGAGGCGCATGACGCCTACGGAAAGATGGTTTCCGGCCAAGTGGCCCGCATCACCAGCGAGCTCAACCGGCTGGATCAATTGCTGAAAGCCGGCCGGGTGGATGCGCGCGTACTTCGCGAATTCCGTCACGCAGTGGACCGCGTGCGCACCTCCGGTTGGCAAGTGCAGGTGTGGCTGGAAGGCGACGCCAAGGCCCTTTCCTTGGTGCTGATGGAAGAGCGCATCCGGCTGGCGACCCGTCTGGCCCAGCAGTTGGCTTCCGAGATCAGCGCCGGCGCCGGCGAGGAATTCCTGGGATTAGGTTCGCTGCGTGACGCCATCGACAAGTTGGACCAGGCTCTGGGAGGACCGCAATGACCACAAAACGTGCGCGCATGAGTTGGCCCAATTGGGTGGCCCGCTCTGCCTGGGTTGCCGTCTTCCTGCTCCTTCGTACCCACTATTTCCTGAGGGTCATTGTCGGACCAGTCTTCGGCTGGCGCTAGCCAGGTCAATCCAGAGAAACTCGCCCTGCAACACAGCCGTCACTCCCGCGGTGAGTCAGCCCAATACCTGTCCCGGGCAATGATATTCACGTCTTCCTTTGTCCGCAATCGCACGCTGATCTTGTGCAATCCAGGATGCGGGTCTCTGGGCTCAAAGCTGAGCAGATACCGGTTATGCAGGCGGTTGGCAAACCGGGTCATGATCGCCTCAAATGCGGCTCGAGACGTGAACAGCTCGTATTCCCCACCGGTCATTTCCGCGATCGTCTTGGGCGTGTTCTTGCGCATGGCTTGCGCCGCCATCTTGACCAGCTCCATCAGCTGAACGCCTTCCCGGGGCGTGCCATCGGGCATGACATCGCCGCGGATGATTTCCTCCTGGGAACGAGTATCCACCTGCGGCGGCGGCTGGACCTGCTTCCCGGTGTTGCCGCGGAGGGTATCCAGAACATTGGAAAGCGAAGGCGAGAAGGACAGCGTGTAAACCAGCGTATTGCTGTCGGCGATGGCTCGCACCGTGTCTTCATAGGTAACCACGTGGCTGCCATGATCGCGGGTCTCGCTCACCAGCAACAACACCCGCTGGCGTTCTTTGGGCTCTTGCTTCAGCAGCGCCACCGAGTACCCGACAGCATCGAGAATGGCCGCCTCGTCATCGCCCGGCCGCAGCCACTTGATATCTTCGGCAATGAGCGCCCCGTTGCTGGTAAAACCGCGTTTCAACTCGACCGCGCTGTCAAAAGTGACAATGGCGGCGCGGTTGCGGCCCGAGCTGAGGATGGGGTCGAGCATCATGCCCAGCGTACGAACGCGGCCCCACTCGGCGGTCATCGTTCGTCCGAGCTGAATGGCAATCACCAGCGAGATGGGCGGGGACTCGGGAGCTTCATCGAGGCGGACCGCTTGCTCAATGCCATCGTCTTCGATGATGAAGTCCTTGGCCTGCAGGCCGTAGACGATCCCGCCTTTCTTGTTCTCGACCAGCGCCGGCGTCAGCACGACGGTCGATTGCGTGCGAAAAGTGGGTTGCTGGGTCGGCGGCTCACGGGAGTCCTGAGCGAAGCCCCCGGTTGTCGCTAGGAACAGTATCGCCACACAAACAGTGCGTCTGGCCAGGATCATAGCTATGCAAGGAACGCCGGACGGAGCGGTTCTTGCCAAAAAGATTTCGAGGCGCCGCGTCCTCGGGTTAGTATTGGTCATGCTTAATCCTGCTCAGCCCTGCTTAGTCATGCTTAGCCATGCTTAGTCATGCTACACTCTTGTTATGCGCACCACGAAAACCCTGTCCGTTACCTTGCCCCCGGAGATGCTCTCACGGGCGGAGAGGCTGGCGAAACGGGAAAACCGTACCATGAGCGAGTTAGTGCGTGAAGCCCTCCGCTATTACGAGCGCCGGCAGTGGTGGGAAGAAACCAATGCCTACGGTCGGACCCGGGCACGGGCGCTGAATATCCGCGAGGACGACATAGAACAGTTGATCTCGGAAGCTCGCCAGGAGAAGCGCGGCAAACGAGGCCAGAAATGAATGCGACTGGCGCGAATTTTCTTTCTTGGCTCAGCTGGGGATTCGACGACGACTGGAAACCGAAAAGCGCGGCTTCTTCAGCAGACTAGCTGGGAACGCGGGCACGCCGCGGTAAGCTGTCATCTCGACCGAGCACGAAGGAGCGAATGCGACTGAGGGCGAGTGGAGAGATCCCGAGGATGTGTCCTCTGCCATACCGATACGAGGTGTTCTACCGAAATCGTCTGTGCTACTCTTCTCCGCGTGCGCGACGGTCTGTATTACAAATTCTGGGTTTATATCCTTTCCAGCCGGTCTGGTACCCTGTATGTCGGCATCACCGGATTTTTCGATCAGCGCATCCATCAACATAAATACGATTCGATTGAGGGCTTCACCAAGAAATACCAGTGCCATCGCTTGGTTTACTACGAAAACTATCAGGATTGAATGCTGCGATCGGACGCGAAAAGCAAATCAAGCGTTGGCGTCGCCAAAAAAAGATTG